>CAZVIS010000054.1:0-14556 GCA_964627355.1 uncultured Rhodobacterales bacterium
TCGTGGTCAAGGCAGCCCTGCGCCACGCCGCAAGTGGCATAGTTGTGATAGGTGTGCCACTCGTGCCCGTCGCCGACGTTCTGGCAGATCACAAGGTCGGTCGGCTGATCGCAGTTGTTCTCGGGGCAGTCGATCCCGCAGGCACCCCGGCACTTGGCGCCGCTGGCCAGTCCGGGGTCGCGCGCCATCACATCAGGCCGCGGCCCGCCAAGCCGAATGAGCTTGGCCTGGTAGGTTGGATTTGCCCAGTTGATCCCGTTCTGCCCCGGCATCAGCCCCATCGTCGTCAGGAAGTCGCAGATCACGCAGTCGTCCTCGAGGCGTGATTCGTCGAAGGCAAAACCAAGGTCGTCCAGCGGGTTGGTTGCCATCGGTCCCGCAGTCAGCCCGAAGGCGAAGGACAGCCCGCCCGAATTGACGCTGGCGGCGGTGGAAAGGGTAAAGCTCGCCGCCGCGTCCCAATGCTTGCTGTCCAGCGGCCAGCCGACGCGGCACAGATCAAACCCCAAAAGCCGCAGTGACCCATACAGGCCATAGGCCAGATCCATCCCCACGCCCACATCGCCGGTGATGAGGCTGGCCGACGACACGCCGCCGAGCCCGACCGAGGTGCTGAAGGCCCCCGACAGGGTCCCGCCGATCTGCATCATCAGCTGGTAGGTGCCCCCGACCGACAGCCCGATCAGCGGCACGGTGATGATGAACGGCGGATCCGGCCAGGCGATCACCGCGTAAAGGTCCCCCGCCACGCCGATATCGCCGCCCAGGCTGACCATCGACGCCCCCGTGACCGACAGCGCCCCGCTGACCGAGGTGCTGCCCGACAGCGGGTCGATGCGGATCTCGCCAGGGCCGAAGGTGCATCCGGCCAGGTTGAAGCCGAACCCGGGGTCCAGCGCCACCTCGATCCCCAGCACCCCCACCACATCGACGATCCCGATGCCAAGCCCCCCCGCCACCACCGGGAAGTACAGCGAGGGCGCAAGGCCAAGGTCGCTCAGCTGCATGTCGAAGGCGAGTTCGGGGCAGGGATTGAACTGCGGCACCGAGATCACCAGCGTCGTACCGTCCAGCGACACGGCCCCGCGCACCGCCGCCGCGATGGCCGCCGCCCGGTCGTAAAGACCGCCAAGCGCATCGCCCGCCGTATCGACCAGGTCGGCGCCCGCATCGACCACCGCCTCGCCCGCATCCAGCACGGCCTCGCCCGCAGAAAGCAGGTCGTCGCCCAACTCCCCGATGCTGTAGCGGCTGATCGGCGCCGCGCCGGGGCTGAGGCCGGGCACAGCGGCGCCGGTCAGGGCTGCCGTCGCGGCCCGGTCGGCCTGCGCCTCGTGCCGGTCGGCGGGGCTGCTGATCCGAGCCGCCCCTTGGGCCATCGTCGGGGCGCCCGCCTGCTGCACGGTATGGGCCAGTTCATGCGCCAGAAGGAACCGCCCGCTTTCGGTGCCCGGCTGGTACTGGCCGCGGTTGAAGGCGATGTGGTTGCCCACCGTATAGGCATGCGCGCCGATCCCTTCGGCCGAGGCAGCGGCGCGCGGCCCGTCATGGATGCGGACATGCGAGAAACTGCGCCCGAACGAGGATTCCATATCCTGCCGCACCGGATTGGGCAGCGGGCGGCCCGCGCCGCGCACCACCTGATCGACGGCCTGCAAAGGATCGGCCCCGGCTTGCGGCGCGGCCTTGGCGCGGCGGTCGATCTGCAGTTCGGGATGCTCTTCCTCGCTCTTCTTGTCGCAGGAACAGGTCTCGCCCTCTGACGCCCCGCAGGCGCATTTGCGCTGCACGCGGCGGCGCGAGGTTTCGTCGTCCCCCCCGCAGGCCGAACAGGCCCGCTGCGCCGCGCCACCGCCAAGGACCTGCGGCAGCGCCGACAGCCCCGGCAGTCCCGCACGACCGCCCACCACATGCGCCGCCGCACGGTCGGCCTCGCGCTCGTAACGGTCCTGCGCGGGGCCAAGGATCGTCTTGGCCTGCAGGACGCCGCCGAAGGGCAGCCCTGCCTTGCCCCGCGCCATCGGACCGGCGGGCGCAGCCCCGCGCGCCGCAGGCGAGGGCCGGGCAAGGGCCGCGACCGCCATCAGCCAAGCGCCTTCAGCGCCGCGCGCAGGGCCGTGCGAAAGACAGTGGCCTGGGCCGGTTCGGCCAGACCGGTCCGCGTCGCGATGTCTTTCGCCGTGCCCTCGGCGAGCGCCTTTGCCGCGTCGAGCGTCGTGACATCGGCGGTCTTGAACAGCGCCTCCAGCCGCTCTGTCCCCAGATCGGCCTCCTTGACGCGCGGGTCTGCAGCCATGCGGGCGATCAGCGTGCCGAGGTCGGGCACGTCAGCCGCCCTTCCGCTGCTCAGCATCAGCGAGACCGTGCTGCCGGGCGCCACCTGCTGCCCGGCTTCGGGGTCCTGCCGCAAAACAGTGCCTTTCGGCGCCGCGTCGTCGGCAGTATCGACTGCGGCCTTCAGGCCCAGATCGGACAGGACCTTGCGCGCCGCAGCCGCCGTGCCGCCCACGAGGTTCGGGACAAGAACAACGCCAGGGTCGGGTTCCGGCGGCGTGTTGACGGTGACCTTGACGGTCGAGCGTCGCGGTACCGTGCTGCCGGCCTTGGGGTCCTGTGCGACGACGCCCGGACCTGCGGCGGGATCGGCAGTCTCGGTCACCTCGGCGCCAAGATCGGCTGCCTTCAGCAATTCCAGCGCCAACCCTCCTGCCTTGCCCGTCACCTCGGGAACCACCACCGTCTCGGGCGGGGTCTCCACCGCGCGCGACACGGTCAGTTCGACCGAGCGCAGGTCGTCCAGTGGCGTGCCTTCCTTCGGCTCCTGCGCCAGCACGACATCGGCTGGACCGGCATCGGGCTGCCGCCGGACGGTGCTGCGCAGGCCAAGCGACTTCAGCACCGCCTCGGCCTCGGCGAGGGGACGGCCGACAAGGCCGGGCAGAAAGCGCTGCTCGGGCGCATCGCCTCTGGCGCGGCGCACGGTCAGGCTGACCTTGGCCTTGTCGCCAAGCGCCGCACCCGCACGCGGTTTCTGCGCGATGACGATGCCGGGCTGACCCTCGGCCACGCTGTCCTCGATCGCCACCTCGGCCACGCCAAGCCGGTCGAGCAGCGCACGCGCCACGCCTTCGCCCTGACCCACAAGGTAGGGCATCTGGGGTGCGGCGGGCACCGGGCCGGGTTCGGGTGCGGGGGCGGAAAGGGTGGCATCGATGTAAAGCACGGTTCCGGCGGGCACATCCACGGGCCCGGCGCTGCGCCACAGCACGCGGCCCACGCCATCCGAAAGCTGCACGCGCACGCCTTTCAGCGCCCCTTCCGCCACAAGATGAAAGGCGCCGCTGTCCAGTACGACGGCGCGGGTGGCGACCTCGCCCTGCGCGGTCAGGATGGCGGCGGTCAGCGGCGGCTTCTCGACCGCGCCCGTCGCCCGCCCGAAGACCTGCGCGCGTCCCTCCTGCGGGAAAGGGCGGCGGAGGTCGGCAGCGGCGGCTTGCGTCTCGGCGGCCTCCAGCCGCGAAAGGCGCCCCTTGGCCCTGGCCTCCAGCGTGGCCACCTCGCCCTCATCCGCCCCCCGTTCCCGGGCCCGCCGCACCTGCGCCGCCGCCGCCCCGGCCCGCTGGCGCAGCAGAAGGGCCTGCCGCGACAGCGTGACTGCCTGCGCAAGGTCGGCCTGCGCGGCCGCTGTTTCAGGGTCGTTCAGCAGGGAGAGGAGCATCTCATCCAGTCGCTTGGCCATGTCCGGTCTCCCTTATTCGGTTCCAATGGCGGCGCTCAGCTGCCGGAAAAAGTTGCAGGCATCGTCGTCGATCGTTGTGCGGTTGGTATCGAGGATTGCCCGGAGCGGGTCGGTGCTCATCAGAACGCGCGGCTTCTTCGCACCCATGGCCAGGAAGCAGTGCGTGCCCTGGTTCAGTTCGGTCGCGTTCAAGAGGCCAAAGCTTGCGCAGGACAGGATGGTGGTCGGCACGGCAAAGCGGCGGTTGTCGTCGGGCGGCGTCAGGATCTCGCGGAAGCGGTTGCCGATGACCCGGCAGGACGAAAGGCCCACCACAAACGCGTTGACCAGCACGAAATCGGCGGTCAGGTCCACCGCGCAGTGGTTGTCATGCATCCCCACATCGTCGAACGAGATGATCGCGACCGCGCAAAGCGAGATCGTCAGCGCCTCGGACAGGGCATCGAACAGCACCATGTTGTCGGCGAAGGAGACCGGGCCGCCGGGTAGCCGCAGGTTCGCGCGCACGTCCGCCGTGCCCCGGTTGGACAACAGCGCCGACGGGCCGGTCGCCGTTGCAAGGTCGCCGCCTGCTGCCGGGACCGCGACTGTGCCCACGTCCGAGAAGGACGAGGCCGACATCCCGAACAGAGCGAGATTTGGGTCGATTCCGGTGTTCAGGATCAGGACGGCCGACCCGCCGATCTGCGCCATGGCGGCGCGGAACTGCGCCTCGACCTGTTCGTCGGTCACCGGGTCGCCGACCGCGACATCGCGGTTTAGCAGGGTGAACAGCAGCATCAGGATCACGCCGCCGATGTTGTTGCCGTGCGAGGTCAGGGCATTTCCCTGCACCAGCATCTGGCCGGTGCCGAACATTTCCAGCGCGCGGCCTTCGGGGGCGACGACGGTGTTGCCCGCGATCAGTGCGGCAGGCACCTCGCGCACGGCGCGGCCAAGGTCGGGCTCGACCCCGTCCACATGCGACAGCACGATCCCCCCGATGTTGCCGACCAGAAGTGGGTCGGTCAGGCTGGCCGGACGCCCGTTGTCCGAGATGCGGTTCTCGCGGATTTGCAGGCGCTCGGCAAAGCGGATGTAGATGCCGCAGATCGGCGACCGCCCGCTGCCGCCGCAGTCGCGGATCTGGTTGTTGTGGATCCGGATGTCGGTGGCCGAGGACAGCGCGATCCCGCCATAACCCGAGTTGAAGGCCGCCTCGATCGGCAGTGCCGCACTGAGGCCCACCTGCATGCAGCCGAGGATCAGGTTGTCGTCGATTTCGACCTCGTCGATCTCGATGTCATCCAGACGGCCGATGTCGTCACCGGCGGTCGGAATGAACCAGTGCGCGACGGTGATGCCAGATCCGCCGTGGTTCAGGATGCGGTTGTCGCGGATGCGAAGGTCGCGCAGGGGGCCTGCGCTTTGCGGCGGCTCGCGCGTGTCCTGTCCAGGAATTGTGACGGTGCCGCCGGGGGTGACCTTGACGCAGCCGTCCTCGTCGATGGTGATCCAGGGCGGGAAGTAGATCACCAGGTCCTGCCCCTGCGCGCCCCGCGGCGGTAAGAGGGACCCCAGCGTGATGCCGTTGCCGTTGCCCCCCTCGATCCGGTTGTCCTCGATCCGGATGCCCTCGCTCCGCCCGCCGATCTGGATGCCGCCGAGGGCGATGCGGTTGCGGTTCAGGTCGCGCCCGCGCACGGCGATGCGGTTCGCCACGATCTCGATCTCGTTGCCCGCCGCGAAGATGAGGGGCAAGAGGCCCGCGATGTCGGCCGCCTCCAGCGCGCGGGGCAGTTCTTCGGCCTCGATCTCGCAGTCCTCGATCCTCAGCGTCTCGACCCGCGCCAGCGCCACTGCCGCCGTTTGCCGGGCCAGAATGCGCAGCCGTTCCAGCGTGATCGCCTCACACCGCTCGGCGGCGCCAAAGACCGGCCCTCCGGCGCCCGAAATGGCGAAATCGGCAAAGCGGATGCCGCTGGCGCGGTCCAGCAGGATGCCCGGGCGGAAGGGACGGTTCGGATCGGCCGCGATCTCGATCATGCTGCGATAGCCGCAGCCGTGAATGGTGATGTCGCGCCGCCCCGTCAGGTCCACCCGCCCCCGGTGCGTGCCCGGCAGAAGGCAGATCTCGCCCCCCTCGACCGGCAAGGCCTCCACCGCCTCCTGGATCGAGTTGAAATCGCCAAAGGACCGGTGGCCGTCGCCCACCTGATAGGTGCAGCAGCCCTTGATCCGGCACAGGCTGCGGAACCGGTTGCGGCAGTCGGCGATGACCGCCGGACCCCCCGCCGCAGGCCAGGTCACAAGGCCAAGCGGCGCATGGAACCGGCGTGGACCGATGGGGGGCGCCACCGGCACCTCGCCCGCTGCGGGGTCGATCATCAGGTTCCAGGGCTGCACCACCTCGGGCGCGTCGGGGCGCAGGGATGCGGTCCAGTAATCGCCGGGCACCCCCTGCCCCGCAAAATGCAGCGCTATCCCGGTCTCTGGCAGGACGAGGCCCGCGCCGGTCGGCTGGTCGGGGCCTGCACCCACGGTCGGGGCCTGCCAGATGCGGGCATAGAAAAAGCGTGGCGGCGTGTCGTCCCGCCCCAGCATCGTGGCGGGCAGCGCGTTCAGCCAGGCCTGCCATGTCGCAGGCAGGCTGCCATCATAGGCGATGCGGCGGGTCTGGGGGTCATAGTGCCCGGTCAGCCGCGCCAGATGGCCAAGGGGTGCCGCCGCCTTTTCGGCATTGGGCAGAAGCACGTCCCAGGGCAGGATCTCGATCCCCTGCCCCGGGATCGGGTACAGCACCGGATCGCGCGGTTCGGTCAGGAACACCACCTCGCCCGTCACCGCATCGACCTGCACGCGGTACAGGGGCTCGCCATGGTCCCAGGCCCAGACAAAGCGGCCCGGCGCGGTCAGCATCACCTTCAGCGTCTGGTTCTCGGCCCCCAGATAGCCCGCCGCCCCCGCAGGTGCGCAAGGGTCAAGGCCCGGCCCATCCTCAACAAAGGCCAGCCCCAGCCGGGCGCCGGACAGAAGCTCGGTCCCGTCCGCACTCAGGGCATGGCCGCCAAGGCGCAGCGTCTCACGCAAGGTGGTCGCGGCTACGCTGCAATCGGCGGGGACATCCGCCAGCACGCGCAGCCGCAACTGCGGGCGCAGCCGCGTGGTCGTGTCGGCGCTGCCAAGCGCGCGCTCCTGCAGCTCGCGGTCCTCGACCGACCGGACAGGGCGCTCCACCTGCTCCAGCCAGACCAGATCAGTGCGCCCTGCCGCAGGCGCGGGTGGCAGTTCGTTGGGGGTGAGCAGCAGGCTCAGCCAGTCCGACTGCGCCAGCGACCCGGTGACCGAGGACAGAAGCGTCGCCCGTCCGCCCAGAACGAACGTACCCGGCGCCACCTCGACCCGATAGGTGTTGCGCACGCCCCCGCCCGGCAGCGCCAGCGCCACCGGCGTCGCCGACTGGATCCGAAAGCCCTGATCCGGACTTCCTGCCGCGCAGAGCAGCGTGCGCACCAGCGTTTCCATCGTGCTGTCCAGCACATCGAAGGCCGCGTTGAAATCGGCGTCGGTCAGCACCCGCCCGGCCTGCGCGCGCACGCCCGAGAACCGTTTGGCCGGAACGTGGAAATCGGCGGAAATATCGCCCTTCATGGCCTGTCCTCCAGATTTGAAACGGGATGTTCGAGAATGTATTGTGGGGTCTGGCCCACCGGCAGCAGGTCGCGCGCCTGCCGCGAAAGGTCCGACAGCGCGATGCCAAGGGCCCGCGCGTTGAAGGCGCCCATCTCGGCCCGGTTCTCGGCCCCTTGCGCAATCGCAACGGGGGCAGTGCCCGACAGCACCGCGAAATCGGGATCGCCAAAGCGGCGCGAGCGGATCCAGTGCTGCGGGAACTCTTGTGGCACAAAGGATTCAAACTGCGGCGGCAGCACCGCGCCGGGGCGCGGTGTCGCCGAATAGCGGAAGCAGCCGTGCTGGCCGTCGGTCACCCGCGTCCGCCCGGTGATCAGACTGTCAGTTGCGTCCAGCCGCGCCACCTCGACCCGGCCCAGGACGGTCGCGCGCACAAGGCGCACCTGCCCGAGCCGCGTCTGGATCGCCACGCCGCCCGGCAGGATCGACTGCACGATGCTGTCGCGGATCTCGATCTGGCCGGGGTTGCTCAGTTCCGGGGTGACGTTCGTCTCCCAGATCGGGCCGGTGATGCAGCGGTCGATCAAGAGGGTATCCACCTGCCCTTCGATCTCGATCCGCACGATAGGGATCGCGACGGCTTGCAGGGGGGTGGCGCGGGCACGCTCGCCGCCCGGGTCGATGGTGCAGTTGCGCAAGGTGACCGCGTCGAAATCGCCGTCGAGGATCAGCCGGGCCAGGATGGGCGTCGCAGGCAGTGCCGCATCGGCCAGCACCTGCGGCACCACCGCCGCCGCCATCATGCCGATCCAAAGCCCGTCAATCTCCAGCGTGCGGGACTGGCCCGCAACCGGCGCCGCCGCGCGGAAGGTGATGTCAAGCGTCCCGGCCGCCGGTCGGAAGCGGACAAAGGGCCGCGTCCCCTCGGCGGCATCCAGCCTTGCGTTGGTGATGCCGGTGAAGCTGCGGCCGACGGGCAGCGCAGGCTCGTAGGTGCGAGAGGTGGCAAAGCGGCGCACCCCCGTCAGCGGTGCGGGCAGCGCCACCGCAACCGGCCCCGCCCCGGTAAAGCCGCCCCCGGCCCCGGTCGGCCCTGCAGGCAGCGTGCTGTCTGGCGTGGTCAGGGGCGCCGCCTCGGCCCGCATCCCGGTCGCCCCGATCGCATCAAAGACGCCCAGATGCAGCCGGTCTACGAACACGGGCCGCGCCGCCAGCGCAGGCCCCGGGATCATCCGCCCGGTCGCCGGATCGACGGCCAGTGCGACATAGGGCTGAAGGGTCAGCCCTGCCTGCCAGTCCGCAAGGCTCGCCCCCGTCACCCGCGAAGGCGTCAGATCGGCGTCCACATTCTCGGCGCTGTTGGTCAGGGACAGGCTGTCCCCCCACAGGACAGCCTTCGGCGCCTCCGCCAGCAGCGTGGCGTCCAGCAGCGCCGCCGCAAAAGTGGTGCGCTGCGCGGCCGTGAGGCGCCCGAAGGCGACACGGCGAAAGGCATCGGCGCTGGCAAAGGTCACCCCGATCAGCGGGGCCAGCGCCGTATCCAGCCCCGGATCGTTGATCGCCGCCAAGGCCTCGGCGGTGATGCGGTGCTGCGTGGCGTTCAGGCGTCGGCAGGTCATGGCAACGGGCAGGTCCACCTCGCGCACCGCGTCCGGCGGGCGGTCCGAGGTCTGGCCGCGCTGGAACAGCGGCACGTCCCGCCCCGAGGGGTCGAGGGTAAAGCGGGTCGGCGTGATCTCCTGCGGCGTTGGCAGTTCGATCTGCACGGCGCGATAGGGATACAGGTGCAGGTTCACCTTGCGCAGGCCATAGCGGCCATAAGGACCACGGAGGCGGCGCGGATCGGGGAAATGCGCGACCTCGTCAAAGCCGGTGTCGATCAGCGCCCCACTGCGGGGCGAATGCAGGTTGGCGAACCCGCCGCCGGGCGTGGCCGTCACCGGCCCCCGTGCAATCGCGTCGATGTCCAGCCGGTGCGGAAACCGGGTCAGACGGCGGAACGCCTCGACCACCACGCCTTCGACCCCGGCGATGTCGCGGATCGCCATCTGCACCACGGCGGGCGTCCCCTTGCGCCGCTGGTAGGCGATGGCCCGACCCGCCGCCAGCCGGTTGCCGCGCGGGTTTCCCATGCTCAGTGGCATCGCGCCCACCAGCGCGCCCAGATAGGCCACTGCCCAGTCGTCGCACAGCTCGATCGCCGTGTCGTCCCACAGCCGGTCGATGTCGCGCCGCAGGATCGCGGCCTCTTCGCCGACCAGTTCAATCAATGCCCGCAACTGGCCCAGCGAGGGCGCCTCGGCATCAAGGGTCCGGTAGAACTCCGGCACCCAGGACCACAGCTTTTCGGTGTAATAGGCGGCATAGCCGTCGCGGGCGGGGATGGTGGGGCGGGCGGGGATCGGGCTGCACAGGGTCATGCGGGAACCTCCTCGGCCACGAAAACGGGCGCGAAATAGCCGTGCAGCGGCAAGCCAAGGCGCAGGGGCATCGGCGCTCCGTCCAGCGTCAGCGACAGCAGCGTGTCCACCCCGGGTACCTGCCCCGCCACGCCCAGAAGCGCCGAGCGGAAGACCGGCCCGCCCACCTCGGCCCGGCGCGGGGCAAGGGCGCCGGTAAAGGGATCGGTAAAGGCGGTTGTCAGCGCCGCCGCCACGGTCGCGGCCGAGGCATCGGGCGCGCAGCGCCAGGACAGGCGCAGCTCTCCGCCGACCTTGACCGCAGCCACCACGCGGATCGGCGTGGCCTCTGCCGCGCGGGCGGCCAGATGCGCCTGCAGCGCCGCCAGATCCTCGGGCGCGGGCGTGTCGCCGCTGAAGACCGCCGTGACGACGACCCCCTCGCGCAGCGCCGACGGCACCCATTCCGTCACTGCCACCGCCGCCAGCGCCCCCCAGTCCCGCGCCAGCGCGGCAAAGTCGCTGGCCGAAATCGCGCGGTCGAAGGCGGCAGAGGTCGCGGGCGCGTTCCATCGGATATCGCCCGGCTGGTCGGCCAGCGCGCCGCCAAAGGCGGGCGTCACGTTGAACACGCGCCGCAGGCCCGGCACCGCGCCCGACATCTGCCGGATCTGGTTCGCCCCCGGCACCGGATCGCCCGCGCCATGGCGATAGCGGGCATAGACGTTCTGCACGCCTTTGGGCGCGGGCCGTCCGAACCCTTCGCCACCCGTGGTGATCGTGGCCTTCCCGGCGGCGTCGAGCCTGACGGTGAACACCCGGTCATCCGGGCCGGCGGTGAACAGGCTCGGCACCTCGGTCCACTCGATCCCGTCAAGCCAGAGCTGCAGCGTGGACCGCCGCCCGCCCGGGGCTGCGGGGTCGAATACATAGGTCAGGGGCGACTTGGCCAGGGTAAAGGTCTGGAACGGCACGGCAGGGCCCTGCCCGCTGCCCAGAACCTCGTCCACCGACTTGCCGCGCGTGACGTGCAGGACGTTGCCATGCACCTGCACCGGCATCCGCAGCGCCAGAGGATCGCCGGTAAAGCTGCCGCCGGGCAGCAGGATGCTGCGACCGGTGCCCGCGTCGATCTGCACATCCCCCGGCACCCGCAGGCCAAGATCAGCCGCCCCCTTCACCAGCACCTCGCCAGCGCCCGTCAGCGCAGGCGCCTCGACCGCGCCCTTCAGCGACAGCGGCGTCAGCAGGTCCGCCCCCGTCAGCGTGATGCGCGCCGGTGCCGCGACCCGCCCTGCCCGCACCCGCCCGAACAGCAGACGGGCATTGGCGGCGGGGATCGCGCTTGCCGCCGACAGGACAACGACCGTCTCGGGCGGTCCCGGCACAGTCACCGCACTCGTCCCCGATCCGCTGGTGATGGACGCGCCAAGGCCCGGCGTGGCACTCGTCACCGTCCGAACCTCGGGCGGCAGCGCGCCGTCCAGCCGCGTATCCTCGACCACCACAAGGTCGCTCGCCCGAAGCTGTGGATAAAGCCCGGCCAGCTGGATGGTCGTCCCGGTGGCCGTGGTGACGGGCGCCGACTGGGTGAAGGCCCAAAGCCGCACGTCATCCACCGTCAAGGGCCCCGCAGGCAGGCGCGTGGGCGCGTCCACCTCCAGCCGCAGATAGCTCGCCCCATCCAGCGCCGTCTCGGGCGTCAACGTCTTGACCGTCACCGCCGCCCGCGCCGTGGCCCCGGCATCAACCACGATCACGCTGCTCTCGGCCATGTTGCGCGTGCCGGGGTCAATCAGGATGGCATCCGGTCGCCAGAACGTGTCGCGCGGCGGCACCAGTGCCCAGGCATTGCGCAAGGGGTCGAGCGTGGTGTCGGCGCCAAGCTCGAAGGTCTGGGGAGGAGTGTCATCGATGGCATCCGACAGGAAGGCCGCCCCCGCCAGAGCCGTCACCGGGTCCGACCCATCGAGCAGCGCGGCCAGCACCGCCTCGGTCGCCACCGCCGGGCGGGGAACATGGTCGATCAGCGCGACAAGGCGGCGCAAGGGCACATCCCCCCGCGCGGTCTGCAGGTACAGGTCCTGCGCATGTTCGGCGGTGTAGAAGGCCGTGACATCCGACACATAGGCCCAGAATTCCAGCAGCATCAGCCCGAAATCCTCGGCATCCCGCGCGCGCCAGTCGCGCAGCGCGGGCTGTCTGCGCACCCCCGCCAGCAGATCGGCGCGAAACTGCCCGAAGAGGCCGATCTGGCGCGGCAGGCGCGCAAGGCCCGGGGCGATCGGGGCCAGAACCGGCGGGCTATGGCCGTCACAGGGGCACAGCGTCATGGCATCGCCTCCACCGGTTCGGGCAAGGTTTCGGGATAGATGCGGATCGAGCCCTGGCCCGGGCGTGTCGGATCGTTCTCGACCTTGAGGATCCGGTTTCCTGCTGCAGTGATCGTGTCGCCGGTGAACCGCTGCCACCCGGTCAGCCCGCGCTGGCGAAGCGCGATGCCGAATACTGCGCGCACGCCCTGCACCCCGGCCACCGCCGCCTCGAGATCCGCGCGGCGCAAGGGGGTGCCAAAGGTAAAGCGGTCGGGATCGAAGAACCCGCCCGGCGGCGACAGCGCCGCAAGGATGCGCTTCGACACATCGCCAAAGGCAAAGCCCGGCGCGACGCAGACCGCGATCCTGAGGTCGAGCGGCACAAACACCGGCTGGCGCACGATCACCGGCCGCCCGACCTGCCGGACCGCCCCCATCCGGGCGTTCAGTTCGGCCAGGCGCGGTTCGCTGATCTCGAACGCGCCTTCCGGATCGGCCGAGACAAAGGTGGTGGCCCATGCCCCGGTCCAGCGCGTCACCGCCCCTGCCTGCGACACCCAAGGCAGCTTCTCGGCCTGCGCGCGGTAATCCTCGTTCCGCACGGCGCGGTAGGTTTCCGACTTGAAAAGCGCGGGCGCGATGCGCTTGGCCAGTTCCAGCGACTGGGGATCGCGCCCGTCGGTCAGGGCAAAGGGATTGCGCACGCCCTGCACGGAGACGGGCAGCGCGCGCAAGGGCGGCGGCGCGTCGGGCGGCGCGGCCAGCCGGGTGATCGTGCCCTGCGGCAGGTTGCCCGCCCGCCCCGGCCCCGACCGCCAGGTGACGCGGAACACATCGCCCGCCGTCGGGATACGCCCAAAGGTCCCATCGCCAAAGCGCAGCGTATAGCCCGGGTCCCCGATGTAGTCGCGGTGGATGATCCTCTGACCATCCCGGTCAAAACTCGCCACCACCCCGTAAAGCCCCGGCTCAACTGTCGCCGCCTCGTCCGTTGCGGCCAGCGACAGGGGCGCATCCCCGACCGTCCAGGCGGTCACCGGCGCAAGCCCCGCCGCAGGGTCGAGCTGTTGCAGGGCAACCTCGGGCGCATAGGATACGGCGCCTGCCGCATCGCGGATCTCGGTCCAGTCCAACCCCTCGGCCGCCGTTGCGGCCAGCGAATGGCGGTGGATCACCGGGCGAAAGCCGTCGGCGGCCATCGGGCCCTGCCGTTCCAGGCTGCGCGGCAGGGCGGCGAGCGTGGGGTCCGTGCTGTCGCCCACCACGAAATCCTCGGCTCGCGCGGCGCCTGCGCGCACCGGCACCAGATTAGCGCTGACGAAAGCGTGCCCCTGATCGAGGCCAAAGGGCAGCGCATCCTCCTCGCGCCAGTGCAGGCGCGTCAGCGGCCCGGCGCCGGTCAAGGGATCGGTCATCACCGTAACCGGCGCATCCAGCGTGACCAGATGCCGCCGCACAGGTTCGTCCGGCGCATCGGGGCGGGTTTCGATCAGCAGGGTCCGCCCCTGCCAGTAGCCCGCGATATCGGCCCCGAGCACCGCCGCCGGAAACGGCAGCGACAGCAGGTCGGCATTGCTCAGCACCAGTTCCCGCGCCCCGCGCGCAAGGCAGGGCTGGTCGGGGTCGGGCTGATAGACGGCAAGGTCGGTCCAGTGCGTGTGCAGGGGATGCGTGGGCGCCCCGGCCATCATCTCGGCCAGGCTATCGCCCGTCTCGAACGGAAGCGGCGGGCGATCCTCCTGATCCGCCCAGACGCGGGTGCCCGGTTGCAGTTCAACCAGCGCCGCGACGGTGCCCGCGGGCCGCGTCTCGCCCGCATAGAGCCGCATGACGACAAGGCCCGAGGCCGATTGTCCGGGATCCGGGCGATAATCCAGAAGCCGTGCCAGCTGGCTGAACGACCGCCGCTCGCGCAGCGTTTCCAGATAGCCCTCGCGCTGGAACCCGTCCTGCAGGAAGGCGAATTCGTCCCCAAGGGCCGCGAACATCTCGGCCACCATGGCGCCGAAATCGGCAGGCGTATCCACCTCCCAATCCGGATAGCGGTCAGCGGCAAAGGCCGACAGTGCGGCACGAAAGCTCTCGAAATCGCGGGCGAGGTAGTCGACGGGATAGTCCACCACCTCTTCCGGCGGGCAGTCGCAGCAGCCCGCGCAGTCAAAGGGCGAGGGGCAGCTTTGCTTGAAGCTGAAATCAGCCGTGTTGCTGAACGGATCAAGGCGTGACGGCCCCGCGTCGGCGGGCGTGTCGGTCAGCGCCAGGCGGTAGGTCTGGAACCCGCCATCCACCTCGGCCAGCAGGGTCAGCGTCAGCCGTGCCGCCCCGGTCGCATCGACCCGCGACACCCAGGACTGCGCCTCGACCGCGATCACGCGACCATCCTCCTGCCCGGTGATGGTCGCGGTGAATTCGGTCAGGGCGGTATTGACGGGACGCACCAGCGTATCCGGCCCGATCACGAAGAACACCGCCAGTTCGCGATGGTTTGACG
>CAZVIS010000055.1:0-14535 GCA_964627355.1 uncultured Rhodobacterales bacterium
ACTGGCTGCGCAGCCACCCCCGGACGGAAGAGCGCATCGCAAGGATCGAGGCGCGCGAGGCGCGTTGGGGGCAGGCCTAAGGGCACTTGACGATGGTCTTTGCCGCCGAAGCCGAAGCGCAGCGTCAAGTGCGGGACAAGCGAAGGCACTGCCTTCGCCCCGCGCCTTTGGAACAGCCAAGCTTGGACCGTAAACACATGCACAACAGAGGCCAGCGCCTGACTGGGGCTGGCGCATCTGCGCCTGCCCGGGGGCAGGCAGGCGCAGGCCGGAACGATTTGGCGTCCCGGCGGACACGGGGATAGGCCAGCGCGTGGCAAAGGCGATGGCCAATGCCAGATCACCCCTGATGAAACCGCGCCTTCAGCGCCGCATTGACCGGGGCCGGCACGAACTTGGAGACATCCCCGCCAAGCCGCGCGATCTCTTTCACCAGCTTGGACGCGATGGCCTGCCGCTGCGCGTCGGCCATCAGGAACACCGTCTCGATGTCGTGGTTCAGCACGCGGTTCATGCCGACCATCTGGAATTCATACTCGAAATCTGCGACCGCCCGCAGGCCCCGGATGATGACCCCCGCCCCCACATCCGCCGCGCAGTCGATCAGCAGGTTCTCGAACGGATGCACCACGATCTCGCCACCCCGGGCGCGCACGCGGTCGCATTCCGCCTCGACCATCGCCACCCGCTCTTCCAGGCTGAACAGGGGTCCCTTGTCGCGGTTGATCGCCACGCCGATCACCAGCCGGTCCACCAGCGCCATCGCCCGCTCGATGATGTCCACATGGCCGAGCGTCACGGGATCGAAGGTGCCCGGGTACAGTCCGATCCGCATGGGTCCTCCACCATCCGCCCACACTCTTTGGCGCGCGCCACGCAACAAGATTGCGCAGCCTTTGGCAAGAGGGGTCAGAACCCCTTGATCATCCCCTCCAGCGCGTCCTTCTCCATCGACAGCTCCGACAGCCGCGCCTTGACCACATCGCCGATGGAGATCAGGCCGACCATCTGCCCGTCCTCGACCACCGGCATGTGGCGGAACCGGCCCTCGGTCATCTTGGCCATCACCTGATCCGCGCTGTCAGTGACCCGGCAGTTGATCGTCTTGGCCGTCATCACGTTGTCTACAAGGTCCGACAGACAGGCAGCCCCACGACGGCCAAGCTCGCGCACGATGTCCCGCTCGGACAGGATGCCCGCGACGCGCTTTCCGTCGGGCGACACGATGACGGCCCCGATCCGCCGCGTGGACAGCACTTCGACCGCCCGCGCTATGGTCGATCCGGGTTGCACCGTGACCACCCCGTCGTCGGACTTGGCTTTCAGGATCTGTTGGACGAGCATCCGGGCCTCCCTTCCCTTTGCTTGCACTGGGGGGCAAGGGTCCGCCTCGCATCCACTTCTGTCAAGGAAAGCTTTCGGTACCTACAGGAACGTTCGTCACGAGACTTGACAGGCCGAAGCCGTTCAAATTTTCATCACCACACGAATTCAACCAAAATCTGATGGAATGCCCCATGCCCGCCTTTCGATTGAACAACCGCAACCGCCCCGAGGAACTGGACGGCATCGACGACCCCGCGATCCAGCGACAGATGGAACGCTGGGTCTCCGAGTTCGGCAAGTTCGAGAGATCCCTCAAGAAGTTTCAGACCGAGGCGGAGGAATTCGTCGATCTCAACGACGAGCTCAACCGCGCCGCCGGGCAGAAAAAGAACGACCGATCGCTTTCTGAAGAGGCCCGCGAAAAGCTCGATCAGTTGGTCACAAAGACCGCTGCCGTGCACGACGCGGTGCGCAGCGTCCTTCGCTAGGTCGGAGGGGGCAGTTCTCTCGGCCGCCCGCTAAACCACTCGGCATTCACTTGCCTCTGGACCGGTCGGCTCGGGAGGGATTGCACGACTCGGGCGCGTGGCCGTACTTTTCTTGGCGTTTGTCGCTATCCCGTTTTTTGAACCAAAGGATATCATCATGGCCGCCACCAACCTTTCCAAGGCAAAGTTTCCCAAGTTTCCCAAGGAAGTAAAGAACAAGGACGTTCAAAAGGCGATGGAGCAGGCGCAGAAGGATTTCGACGCCTTCGTCGCGGCCTTCAAGGCACTGTCTGCGCCGCAGAAGAAAGCCAAGACCAGCATGTGGGCCGCCGCCGTCAAGCTGGGCGACTACATCGTTGACGAGGCGAAGGACCCCAAGGAGATCAGCGCGGGCGAGAAGTACGAGCAGGAATTCATGGACCTCTACCGCCTCGTGACGCGCTTCTAGCCCTCCAGTCGGGCGACCTCTGCCTTCAGACCCCCGACCAGCGCTTCGGCAAAGCGCGTCAGGCGGACGGACCGCGCGTCGTCGGCATGGCGGACCAGCCAGAAGCTGCGGGTCAGGGCGACCTCGGGCAGCACGGGGATCAGTTCGGGGGCAAAGGGCATCGCAAAGGCATGCGCCATCCCGATCCCCGCCCCTGCCCGCAACCACATCAACTGCACTGGGATCGAATTCGATGCCAGCGCCACCCGGTCCACGCCAAGATCGGCAAGGTAGTCCAGTTCCTTGTCGAAGATCATGTCGGGGATGTAGCCGATCCAGCGATGCGCGGGCAGGTCGGCGAGGGCCTTGGGCGTGCCCTGCTCGGCCAGATAGGCCTCCGAGGCTGCCAGATGCAGCCGATAGTCCGTGATCTTCTGCACCAGCAGGCGCCCGGCGGCGGGGCGGCTGACCCCGATCGCCATGTCCGCCTCGCGCCGCGACAGGTTCACCACGCGCGGCAGGGCCACGATCTGCACGTCGAGCCCCGGGTTCGCATCCGCGATCCGGGCCAGCACCTGCGGCAGAAGGTAGTTCGCGCAACCATCCGGCGCGCCCAGCCGGATCGTCCCCGCCAGCCCCGCCCCCTGCCCTGTCGCCGCCTCTGCCGCGCCCGCCATCGCCGCCTCGGCCCGTTCGGCATGGGGCAGCAGACGCGCGCCCTCTTCGGTCAGCGCATAGCCTTGCGGGCTTTTCAGGAACAGCCGCTGGCCCGTCGCGTCCTCCAGCCTTGCAACCCTGCGCCCCACCGTCGCCGCATCCAGCCGCAGTGCCACCCCGGCGCGGCTGAGGCTCTCCGCCCGCGCGACGGCCAGGAACACCCGGATATCGTCCCACTCCATTTTGCATCCTTGCAAGATGACTTTGGGATGTTGCCCCTTTATCCGGCAAATCTGCAAGCCTATCCTGCCGCCAACCCAAGGGAGGGATTCCATGAAAACCATCGGCCACTGGATCAACGGCAAACGTGTGGACGGAACGTCGGGCCGACACGCCGACGTCTTCAACCCGGCGACGGGAGAGGTACAGGCCAAGGTCGCGCTGGCGACCAAGGCCGAGCTTGACGCCGCCGTGGCCGATGCCGCCCGCGCGCAAATCGCCTGGGGCGCCACCAACCCGCAGAAACGCGCCCGCGTGATGATGGAGATGGTCCGCCTCATCAACCGCGACATGGCCGCGCTGGCCGAGGTGCTCTCGTCCGAACACGGCAAGACCATCCCCGACGCCAAGGGCGACATCCAGCGGGGTCTCGAGGTCATCGAGTTCTGCATCGGCGCCCCCCACCTGCTGAAGGGCGAGTTCACCGACAGCGCCGGCCCCGGCATCGACATGTATTCCATGCGCCAGCCGCTTGGCGTCGCCGCCGGCATCACCCCCTTCAACTTCCCCGCGATGATCCCACTGTGGAAGATGGGGCCTGCGCTGGCCTGCGGAAACGCCTTCATCCTGAAACCGTCCGAGCGTGACCCCTCGGTCCCCCTGATGCTCGCCGCCCTTTTCCAGGAGGCCGGGCTTCCCGATGGTGTCCTGCAAGTGGTAAACGGCGACAAGGAGGCGGTGGACGCCATCCTCGACAACGACACGATTGCCGCCGTCGGCTTCGTCGGCTCGACCCCGATTGCGCAATACATCTACTCCCGCGGCTGCGCAGCGGGCAAACGGGTGCAGTGCTTCGGCGGCGCCAAGAACCACATGATCGTCATGCCGGACGCCGATATGGACCAGGCGGCGGATGCCTTGGTCGGTGCGGGCTATGGTGCTGCGGGGGAACGCTGCATGGCGATCTCGGTCGCCGTGCCGGTGGGCGACAAGACGGCCGATGCGCTGATCGAACGCCTGATCCCCCGGATCGAGAAGCTGAAGGTCGGCCCCTATACTGCCGGGAACGATGTGGATTACGGACCTGTGGTCACGGGCGCGGCCAAGGAGAACATCCTGCGCCTCGTGCAGTCCGGCGTCGATCAGGGCGCCAAGCTGGTCGTCGATGGCCGGGGGTTCAAACTGCAGGGCTATGAGGACGGCTTCTTCGTCGGCCCCCACCTCTTTGACCATGTGACGACCGACATGGAGATCTACCGCAAGGAAATCTTCGGCCCCGTCCTGTCCACCGTGCGCGCCAAGTCCTATGAGGACGCGCTCAAGATGGCGATGGACCACGAATACGGCAACGGAACCGCGATCTTCACCCGCGACGGCGATACTGCGCGCGACTTTGCCAACCGGGTGAACATCGGGATGATCGGGATCAACGTGCCGATCCCGGTGCCGCTCGCCTATCACACCTTCGGCGGCTGGAAGAAATCGGGCTTCGGCGACCTGAACCAGCACGGGCCCGACGCCTTCCGCTTCTACACCCGCACCAAGACGATCACGACGCGCTGGCCGTCGGGCATCAAGGAAGGCTCGGCCTTCAACTTCAAGGCGATGGACTGAACGAAAAAGGGCGCCCTCACGGGCGCCCGCAATTCTTGCGACCGGAAAGACGGCTCAGGCCTTGCGGCGGCGCAAGGCTGCAACGGCTGCAAGTGCGCCGAGAAGCAGGACACCACCGGCAGGAAGCGGAACCGCCGACACGCTTATCCGTGCGATGCTGAAGTTGTCGTTCCCGGCCCCGTCGCCAAGCAACGAACCCGAGGCCCGGATCACCAGTGTGCGCACATTCTCCAGCGGCAGGTCAAAGAACGCCTTGCCCTTGCCAATCGTCACCGAGTTGACGAAGTCACCGCCGTTGATCGCATAGTCGAACTGGTCATCTTTGTCCACGTTCAGGAAACCGATGCCAAGCAGGTTGACCGCCCAGTCAAAGTTGAACGTTATGAACTCCGAGGAGCCGATCGGAAAGCCGTCCAGTTGCCACGGGTTCAGGTCGGGCCGTCCGTTCAAACCCAGACCATTGCCGTTCTGCGTCAGGGTGGCCAGACCGTCATTGAAGATCCCCGATGATCCGGCCCACGCCGTCACACCCGGTCCGCTGGTCGCGGTGAACCGTTCCGACACCCCAAGGTCTTGCGCAATCGAACTGGTAAATTCGTAGCTTGCCGCCTGTGCCAGCGAGCCGAGCGATACGACGGCAAATGCCGCGGCAGCGCAGGTCGTCTTAATCGTCATACGCGTTACTCCAGTGTTACAGAGCATCCGAATAACAGGGTGCTGCAGCAGGGTCGAGATAAAGCCTTCGTGATGCCGCAATTGCAATCTGGGGTTGCAGGAGGGATTGGCTAACGCCCCGGACGATCCATCCACCGGAAACAACGCGCTGCCCCTGTTTCGCCGCGTTCGACAATCGGTGCTCGGCTGTGGCGTCGACAGAATCGCCTGGTTTTGGACGCATCGGCGGCGGTCGTCGGACCCGTCACTCTGCCTTGCGAAAGGCCGCCGGGCTTTGGCCGGTGTCGCGCTTGAAGACGCGCGCGAAACCAGCCTCGGACGCATAGCCCACGCACTCGGCCACCGCTGCGACGCTGTCGCGCGTGTGCCGCAGGGCGTGGCGCGCGATCTGCATGCGCCAGGCGGTCAGATAGCCCATCGGCGTGTCGTCCATCAGCTGGCTGAACCGCAGGGCAAAGCGGGTGCGCGACAGCCCCGCCTCGCGCGCCAGGTCGGCGACCGTCCAGGCGGTTGCCGGGGCCGCGTGCATCGCGGCCAGTGCCCGCGCGACATGGGGGTCGGAAAAGCCCGCAAGCCCCGGCAGCGCCTTGCCCTCCTGCGCCAGAAAGGCCCGCAGCGCCTGGGCAAAGATGATCTCGGACATCTTCAGCGCGATCAGGTCTCCCCCGATCTCGGCCCCGCCCGCCTCGGCCCCGATCAGCCGCAGCGAGCTTTCCATCCACTTGCCCGCCGTCTCGCCATAGTTGCGCAGAAGGATATGACCGGGCAGACGGTCCAGGATCGGGTGGCGGGCCATCGGGTCGAACCCGAAATGGCCGCAGATCAGCTGCGTCTCGCGGTCGTCCTCGCCCCCGCCAAAGACCAGCGCCCCGGTCCCGGTGAAACCCGACAGTTCCACCACCCGGTCAAGCGGCAGCGCCCGATCCTCGGCCGCTGCATCGCCATAAAGCCGGTGCCCCGCGCCCCGGGGTATGATGAGAAGGTCGCCCTGCTCGATCACCACCGGCGCCGCCATCCCCTCGACCCGCACCAGACAGCGCCCCCGATGCGCATAGTGGAACCGCGCGACATGCGCAAAGCGCGGCACCTCGACCCCCCAGGGCGGCGTGAACGAAGTGCGGAAATAGAGCGAGCCCTTGAGGCTAACTCGCATGAGGATGTCGCTGAGCAGGTCCACGTCACGATCCAAGGCTGGGGTTCGGGATGATTGGTCCGGTTTCCTGAACCCTCAGGCATTCACCGTCCGTCAAGACTACCACAGAAAAACCGAGGCGAACTCCCTCGCCCTACTCCGGAGACATCCAATGAAATCCGTCCTTGCCGCTGTCCTCTTCACCAGCCTGTCGTTTGCAGCCGCTGCCCATGCCGAAAGTCCCGCAGACCTGAACGATCTGCAGATCGCACATGCCGCCTATACCGCCGATGTCATCGATATCCGCTATGCGCACCTTGCCCTTGCGCTGTCGACCAACGAAACCGTGCGCACCTTCGCCCGAACGATGATCAGCGACCACGAGGCGGTGAACGACAAGGCGGGGGCGCTTCTGGCCAAGCTTGGCGCCACGCCCGAGGACAACTTCCTCAGCCGCGCGCTGAACGAAGGGGCCGAGGCCAAGATCAACGAGCTCGCCGCCTTGCGCGGGGCCGACTTCGACCGCGCCTATGCCGCCAACGAACTGGCCTATCACCAGGCGGTCAACGGCATCGTCAACGAAGCCTTCATTCCCAACATCGAGAACGCCGAGGTCAAGGCCCTGTTTGCCGAGGCTTCTGTGATCTTCAAGATGCACGAGCATCACGCCGAGATGATGGTCGAGGCGGTGAAATGACGCCCTGCCCCGACCGCCGCTGCGTCCTTGCAGGGATGGCGGGGATGGCGGGCCTCGCCGTTGCGGTGCCCCGCGCGATGGCGCATGACGGGTTCGGCTGCGGCGCGGTGCATGAGGTCGAGATCCGGGGCTTTGCCTTCACTCCGGATCAGGTCGAGGTGGCGGCGGGGGACAGCATCCGCTGGACCAACCGCGACCTGGCCCCCCACACGGCCACCGCGCTGGACGGATCCTGGGACACCGGGCCGATTGCCGAAGACGAAAGCGTCACGCTGACCTTTGATCCGGGGATGGCCGGTCCCTATCACTGCAGCTTCCATCCCGAGATGTCGGGGACCGTGGTCGAACGGCCGGCCTAGGCACCGGACTTGCCTTCCCCACCGGGGCTTGCAAAGCTTGAACGCGCGGCCCGGCCCCTTGCCGGGTCGCGTCGCCTTTGGGGGGTCGGATCCTGGACTTCGCGCTTTCGGCCGAACAGATCGCCATCTTCGACATGGCCCGTGGCTTCGGCCAGGCCGAGGTCGCGCCCCATGCCCGTGCGTGGGAGGCGGCGGGGACGGTGCCGCGTGACCTGTGGGCGCGGGCGGCGGGGCTGGGGCTCGGAGGGCTCTATGTTTCGGCCGACCATGGCGGAACCGAGCTCTCGCGCCTTGACGGCACGCTGGTGTTCGAGGGGCTTGCGATGGCCTGCCCTTCAGTGGCCGCGTGGCTGTCGATCCACAACATGGTCGCGGGGATGGTCGAGAGGTTCGGCGGGGCGGTCGCCGCCGACCGTCTACCCGCGCTCTGCACGATGGAAACCTTCGCGGCCTATTGCCTGACCGAACCCGGCTCGGGCTCGGATGCCGCCGCCTTGCGCACGCAGGCGGTACGCGACGGGGCGGGCTGGCGGCTGACCGGCACCAAGGCCTTCATCTCGGGCGCGGGCTATGCCGACCTCTACGTCGTGATGGCGCGGTCGGGGGGAGAGGGTCCGCGCGGCATCTCGGCCTATCTGGTCAAGGCGGATGCCCCCGGCCTGTCCTTCGGCAAGCCCGAGGACAAGATGGGCTGGCGCGCGCAACCGACCCGCCAGGTGCAGCTTGACGCTTGCCCCGCCGTCCTGCTGGGGGATGAGGGGCGCGGGTTCTCCTATGCGATGGCGGGGCTGGACGGCGGACGTCTGAACATCGCGGCGACGGCTTTGGGAGGGGCGCAGGCGGCCTTTGATGCGACGCTGGCCTACATGCGCGACCGCAAGGCCTTCGGCCAAAGGCTCGCCGACTTCCAGGCCCTCCAGTTCCGCCTCGCCGAAATGGAGGTGCGCTTGCAATCGGCGCGCACTTTCCTGCGGCAGGCGGCGTGGATGCTGGACGAAGGCGATCCCCGGGCGACAGTGAATTGTGCGATGGCCAAGCTGCATGTCACCGACGCCGCCTTCGACGTGGCCAACCAGTGCCTGCAACTGCACGGCGGCTACGGCTATCTTGCCGACTACGGCATCGAGAAGATCGTCCGCGACCTGCGCGTCCACCAGATCCTTGAAGGGACGAACGAGATCATGCGCCTCATAATCGCGCGCGACCTGCTGAAATGACCGACATCCTGATCCGGATCGAGGGCCATGCAGGCCGCATCACCCTGAATCGCCCGCAGGCGCTGAACGCGCTGACGGAAGACATGGCGCGCGCCCTTGACCTTGCCCTGAGAGACTGGGCCGAGGATCCTGCGGTCAGCCTCATCATCATCGACGCCGCGGGGGAACGCGCCTTTTGCGCAGGCGGCGACATCGTGGACCTCTACGCCGCAGGGCGCGCTGGACGTTTCGAGGAAGGCCAGCGCTTCTGGCGCTTCGAATACCGCATGAACGCCCGCATCGCCGCCTATGAAAAGCCCATCGTGACGCTGATGCAGGGCTTCATCATGGGGGGCGGCGTCGGCGTGGGCTGCCACGCGCAGGTGCGGGTGGTCGGGGATTCGAGCCGCATCGCCATGCCGGAATGCGGCATCGGCCTCGTTCCGGATGTCGGCGGATCGTATCTTCTGGCCCGCGCGCCGGGGCGGATCGGCACCTACCTCGGTACCTGCGCCGCAAGGATGGGGCCAGCGGACGCGATCCTCGCAGGCTTCGCCGATGTGTTCGTGCCCGAGGCGGAGTGGCCCGCCCTTATCGCGACCCTCTGCGAGACGGGAGAGGTCAGCGACCTCGACCCTTTCCGCCGCCCCCCGCCCGCAGGGCGCCTCGCCACCCTGCGCCCCCAGATCGACCGGCTGTTCAATGGCAGCCTGCCCGACATCTGGCAGGCCTTGGCCGAGGATACCCCCTTTGCCGCCGAGGCCCGCACGCAGCTTGCCGCCGTCTCGCCCCTGTCCGCTGCCTGCACCGTCGCGATGCTGCGCCGCCTTGGCCCCCTGCCGGACATGGCATCGGCCCTGGCGCTGGAATACCGCTTCACCCACCGGGCGCAGGAGCATGCGGATTTCCTGGAAGGCATCCGCGCCGCTGTGATCGACAAGGACCGCAGGCCGCGCTGGCGTCACGCCAGCCCCGATACGGTGACCGAGGCCGAGGTGGAGGCGATGCTCGCGCCGCTCGGGCCGGAGGAATGGACAATGGAGGATGAGGCATGAGGATCGGGTTCATCGGGCTTGGCAACATGGGCGGGCCGATGGCAGCGAACCTTGTGGCGGCGGGGCATGAGGTTAGGGGCTTCGACGTGACGGGCAACGGGCCGGAGGGGGTGACCATGGCCGCATCGGCGGCAGCGGCGGCCTCAGGGGCCGAGGTCGTCCTCACCATGCTGCCCGATGGCACGATCCTGCGCCGGGTCGCGGCCGACGTGATCCCCGCGATGGCCCCGGGCGCGGTCCTCTGCGACTGCTCCACCGTCGATGTGGACAGCGCGCGGGTGGTGGCCGCAGAGGCCGCTGCGGCGGGGCTGATGGCGCTCGATGCGCCCGTGTCGGGTGGCACCGGGGGCGCCGCGGCGGGGACGCTGACCTTCATGGTGGGCGGGCCAGCCGAGGCTTTTGCGCGGGTGGAACCCCTGTTCGCTGTCATGGGCCGCAAGGCGGTGCATTGCGGGGACGCGGGCGCAGGACAGGCGGCGAAGATCTGCAACAACATGATCCTCGGCGTCACCATGATCGCGACGTGTGAGGCCTTTGCGCTGGCCGACAAGCTGGGCCTCGACCGGGGGAAAATGTTCGATGTGGTGTCCACCTCCTCGGGCCAATCCTGGTCGATGAACACCTACTGCCCCGCCCCGGGCATCGGCCCCACCTCGCCCGCCGACAACGGTTATCGCCCGGGCTTCGCCGCCGAACTGATGCTCAAGGACCTGCGCCTGTCGCAACTTGCCGCCGAGGGCGCCGATGCCGACACGCCGATGGGGGCGCTGGCGGCCGAACTTTACCGCCGTTTCGTCGAGGACGAAGACGGCCGCGGCATGGATTTCTCGGCCATGTTGCCAAGGTTTTCGGGGCGCGGGCGCGGCGCGGATTGATCTGGATCAGGGTGTGGCCCGCCGCGGCATGCGATGAAATCGGCATCGCAAACGCGAAAAGGAGGCTTCGATGTTCAAGACCAATGTCGGCACCATGGACCGCGTGCTGCGCATCGTGGTGGGGGCAGCGCTGCTGGTGTGGTTCTTCCTCGAACCCGGTGCCGGCCCCTGGCATTATGCCAAGCTGATCGGCATTGTCCCCCTGCTGACGGGGATCTTCAGCACCTGCCCGGCCTACAGCCTGTTCGGCATCAGCACCTGCCCGATGAAAGCCTGAGAAGGCTGAGGCGCCGGAGCGGGGGGTTTCACACCCCCCGCACCCCCCTCTCGCACCCCCCGTGGGATACTTGGGAACAGAAAAAGGGCAAAGGGTTCAGGCGGGGCCAGAGCCGCACAGCCGCGCATGTTCGGCCAGCGCGAAGCGGTCGGTCATGCCGGCAACGTAGTCCGCCACGATGCGGGCAAGGTCGGTGTCCGAGGTGGCGCGCGCCACATCTGCCTGCCAGTCGGCGGGCAGGTCGCCGGGGCGCGCCATGAACAGCGGGAACAGGTCCGCGATCACCCGCGTCACCCTTGCCCGTTCGACCATCACGCTTGGCGCGCGGTACATGCGGGCGAACAGAAAGGACCGGATCGCCTTCAACTCCTGATAGAGGGGCTTGGAGAAGCGGATCACCGTCCCCTCCATCGCGCGGATCTCCTCGACGCTGCGGGGTTGCGCGGCCTCCAGCCGGTTCTTCGCCACGGCGATCACATCCTCGACCATCCGGCCAAAGACCCGCCGCAACGCCTCATGCCGCCGCCGCATCTTCTCCAGCCCCGGATAAAGCGCATCGACCTCGGCAAAGGCGGGGCCGGTCACCGGCAACTCCATCAGGTCATCTTCGCTGAACAGGCCCGAACGCAGCCCGTCATGCAGGTCGTGGTGGGAATAGGCGACATCGTCGGCAATCGCCGCCACCTGCGCCTCGGCACTGGCGAAGGTGTCCAGCCCCAGGTCCCATTCGGCATTCACCTCGGCCAGCGCAAAGGGCAACGGCCCCGCATGCTTGGCATCGGCAAAGGGGCCTGTGACGGGGCCGTTGTGCTTGGCGATGCCTTCGAGCGCCTCCCAGGTCAGGTTAAGCCCGTCGAAATCGGCATAATGCCGTTCCAGTCGCGTCACGATCCGCAGGGCCTGTGCGTTGTGGTCGAACCCGCCATAGGGCGCCATCAGGTCCGACAGCGCATCCTCTCCGGTATGGCCAAAGGGCGGATGGCCCAGATCATGCGCCAGCGCCACCGCCTCGGCCAGATCGGTGTTGAGATTCAGCACCCCGGCGATGGTGCGCGCCACCTGCGCCACCTCGATCGTATGGGTCAGGCGGGTGCGGTAGTAGTCACCCTCGTGTTCCACAAAGACCTGCGTCTTGTGCTTGAGCCTGCGGAAGGCACTGGAATGGATGATCCGGTCGCGGTCCCGCTGAAAGGGCGAGCGGAAGGTCGAGACCTTTTCGACCCAGCGCCGCCCCTTCGACGCATCCGGCTGGCAGGCAAACGGGGCAAGCATCGCGGGCCTTCTTGTTCCGGGCGGCTGAACCCCATATATTCAAGGTCCAGCGGCTTGACACCGGGAACACCCCATGAACCTGACCCTACCCGTCGATGCCTCGCACCCCCGCGTGACCGACCGTGCCTTTGCAAGGCTTGCCGAGATTGCCGAGGCGACGGGCGATGCCCGTCCCCTGCGCGTGGCGGTCGAGGGGGGCGGATGCTCGGGCTTTCAGTACGACATCCGCCTCGATGATCCGGCGGCGGATGACCTTGTGCTGGAAAAGGACGGGCTGCGCGTGCTGGTCGATGCCGTGTCCCTGCCCTTCCTGCAGAACGCCGTCATCGACTTTTCCGAGGAACTGATCGGCGCGCGCTTCGTCATCCAGAACCCCAACGCCACCTCCTCCTGCGGCTGCGGCACGTCCTTCTCGGTCTAGTCCGCGCCGGGCAGCGCCACCGCGACCGGGCTGTAGAGCAGGTCTTCCAGATCGGCCGTCCGTTCCGCCTCGCAGGCATTGCGCTTTTCGGCACGGGCCATCTGTTCGTCCCAGGGCAGTGGACTGCCCGGCTGGGGGCAGCCCCCGGCGGCCGGATCAGCCCCGCAAATCGCCTGCAGCAGGCGGACCGCGCGGATCGTGGGGCAGATCACGCTGGTCTCATAGTCTTTCTTGGAAAAGGCGGTCTCCCCCGTCGCATCGATCGCATCGAGGTTGCGCCGGTCCAGTGCCTCCCAGGCCATCCGGTTGAACCCGTCGAGGAAGGCAAGCTGCGAGGGATCGTGGTTCGTGTAATGGACGGCATTCTCCATGTAGCCCCGGATCGCATCAAGCTCTGACAGCTCGATCCGCTGAAAGTCGAGACGGTCCTGCAGGATGAACCCATAGCGTGCCCAGGCATCCCCGTCGTAGGGCGCCAGTTCAAATAGCGAGGCAAACCGGGCATTGATTTCGTCACGGGGCACGCGCTGCCCCTCGGCCACCGAGGCCGCGATCAACGCATCCACATAGACCTGAACCGCATAGCTGTTGCCGGGGTCGAAATCGGCTTCGGCCCGCAGGCGGGGCAACTGGGTCTTCAGGGCCTTGCGGTAGGCGGGCCCGTCATTGCCCACGCCGCCCTCGCCGCGCACCGCATCCAGCATGCGCGCCTGCGACAGGGTCAGATCGCCCTTGGCCGCCTCCAGCACCGCGCGCGCCTCGGCGTCCGTCATCCGCCATGAGGTCGCCCAGGCCAACCGTGCACCTTCGAGCATCGGGTGGTCGCTGGCCATCAGCCGCTCGGCATAGGGCGCGCGGTCCCGTTCGCCGTAGTTCGCGGCCCACAGCATGTCGAGCGTGCAGACCTCGGCCGTGTACCCTTCGACGTCGGCAATCCTTGCCGCATGGGCTTCGCAGGCGTCGGCGCCCCATCCGGGCGGGCCGCCCCAGGCCGGGGTCATGCCGAACACCGCCAGCAGCAGGCTTTGCCGGTTCGGCGCGATCTGCATGACCCGGTCGAGTTCGGCCGGAATCGCACGCCGGTTGCCGGTGGTCCGGGCAAGCTGCAGCACAAGGTCCGAGGCGGGCACCAGCGCCGGATCCGCCTCGACCGCCGCCAGCGCCAGCGCCCAGGCCTCGCCATGCAGCGCCTCCATCTGTGCCAGGCCATCGGCATAGACGGTGCGCGCATAGCCCGTCCCCCGCAGCGCCCACCCCCGCGCGACCAGATGCCAGCCCCGCGCCGTCATCGCGCGCGGGTCGTCGGGATAGGCTTCGATCAGCGCTGCGCTGACCGTTCCTGCATCCGGTTGCGATGTCTGAAAGGCCGCAAAGGACTGACGCTGCGCGGCAAGGTCCGACGTGTCCAGCGCAGCAAGCACCGCTTCGGCGTTTCCCGCGCGGATCAGCGCGGTCATGTCATCGCGGGGCGTGGCCAGGCCCATGGGGGCAAGGCACATCGCGATCAGGGCGATCAGTGTTGTCCTGCGCATCCGTACCTCAACTCACGGTTCCGATTCCCTTCAACCCTACCGGGAAACTGGGCAAAGTCTTGGCGATCCGTGCCGTGCCGTGGCGTCACAGGGAAAACCGTCCTCGTCGGGTGCATTTTTTACGGGACTGTCATCGCGCCTGCCCTACGTCCGCGGCATCGCAGCAAGGAGCAGCGGATGAACACGGTCCTCATCCTTGGTTCGGGTCCCATCGTCACGGCGGCGCGTGACTGGCCGCGCGCACCCTTCGGCGCGATCGTCGCGATCAACAACGCCTGGCGCGTGCGGCCCGACTGGGACGTGCTGATCCATC
>CAZVIS010000056.1:0-14524 GCA_964627355.1 uncultured Rhodobacterales bacterium
CCAGCCCGATGAGCCCCTTCTCTTTTCTCAACAACGACTATTGATCCTCAAGCCCCGCCAACCAGAAGCAGCCCACCCGCTGCGCCCTGTTGGACAGCACCGGGATCCCCGCAGCCTCCAGCGCCAAGGCATAAAGGTTCGGCCCGCCGCCCCGCTGCTGCGCGTCCAGATCGTCCCACCAGTCATGATTGCCGAGGATTGCGAAAACTCCAAGTTGCGCTGTCAGCCCGGCCAGCACTGGGGCGGCATCCGCGATTCTCACAGGCGCCGAGATGAACCGGTGCCCCGCCGCATAGTCACCCAGCAACACCACCAGATCCGGCTTCAAGGCATTCGCCCGCGCCACGATCCGGGACAGCCGCGCCAGCCCGACATGGGGCTCTCCCAGATGAAGGTCACTGATCGCCACGATCCGCAGCGCCGGCGCCGTCCACTTGGGCGTCGCAATGCGCCAGTGCTTCACCCGCAGACGCCACGCTGGTTCCACGATGAACCCGTAAGCGGCAGCGAAAAGGCCTGCCAGGGCGGTCCCCAGCAGGCCTTTCATGAACCCTCTCCGGGTCACCTCACATCCGCGCGGCGACGGCTTCCCAGTTCACCAGTTTTTCAAGGAAGTTCGACAGATACGCGGGGCGCTTGTTGCGGAAGTCGATGTAGTAGGAATGCTCCCACACATCGCAGCCCAGAAGGGCCGTCTGTCCAAAGCACAGCGGGTTCACGCCGTTCTCGGTCTTGGTGATCTTCAGCGCACCGCTTGCGTCCTTGACCAGCCAGGCCCAGCCCGACCCGAACTGCCCGGCACCCGCAGCCGCGAAATCCTCCTTGAACTTCGCGACCGACCCGAAGCCCTCGGTCAGCGCCTTCTCGACTTCGCCCGGCATCTTCTTCTCGCCCGGCCCCATGATCTCCCAGAACAGGTTGTGGTTCCAGTGCTGGCTGGCATTGTTGAAGATGCCGTTCTGGGCCACGGCGCCCGCCTGATAGGTGCCCTTGACGATCTCTTCGAGCGATTTCGTCTCCCACTCGGTACCCGCGATCAGCTTGTTGCCGTTGTCCACATAGGCCTTGTGGTGCAGGTCGTGGTGATACTCGAGCGTTTCCTTCGACATGCCCAGGGGGGCCAGCGCGTCATGCGCATAGGGAAGGTCGGGAAGCGTGAAGGCCATGGCCGTTCCTTTCGGATGGGGGGACGTTGCGCCCTGTATAAGAGCGGTGCGGCGCCAGAGGTCAAGGCCAAGCACCGGATATCAACTGCGCTTGAGCACGCAGGTTCCCTCGGACGAGAAGCGATTGTCGAACCCGGAGGGCACGACAGTCATCTTGGCGGGCTGACCGTTGTTGTAGTGGATGAACGTGTAGGTCATCGTCACCGGCGTTTTCCTGCTGTCGCGCAGGTCCAGTGACCAGGTGAAGGCCGTGCGGACGCGGCTGGTATCGCTAAGGCGCCCCTCGATCGGCTTGCCGACCGCCGCCTTGATGATCGGGTCATAGATGAGCGCGGTTGGCGCGCCGTCCTCATGGTTCACGACCAGCACCGCCGGCACCCAGTTCCCGTCTCGCCGATTGCCCACGGCGAAATCGCATTGATAGCGGGTCGTCGCGGCCTCGGCGGCACCTGCAAGGCTGAGGGTCACCATGGCCAGTCTTATGATGTCACGCATCCGAAACCCCATACATACGGTGACCCCTAGAAACAGGCCACGGCGCATTGACGTCAAGGAGGATCAGGACTGCCTCCGCTCAGGACGCCCTTGCTGCATTCGCCAGCAGATCGAACGCATAGCGCGCGACCGAGCGAAAGGTGACCACCGTGATCCCGTCACCCTCGCGCCACAGGGCACAGGCCACCTGCGCAAGACGGGTACGGCGGACCTCGCCTGCGGGAAAGCGGGCGAAATCGACGGGGCAGAGGCGCGACAGGGCGGTATCGGCAGCGGGGCCCGAGAGGTGAAAGATCGCACGGGCATCCGAGACATCGACCGCAAGGTGGTGCGCATCCTTCATGCTTTTCGAAATTTCATCAATGACTTGCGCGACGCTCTTGCGGTCTGTCAGGATCAGGTATTCATCTGGCGACATCCAGGCGACACGGCGTTCGCCGGCTTCTGCGATGCCCCGCATGGGGGGAACGGCGCCAAGCGCCGCTGCAAGCCCCGTCGCATCGGGCCTGGCCCGCAGCGTGATCATGCCAATCGGGCCAATCTCGCGCAACAAACCTGCGGCGGCATCGCCAAGGGGTTGAACAGGTTCAGACATTCTGCTTCTCCCCGTCCTTGTCCATGAACACAGCGGTCACGATCCGTGCCTTGACCTCGGTGCCATCCACCTTCGCAAAGGTTACTGTATCGCCCATCCTCTGAGGCCCCCGTGCGATCAGGCCCATGGCGATGCCGCACTTCAAGGTCGGGCTGTAATAGGTTGAGGTTACACGACCTTCCGTGTTCCGCTGCCCGTTCGCATTGGTCCCAAGCGCCACGGCATATGCCCCGTCTGGAATGACCGAACCGTCCAGCGTCTCCAGCCCCACCAGCTTCCACCGTTCGGGATCGTGGAAATGCGGACGCTCTTGCCCCCGCTTGCCCAGATAGTCCGCCTTCTTCTTGGAAATCGCCCAGTCGAGGCCCAGATCCTGCGGAATAACCGTTCCGTCCGTCTCGTCCCCGATCATGATGAAGCCCTTTTCGGCCCGCATCACGTGCAGGGCCTCTGTCCCGTAAGGCATTGCACCGAAAGCTTTTCCCGCCTCGATGGAGGCCTTCCAGAAAGCCAACCCCTGCCCGGCGGGCACCGCAATCTCGTAGCTGAGTTCCCCCGAGAAACTGATGCGATATACCCGCACTGGGAACCCCCCAAGCGTGCCATCCGCCCAAGCCATGAACGGCAGCGCCTCGCGCGAGACATCCATCCCGCCCAAGGTTTCCAGCAATTTCCGGGCGTTAGGGCCGACAATTGCCACTTGCGCATATTGCTCAGTCAGGTTGGCAGTATAGACCTGCCAGTCCCACCATTCGCATTGCAGCCAGTCCTCCATCCACGCGTGGATGCGGTCGGCGCCACCAGATGTGGTATGGCAAAGCCAGGTCTCCGCATCCAGTCGTGCCACGACCCCGTCGTCCATCAGGAAGCCCTGCTCGTTGCACATCAGGCCATAGCGGCACTTGCCGACGGGCAGCGTGCTCATCACGCCGGTATAGAGCATGTCGAGGAAGCGGCCCGCGTCGGGGCCCTTGACCACGATCTTGCCGAGGGTGGATGCGTCAAGCAAACCAAGGGCTTGGCGGGTATTGTTCACCTCGCGCTCCACCGCTTGCGCATGGGTCTCTCCACTGCGGGGGAAGCAGTAGGGGCGGTGCCAGAGGCCCACAGGCTCCATGTAAGCCCCTGATTCCACGTGCCATTCGTGGATTGGTGTGCGGCGGAGGGGCTGGAAGATCTCGCCGCGTGCCTCTCCTGCCAGCGTGCCGAGAGTCACGGGGGCATAAGGTGGGCGGAAGGTGGTAGTGCCGACTTGCGGGATGGCGACGCTCAGGGCATCGGCCAGAACGGCCAGACCGTTGATGTTGCTGAGCTTTCCCTGATCCGTCGCCATCCCGAGCGTGGTATAGCGCTTGGTATGCTCGACGCTCTCGAAGCCCTCTCGCGCGGCGAGTTGCACGTCCGAGACCTTCACGTCGTTCTGGTAGTCGAGCCACATCTTCTGGCGCAGCTTGAGGCTGGCACCCTGCGGCATGATGCTGATTTGCGACGTCTTCCCTGCGTCTTCCTTACGTCTTCCTTGCGTGGAGACGTCCGGATCCGCCGCCGCGCCGACGCATTCGACCAGCGCCGCCCCGTCGTGGTTCAGCGGCGGGCGGGCGGGGTCCGGGAGGAAGGCTTGCGCGGGCTCGTCCCAAAGGAGCTTCCCGCCGCAATGGCTCCACAGATGGACCACAGGCGACCAGCCACCGGACATGGCGACGGCCTCGCAGGGGATCTCCTCGATCACCGCGCCTTCGCCCGCCATGAGGCCGACGAGGACGGATTTGACGCGCTTGCCGCCCTTGACCTTGACGATGGCGCGGCCCGTCTCGACGCGGATGCCTGCGGCGCGGGCGCGGGTGGGCAGGTCGCCGGTGGCGGTGTCGCGGGCGTCGAGGATGACGGGGACCGACAGCCCTGCGGCCTTGAGCGCAAGGGCGGTCAGGTAGGCGCTGTCGTTGGTTGTCACGATCACGGTGCGGTCGCCGGGGCTGACGGCGTGGTTCACCGCATAGTCACGGACGGCAGAGGCGAGCATCACGCCGGGGATGTCGTTTCCGGCAAAGGGGATAGGGCGTTCGATGGCGCCGGTGGCGGCGATGACCTTGCCGGCGCGGATGCGCCAAAGGCGCTTGCGGGGGCCGTTTCCGGTCAGTGTCTCTTCAGCCAGACAATAGCCGTGGTCGTGGACGGCAAAGACCATCGCGCGGGTGAGGATCTGGACGTTGTCGCGGGCGGCGAGGGCCGTCACGGCGGCGTCGATCCATTGCGCGACGGGCTGGCCGTCGATTTCGGACTCGTCCACCGGCGCGCGGCCGCCCCAATGGGGGGTCTGCTCCATCAGGATAACGCGTTGGCCTGCGTCGGCAGCCTCTTTCGCGGCCTGAAGGCCCGCGATGCCGCCCCCTGCCACCAGCACGTCGCAGAAGGCGTAGGTCTGGTCATAGCGGTCGGCATCGCGGTCCTTGGGTGCCCGTCCGAGGCCCGCCGACTGGCGGATGATCGGCTCGAAAACGTGTTTCCAAAAGGCGCGGGGGTGGATGAAGGTCTTGTAGTAGAAGCCTGCGGGGAGCAGCTTCGCCGCCCAGTTGTTCAGGATGCCGATGTCGTACTCGAGGCTGGGCCAGTGGTTTTGGCTGGCCGCCTGCATCCCGTCGTGCAGTTCCGTCGTGGTGGCGCGCTGGTTCGGCTCGAAGGTGCCGCCTGCCCCGAGGTTCAGAAGCGCGTTCGGCTCCTCATGCCCCGCCGCGACGATGCCGCGCGGGCGGTGATACTTGAAGCTGCGGCCCACCAGCATCTGGTCGTTGGCCAGAAGCGCCGAGGCGAGGGTGTCGCCCCGGTAGCCCCTCAGGCGCTTGCCGTTGAAGGTGAACTCCTGCGGGGCGGTGCGGTCGATCAGGCGGCCGCCGGTGGAAAGGCGCGTGCTCATGCGGGGGTCCAGTCGGGACGACGCGCCTTGATGGCGGCGATGATGGGATCGGGGGGGGCGGAGGTCTGGGCGGGATAGGTGCCGAAGACTTCCAGGGTTGCCGTGTCCCGGGCAGCGAGGAACCACTTGCCGCAGCCATAGGCGTGGCGCCAGCGTTCGAAATGCACGCCCTTGGGGTTCTTGCGGGCGAACATGTAGGCCTCGAAATCGGCGTCGCAGGAACCGGGGCCAAAGCGTTTCAGATGCGCCTCGCCGCCCGGGGAAAGCTCGGTCTCTTCGGCGGCGATCTGGCAATAGGGGCAGGTCAGAAGGAGCATGGCAGGGGGTCCCCGTTGAAGGGTTGCGCCCCGCCCTGCCCCTGTGGGTCAGAGCGCCGGATAGACCGGGGGCGGCGCTGCGGCGCGGTCCGAGAGGCCGCCGGCGAAGCTGGCGTGGACAAGGCCGAGAAGGACGAGTTGCAGGGCCACGCCAAAGGCGAAACCGGCGAGCGGGATGGGTCGGGGCAAGCGCATGATGTCTCCGTCGGTTGGCGGCGGAGAGATGGGGCGTGGGGGCTGCGGCGGGAATGGGGGGTCACGGGGGTTTGAGCGGGGAATAACCGGATCGTTTGAGCGATTCGGGCCGGACCCTTCGAAAGGTCTGGACAAAATTCTTCGAAGAATTTTGCTTGTTCCTTCAAAGGAACTTGGGGAGCGGTGAAGTTGGGCCATGCATTGAAGAAAAAAGTATGCGACACCATGTCAGTGGCATGGCCTGCGAACCCCTTGTCGAAAGCAACCCAATCATTGAGACGGTCGTCGCTGGCCTGTTGATTGCCTTGCTCGTGGGGTTTCTTTTTGCGGTCTATGTAGACCTTGGGCGGCATGAGCGGGAAAATCCGAGAAATAAATACCGGGGACCGTTTCCCGTCCGGTATTGCAAGCATCTCTTCGGCTTCCTGCTCGACGGATTGCCCGGGGCGTTCTGAGGTCTGCGAGATTGCGGAGATGGAAACGTGTAAGTCGGGGCTTGCCCCGACGGGGGCTGGAGGAGTCGGGGTAAACTCCGACCTACGGGTTGCGCTGTTCATCAATGCGCCACCCCCGCCGCCACGCTTTCGTCGATGAACTTGCCCTCGCGGAAGCGGTACATGCTGAATTCGGCGGCGAGGGGGCCGGGCTCGCCTTTGGCCATCAGCTCGGCCATGGCCCAGCCGGAGCCGGGGATGGCCTTGAAGCCTCCGGTTCCCCAGCCGCAGTTGATGAAGCAATTCCCCAAGGGCGTTTTCGAGATGATGGGGCTGCGGTCGCCGGTCATGTCGACGATGCCGCCCCACTGGCGCAGCATCTTCAGGCGGCTGAGCATGGGGAAGGTTTCGATGAGGGCGCGGAGGGTTTCCTCGATGTGGTGGTGCGAGCCGCGCTGCGTGTAGTTGTTGAAGCCGTCGGTGCCGCCGCCGATCACCATCTCGCCCTTGTCGGACTGGCTCATGTAGCCGTGGACGGTGTTGGCCATCACGACGACGTCCATGCAGGGCTTGATGGGCTCGCTTACCAGCGCCTGAAGGGCGACCGCTTCCACGGGAAGGCGGAAGCCCGCCATGTCGGCGACCTGGCCGGAGTGGCCGGCGACGACGATCCCCAGCTTCTTGGTGCCGATGAAGCCCTTTGACGTCTCGACCCCCGTGACCATGCCGGCTTCGGAGCGCACGCCGGTCACTTCGCAGTTCTGGATGATGTCCATGCCCATGGCGGAACAGGCCCGCGCATAGCCCCAGGCGACGGCATCATGCCGGGCGGTGCCGCCGCGCGCTTGCCAGAGCGCACCGAGGACGGGGTAGCGGGGGCCGGAAATGTCGATGATCGGGCAGAGCTCCTTGACGCGTTCCGGCCCGATGAATTCGGTCTTCACGCCTTGCAGGGCGTTGGCGTGGGCGGTGCGCTGGTAGCCGCGCACCTCGTGGTGGGTCTGGGCGAGCATCATCACGCCGCGGGGGCTGAACATGACGTTGTAGTTGAGGTCCTGGGACAGCGTCTCGTACAGGCTCCGCGCCTTCTCGTAGATCGCCGCAGAGGGGTCTTGCAGGTAGTTCGAGCGGATGATGGTGGTGTTGCGGCCGGTGTTCCCGCCGCCAAGCCAGCCCTTCTCGATCACCGCGACATTGGTGATGCCGAAGTTCTTGCCGAGGTAATAGGCCGAGGCGAGGCCGTGGCCGCCTGCCCCCACGATCACGGCATCGTAAGCCGCCTTCGGCGTGGCCTTGGCCCAGGCCCGCTGCCAGCCCTGATGGTTGCGCATGGCCTCACGCGCGATGGCGAAGAGCGAATAGCGTTGCATCGACATGGAAACCTCGGGGCGCGCTGCCTGCTTTGGGTTCTGGACCCGGCGCGACATTGCCCCGCGACCGCAAGCGGCGCAACCGGGCGAAATGCGACATCCGGGCGCGTCGTTTCCGCCCAAGGATCAGCCGTCCGGTCAGCAGCCCGATCAGCCTATGGTGAAGGCCAGCGTGTCGGCGTCCACCGCGTCAAGCTTGCCGAACAGGATCGTGCCCGCGCGGATCAGGCTGAATTCCTCTCGCATCAGGCGGACGGGACGCTCGCCTGCGACCAGAAGGACGGTGCCGTTGGTCGAGTGGTCGATCAGGATGACCTTGTCGCGCCGAAGCTCAATCGTGGCGTGCTGGCGCGAGGCCAGCGCCCCGGTCAAGAGAATGTCGCAGCCCTCTTCCCGCCCGCAGACGATGCGACGCGTGCCGGGGGGCACGGCCCATGTCCTCCCCGCGAAGGTCAGCGTCAGCGCCGCCTCGACGAGGGGCGCCACGGGGGCCGAAGCGACAAAGCGGACCTGCGTGTTCTCGGAAGTGGTCGCGTCATCCGAGACCCGCGCGATGCGCACCGGCACCTGACGGCCCTTCACCTCGATCTCGGCAAATTCCGAGGCGAGGCCGCGCAGATGCACGGGCAGGCGGTCCAGAAGGTCGCCCGTCGTCAGGATCTGCCCCGGGCTCGCCAGCCCCGCCATCCGCGCGGCAAGGTTCACCGTGTCGCCGAAGTAATCGTCCCGGTCAAAGAGCGCGGGACCATAGTGCAGCCCCACGCGGACCCGCGCCTTGACCTGCGTGGCGATACCGGGGACTGCCGGCAGCGTCCCGATTTGGCGGCGGATCTGCATCGCGGCGCCAAGAGCATCCGGCGCCGTCTCGAACGAGGCCATAAGCTCGTCCCCGATGGTCTTGACGACCTGCCCGCCCTGGGCCGCCACGCAATCCGACATCACCGCAAAGCAGCTGTTCACGACCGCCAGCGCCCGTTCATCGCCCAGCACTTCGTACATGCGGGTGCTGCCCACGATATCTGCGAACAAGATGCCGACGTCGCGCGTGCTGTCCATTTAGCCTTCCTGATGCGCGCCACACGGTGCATCAGGCCCACGCAATGTCAAGCATACGGAAGTCGGCGTTTCGTCGCGAGACGTGGCCCTTCGTCGCCCCCTGTGCGCAGTTGCCGCTTTTCTCGGCTGATGCGGTTGCCTACATGGGCAAGGAACCGGTGTGGATGGAACGATGCTGACGTTTTGGCTGATCGCGGCAGCGCTGGCGGTGTTGGTCGCCGCAACGCTGATCCGGGCGATGGTGATCGGGGACCCTGCCCCGGCGGCGGACAGGCGGTCGGTCTATGCCGACCAGCTGTCCGACATCGCGCGCGACAGTGCGCGCGGCACCATCCTGCCCGAAGAGGCCGAGCGGCTGCGGGCCGAGGTGGCGCGGCGCCTTCTGGCCGCCGACCGCGCAGGGCACGAGGCCCCGACAGGGCGTGGGCCTGCCGCGGCGGCGGCGGGTCTTGCCCTCGTGGTGCTTTTGGGGTGCGTGGCTGTTTATCTGTGGCTGGGCGCGCCGGGCTATCCCGACCTGCCCCTGTCCGCCCGCATCGCCGAAACCGAGGCATTGCGCGACGCCCGCCCGAGCCAGGCCGAGGCAGAGGCGGCGGCGCCGCAGGTCCCGCCCCTGGAGGTCGATGCCGAATTCGCAGCGTTGATGGCGGCCTTGCGCGCGAAGGTAGCCTCGCGCCCCGGCGACATCGAGGGTCACCGCCTGCTGGCCGAGAACGAAGCGCGGATCGGAAACATGGTCGCCGCGCGGGCGGCAGCGGAACAGGTGATCATTCTGGCCGGGGATGCGGCCACGGCTGCGGACCACGCGGCGCTTGCGCGCTATCGGATTGCCGCAGCCGGGGGCGTGGTCACGCCCGAGGCAGAGGCAGAGCTGGCTCGCGCCCTGCAGGCCGACGACCGCAATGACAGCGCACTCTTTCTTGCGGGCTTTGCGGAAATGCAGGTCGGTCGCCCCGACCGCGCCTTCCTGTACTGGCGGCGGCTGATCGAGGTGGCTCCGCCCGACAGCGAGTGGCTGCCCGAGGTTCGCGCCCGGATCGAAAGCCTCGCAGCAGCGGCCGGTGCCCGTTACAGCCTGCCCCCGCTGTCCGGACCTTCGGCCGAGGACATGGCCGCGGCCGCCGACATGACGCCCGAGGAGCGTGCGGCGATGGTGCAAGGCATGGTGGACCGCCTGTCCGCGCGGCTGGCCGAAACCGGGGGCACCGCCGAGGAATGGGCACGGCTGATCGGCGCGCTGGGCGTTCTTGGCGACCAGACGCAGGCCGCCGCGATCTGGGCCGAGGCGCAGGCGAACTTCGCGGGCCGCGCGGGGGATCTCGCGGTGATCCGGGCCGCCGCGGTGACGGCGGGCGTCGCGGAATGACGCAAGGGGCGATCCACGACGACATCGTGGCCTTTGCGACGGCTTTGTCCGAGGGACGCCCGATCCTTGCCATGGACCTTGGCGACAAGACCATCGGCCTTGCCCTTTCGGACCGCAGGCGCACGGTGGCGACGCCGCTCCACACCCTGCGCCGCGTCAAGTTCACCACCGATGCGGACGCCGTGCTGGCGCTGGCCACGCAGCGTGAGGTCTGCGGGCTGATCCTTGGCCTGCCGCGCAACATGGACGGATCGGAAGGCCCCCGCGCCCAGTCCACCCGCGCCTTCGCCCGCAACCTCGCGCGACTGACACCCCTGCCCCTGTGCTTCTGGGACGAGCGCCTCAGCACCGTTGCGGCAGAAAGGGCACTGATAGAGGCGGATACGTCGCGAAAGCGTCGCGCCGAGGTGATCGATGCGGTGGCGGCAGGCTATATCCTGCAAGGCGCGCTGGACCGTCTGGCGCATCTGGGAAGGACCGGAGCGTGAGGGACGAGAGCGATTTCGGCGGGGACGAGGACAGCGGGGACGAGGTCTGGCGGCGCGACGAGGTCGAAAGCCCCTGCGTCAAGCTTTGCGTTGTCCACCCCGAGGCGCGGCTCTGCGTCGGCTGCCTGCGCACCATCGACGAGATCACCCAGTGGAGCCGGATGTCCCCCGCCGACCGCCGCGCGATCATGGCCGACCTGCCCTCCCGCGCCCCCCGCATCGCGCATCGCCGGGGCGGGCGGGCGGCGCGCCTGTCGCGCTGACCCGGACACACGCAGGACAATCGACCGGCAGGTTGCCGCGCAGGCTCGGCGAAGAGGAAGCCTGCGGGAACCACGGCGGCTTGCCTCGCGTTGTGCCTCATGGCCCAATGTGGCCAAGTTCGACGGAGGTTCCCATGCGCTTCATGTTTCTTGCCCTCGCGGCCCTTTCGCTTTCGGTTACAACGACGGTCGCCGAGGCTGGACCCAAGGGGTGCCCGCCGGGTCTTGCCAAGAAAAGCAGTGATTGCCTGCCACCCGGCCAGGCGAAGAAGCGGCATAGCGGGTCACCGGACGGCTATTCCGATGACGCCTATCGCGATGGATATCGGGACGGATTCCGCCATGGTTATCGCGTTGGCGACCGGATCGAGCGGGATTATGTCGTGCTCGCCAACCCGTACCGCTATGGTCTCGACGGGCGCCGCACCTACTGGCGTGTCGGCGACAGCGTCTATCAGGTGAACCGCGAGACGGGCGAGATCCTTGCCCTGATCGGCGCGCTTTCCAACCTGATGAACTGACCCGGTCATCTTTACTCCAGAAGCATCTTCTGGGGGCGCGGAAGGGCAAAAGCCCTTCCTCCCGGCAGACGCATTGCCGGTCGCGCCTGCCGCCTGCGCGGGGCCTCCTCGGGGCACGGGGAGGGACCAAGGGGGGCGCCTGCCCCCCTTGGTTGCTCAAGCCACCGCAACGCTCAGGCTGCCCTTCCCGGCGAGGGCATTGGAGTAGGCGCAGATGCGCTTTGCCTCGGCGATCACGCGGTCGCAATCGGTGCCACTCAGGCCCGGCAAGCTGACGTCGAGGGTCGCGGTGATGCCATAGGCCCCCGCCTCATCCACCGTCAGCCCGACCTTCGCGGCCACCAACGCGCCCGAGGCATCGAGGCCCATGCCCTTGGCCGCGAAGACCAACGACGAGGTGAAGCATCCCGCAAGGCCAGCGGCGAAAAGCTGCTCGGGGTTCGTTCCCGCGCCGGTTCCGCCGAGTTCGGACGGGAAAGCCAGCCTCACGTCCAGCCGCCCGTCCGAAGCCTTCGCCTGACCGTCGCGCCCTCCGGTCACGGTGACCTCTGTGGTATAGAGTGCCTTCATCTCGATCACCGGTCCGCCGGTTTCGCGGCGAGGTCGTAGAAGACCTGCGGCATCCCCTTCACCCCCAGTTGGGCAAAGGCGCGCGGCCAGTCGAACTGGTCCCAATGCTCGTAAAGCTGGCCGTCCTTCACGTCCCACACGTCGATCGCGTCGAACTCGAGCTTTTGCCCCGTGGGCTCCACCCCGAGCAAAGGCCCGCCCGTCAGCGTCCCTTCCCAGGTCCAGCGGGTGACCACGCGGTCCTCGGTGGCAAAGACGTCGTGCAGGGTGAAGCGGGCATCCGGCATCACCTGATAGATCACCGGGATGAAGTCGATCAGGCCCTGCCGCCCCTCGGGCACCAGCGGGTTGTGCTGGATGTAGTCCTCGGCAACGAGGACGTTCAGCATCTCGATCCGCTTGGCCTGATCGGGCTCGTTCAGCATCACCTCGCTGAAGCTGCGGCCCAGCCATTCGTTATAGGCGACGGTACCGGGTTCGCCGGGCGGGGGTGTCAGTTCCTCGGCGTGGGTGGCGACAGACAACAGAAGGACGGCCGCCGAAGCGGTTGAAAACAGGATGGATTTCATGGGTCGGGTCCCGGGGGCCGAAGCGGCGGCCCTGCCCCCGCCGGGTCATCCGGCGGTGCATCCTCATTAAATGATCGACCGATCATAAACAACCCCGAATCGGGTTGTTTCCTGATCGAACGATCACTAATTTGCGACCCATGGCACGGCCCAGGGGATATGACACCGACACGGTGCTGAAGGCGGCGATGACCGTCTTCTGGCGGCAGGGTTATGCCGCGACGTCGATGTCGGACATCTATGCGGCGACCGGGCTGAAGCCCGGGAACCTCTACGCCACCTTCACCGACAAGGAGACGCTCTTCGCCCGCGCGTTCGGGGCCTATGCCGCCCAGTTCCGCGCCACCCTGCCCGAGGGGCTGGAGGGGCGTGCTGCGATCGAGGCCTGGGTGGCCGTGCAGGCCCGCCTCGCCACCGCCGACCCCGACCGCAAGGGCTGTCTCATCATCAACACGATCACCGAGCGCGAGGTCCACACGGCGGCCAACCGGGCCCTTGCGGCGGAACGGCTGGAGGAGATCCGTGCGTTCTTTCGGCAGCATCTGGCGCTGGCGCAGGAGCGGGGAGAAATTGAAGCGGGCAAGGTCGAGACGCTGGAGGCCGGGCTGACCGGGGCCGTCGTCGCGATCATGTCGCTGGCGCGGGCGGGGGTGCCAGCGGCGATGATCGATGGGGTGGCGGCACAGGCGATTGCCGCACTCGGCCCCGCGGCCCGGGTGGCGGCGTCCGCCCTCGGAGACAACGCTGCCAGGTGACCGGGCAAGAGAACCACAAAGCAAAAGGCCCCCGCGTCACCGCGGGGGCCCTGAAAGCGTGTTTCTTCCGCTCAGGCGGCCTTGCGCGACACCCGCCGCCAAAGACCCAGCCCGCCGAGCGCACCCACCAGCAGGAGGGCCGAGGCCGGAAGCGGAACGGGAGGCATCTGCTTCTCGACCGTGATCGACGTGATCTTGAAGGCCGAGCTGACAGACTTGTCCGTGCAGACGGTCTGCTTCTTCCAGCCGTGGCCGATCGTGTAGCACTTCTTCACGGTCCCATCCGTGGCGCCGATGCCGAAGAGCGTGGAGAAGAAGTCGTTGTCCAGCTTGACCGTCTTTTCCACATCGATCGCGGAGAGTTTCTCGGTCAGTCCGCTGCTTTCGCCCACGAACAAGTCGAAGACATCGCTGCCGTCCACATAGTTGAACGTGATTCCGGTGATGCGAACCGCCGTGGAGAACAGGAATACCGCGATATCTTCGGGGCCGGTCGAATCGACCTGATGGTCGTCGCCTTCGCAGATGTTCTTCTTCCAGCCAGAGTCGCAGTCCGAGCCGCTTTTGACGCCCAGGCCGAAGCCCGCCCAGGTCGCGACCTGCGCCATGCCGCCGCCAGCTGTCGTGCCCGACACCTCCAAGCCGATCCCGTCAATCGGGTCATAAATGATGCTGTCTTTCCACCCGCCCGTGCTGGCCGCCTTGAAATCGAACGTGGCCGCGTTGGCCGAAAGGGCCGCCATCCCTGCAACGAAAGCGGCAATTGCACCAAACTTCATCTTGTACTCCCGGCGCCTGACGCGGCGCACCCCGAAACCCACGGCTCAGTGGCTAGCCAAACCGGGTTCGGGAGACAAGTCGAAATGCGGCCGAAAGGTGGCTGTTTCTTCTTTGTAACCAATCACATAGACCGCAGGACGAACGCCCTGCCACGGCAATCAACCGCCAATTGTGGCCGTCACTCTGCAGCGACGCGGCGGGGTTTAAGCATTGCCTTGAGGTAACGCCCGGTGTGGCTGGCTTCGACTCGGGCGACCTGCTCCGGTGTGCCGGTGGCAACAATCTGACCGCCGCCGTCGCCACCCTCGGGGCCGATGTCGATGATCCAGTCGGCGGTCTTGATGACGTCGAGGTTGTGCTCGATCACCACCACGGTGTTCCCCTGCTCGACCAGTTCGTGCAGCACTTCCAAGAGCTTGCGGACATCCTCGAAGTGCAGGCCGGTGGTGGGCTCATCAAGGATATAGAGGGTACGGCCCGTGGCGCGGCGGCTGAGTTCCTTGCTGAGTTTCACCCGCTGCGCCTCGCCCCCCGACAGGGTCGTCGCCTGCTGGCCGACCTTGATGTAGCCAAGGCCGACCTGGCACAGGGCGTCCATCTTTTCGCGGATCGAGGGGACGGCCTGGAAGAACTCCTGCGCATCCTCGCAAGTCATGTCAAGAACGTCGGCGAT
>CAZVIS010000057.1:0-726 GCA_964627355.1 uncultured Rhodobacterales bacterium
CAAGCGTCGCGGGCGGCCATGTAGCCGGGCATATGAGCGCGGTCGGTGACGAAGGCGTTGATGCGGATGACGTCGGCGGGATTCATCCCGGCTTCGGCGAGGATCGCCGCGCATTGGGTGAGGCACTGGCGCGCCTGCGCCTCGGCCCCCTCGGGCACCGTGCCGTCGGGCAAAACCGCGAGCTGGCCCGAGGTGACGACGATGCGAGCGCCGACAGGCACTTCGACCCCGTGGGCGTAGGCTGCGAAGGGCGGACTGATCGAGGGTGGGGTGAGGGATCGCATGAGACACTCCGGTTGAGGCATGGTTGCAGGGCAGGGTGGGCGCGTCAGCGTCTTGCAGTGCTTTCCGGCGGTGATGCCCAAGAAATGGGCGAACGCACGGGCGGAATGCCCGAAGTCGCGGCGAAATCGGCGGGTTTCGCGGGTTTGGGCGGGGCCTCCCCTCGCCCTCGGGCGCAAGGCTCCTAGGGTTGACGAAAAGAAGAATCAACCCTTTCGGAGGTTACCCATGTCTGCAACGCTCAAGACGACCGGCATCCTGGCCCTGACCACGGCCATCGCGCTGACCCCCCTGGCCGCCATGGCCGAGAACGCCAAGGTGGTGTTCGGCACCAACTGGCTGGCGCAGGCAGAGCATGGCGGGTTCTACCAGTCGGTTGCCGATGGCACCTATGCCGCCTGCGGCCTAGACGTCACGATCCAGCCGGGCGGTCCGCAGGTGAAC
>CAZVIS010000057.1:736-14426 GCA_964627355.1 uncultured Rhodobacterales bacterium
CGGCAACCTGCTGGAGGCGTTCAGCGCGGTGCAGGAGGGGATCCCGGTCGTCGCCGTCGCGGCCGCCTTCCAGAAAGAGCCGCAGGTGATCCTGACGCACCCCGGCAAGGCCAAGACCTTCGAAGATATCAAGGCGCTGCCCACGATCTTCATCGGGGACGCGGGCTTTGCCAGCTTCTACCAGTGGATGATCAACTCCTATGGTTTCACCGCCGAACAGCGCGTCCCATATACCTTCAACGCGGCGCCCTTCATCGCCGACGAGAACAGCGCCATGCAGGGCTACCTCTCGTCCGAGCCGTTCTTCGTGGCCAAGGAAGGCGGGTTCGAGCCGGACGTCTGGCTGATCGCGGATGCGGGCTATTCCACCTATTCGACGCTGATCGAGACGATGGCCGACACGGTTGCGACGAAGCCCGAGCAGGTCACCTGCTTTGTCGAAGGGTCGATCAAGGGGTGGTACAACTACCTCTATGGCGACAATGCCGCCGCCAACGCGATGATCAAGGCCGACAACCCCGACATGACGGACGAGGCGATCGCCTATGCCATCGAGAAGATGAAAGAGGTCGGCATCGTGGATTCGGGCGATGCCGAGACCATGGGGATCGGCGTGATGACCGATGCCAAGGTCAAGGACTTCTTCGACAAGATGGTGATCGCTGGCGTCGTGTCCGAGGACATCGACTATACCAAGGCCTTCACCACCGCCTTCGTCGGCAAGGGAGTGGGGATGGACCTGAAGAAGTGATCCGTTCGCCAGAAGGCGGGGCGGCCCGTCTGCCCCGCCCCGGATTGCCCCGCCGATGGTCCCTCGCATGAACGTCGATCCCCGTCCCGTGCTGCCGCTTGGCCAGCGCCCCCGCGTGCTGGAGATGCAGGGGGTGGACAAGACGTTTCAGGGCGGCGTGCAGGCCTTGCGCAAGATGACGCTGGCGGTGAACGACGGCGATTTCATCTCGCTTCTCGGGCCTTCGGGCTGCGGGAAATCGACGGCGTTGCGGCTGATCGCGGGGCTGATGCCGCCGACGGCGGGGCGCATTGTCTGGGAAGGGGGCATGTCGGCGGGAGATCTGGGGGTGGTGTTCCAGGAACCCACGCTGATGCCCTGGGCAACGGTGGCGCAGAACGTCTGGCTGCCTTTCCGCCTGCGCGGCAAACCCATGTCGAGCGTGCGGGCCGAGGTCGAGGAGGCGCTGGCGCTGGTGGGGCTGGACGGCTTTGCCAAGGCATACCCGCGCGAGTTGTCGGGCGGCATGAAGATGCGGGTGTCCATCGCCCGCGCGCTGGTGACGCATCCGCGCCTGATCCTGATGGACGAACCCTTTGCCGCGCTGGACGAGATCACGCGGCAGAAACTGAACGACGACCTGCTGGCGCTGAAGGCACGGATCGGCTGCACGGTGATCTTCGTTACCCATTCGGTGTTCGAGAGCGTGTTCCTTTCGGACCGGATCGTGGTGATGGCGCCGCGCCCGGGCCGCGTGGTGCAGGAGATCACGGTGGACGCGCCCTATCCGCGTGACCTGGGCTGGCGCACCTCGGCCGCTTATGGCGAATACGCGATGGAGGTGTCGAAGACCCTTTATGCTGCGATGGTGGTGGTATGACCCTGGCGGAACCGCGCACCACGCCCGTTGACGCCGACGAGGCCCGCCGCGCCCGCACCGCCCGGATCGAGGGCATCGCAAAGTGGCTGCTGCCGGTCGCAGTGCTGGCGCTTGGCCTCTGGCTCTGGGACCGGATCGTGGTCTGGAACGAGATCCCGCATTACCTGCTGCCCGGGCCAAGGCTGGTGCTGGAGACGCTGGTCAAGGACTGGCCGATCCTCTTCGACGCCCTTCTGGTCACGCTGCAGATCACGCTAATGGCGCTGGCGGTGGCGGTCCTCGGCGGGGTCGGCCTTGCGGTCCTGTTCACGCAAAGCCGGTGGGCCGAGATGTCGTTCTACCCTTATGCCGTCATCCTGCAGGTAACGCCCGTGGTCTCGATCGCGCCGCTGATCTTCATCTATGTGGATAACCGGACGGTTGGCCTTCTGCTTTGCGCCTGGATCGTGGCGTTCTTCCCGATCCTCGCCAACACCACGCTTGGCCTGAAATCCGCCGATCACAATCTGCGCGACCTGATGACAATCTACCGGGCCAGCCGCTGGCAGCGGCTGCGCTACCTGCAACTTCCCTCAGCCCTGCCGTATTTCCTTGGTGGGCTTCGCATTGCCGGGGGGCTGAGCCTTATCGGCGCGGTTGTGGCCGAATACGTGGCGGGCACCGGCGGCATCGGGTCGGGGCTGGCCTTCCGCATCCTCGAAGCGGGGTACCGGCTGAACATTCCACGCATGTTCGCGGCCCTGCTGCTGATCGCGGCAACGGGCGTGGTGATCTTTGCCGGGCTTTCCTTCCTGTCCCACATGCTGTTGCGCAAATGGCACGAAAGCGCCTTGAAGCGAGAGCAATGATGGATTTCCGGACCCTTCCCGAAGGCCCCCTCCGCCTGCTGAACGTGACCGTCCCCGCCTGTCTGGTGGACGAGCCCGGCGACCTGACCCGCATCGCGCTGACCGTGGACCGGGGAGGCATCAGCGGCGGGCCGGGGGTGCCGGTGGATATGGGCGGCGCGATGGTGCTGCCCTGCTTCATCGATATGCACACGCACCTCGACAAGGGCCACATCTGGCCCCGCAGCCCCAACCCCGACGGCACCTTCATGGGCGCGCTGACGACCGTGGGCGCCGACCGGACCGCCCGCTGGACGGCCGAGGATGTGCGCGCCCGGATGGATTTCTCGCTCCGCTGCGCCTACGCCCATGGCACGCGGGCGATCCGGACGCATCTGGACTCGATCCCGCCGCAGGACGAAATCTCCTTCCCCGTGTTCCGCGAGATGCGGGAAGAATGGGCCGGGCGGATCGAGTTGCAGGCGGCGTGCCTGATCGGGGCAGGGGACTTTTCTACCGACGGCGCCTTTGCGCGCACCGTCGATATCGTGGCCGAAAGCGGGGGTGTCCTCGGAATGGTCACCTACCCCCTGCCGGACATTGCCGACCGGGTGCGCGCCTTCCTGGGGATGGCCGAAGCGCGCGGCCTCTCCGCCGATTTCCATGTGGACGAGACGCTGGACCCCACGTCCAACACATTGAGGATCATCGCCGAAGCCGTTCTGGAGACAGGCTTTTCCGCCCCCGTGGTGGTGGGTCACTGCTGTTCGGTCAGCGCCATGGCGGTGGACGAGGCGATGGCGACGCTCGACGTGGTGGCCAAGGCGGGACTGCATGTCGTCAGCCTGCCGATGTGCAACCTCTACCTCCAGGACCGCCACGCGGGCCGCACGCCCCGGATGCGGGGGATTACCCTCGTGCACGAGATGCGGGCGCGCGGGGTCAACGTCAGCTTCGCCAGCGACAACACCCGCGATCCCTTTTACGCCTATGGCGACATGGACATGCTGGAAGTGCTGCGCGAGGCGACGCGGATCGGGCATCTGGATCATGCGGGGCCGGGCTGGGTGCAGACGGCGCTCGCCAATCCCGCCAAGGCCTGTGGCCTGACGGCGCCCCGTCTGCTGCCCGGCAACCCCGCCGACCTCGTGATCTTCCGCGCCCGCGACTGGAACGAGCTTTATGCCCGCCCCCAGTTCGACCGGATCGTGCTGCGGAACGGCCAACAGATCGACCGCCGCCTGCCCGACTATGCCGAGCTTGACGCCCTGATGAGGATCGCATGAACATCGACGCCGCCAAGGCCGCCCTCGCTCATCTGGAGATGGATACGAACCCCGTTTCGATCCGCGCGAAAAGCCGGGACTTCTTCTGGTACTCGCCGGTCCTGAAAGCGCGGCTCGATCATGTGGTGGCGGATTTCGTCGTGGCTCCGAAGTCGGAAGCCGAGGTGATCGAGGTTCTGCGCACCTGCTACCAACATGAAGTTCCCGTCACAACGCGCGGATCCGGAACGGGAAATTATGGGCAGGCGATGCCGCTCGCGGGTGGCTGCGTGATGCATCTGAAGAACCTGTCGGCGGTCAGAGCAATCCACCCCGGGCGGGTGATCGTCGAACCCGGCTGCCTGTTGAAGGACCTCGACGCCGCCTGCCGTGCCCATTCCGGGCAAGAGATCCGCATGTTCTCCTCGACCTGGGCCACCGCCACCATCGGCGGCTTCATCGCGGGAGGGTCGGGCGGGGTCGGGTCCTGCACCTGGGGGGCGCTGCGCGACCTCGGCAACATCATCCGCCTGCGCGTGGTGACGATGGAGGCGGAACCGCGCATCCTCGAATTCACCGGCGAAGAACTGCACCGCGTTAGCCACGCCTACGGCACCAACGGCATCATCACCGAGATCGAGATGCCCCTCGCCCCCGCTTATGACTGGGTGGAGATTTTCGTCACCACCGCCACTTTCCCAGAAGCGGCAGCCTTTGCCGACGACCTGAACAATCAGGACGGCATCCTGAAGAAACTCGTCTCGGTTTATGAGGCGCCGATTGCGCAGACGTATTTTCAACGGGTTGCGCCGCATGTGACTGCCGGCCAGACCCTCCTCGGCCTGATGATCGCGCCCCATGCGATGGACGGCTTCCTCACCTTCCTCGCCCGCCGTCCGGGGGCGAAACTCATCTGGCGGTCGGACCAACCGAACTGGGACCGCGAGCCGGGACCGGTCTTCGAGTACGGCTGGAACCACACGACGCTGCGCGCGCTGAAGGTCGATCCCGCGATTACCTACCTGCAGGTCCGCTACGGCGCCCCCGATCACATCGCCAAGGTCGAGGCGATCCGCGCGGCCTTTCCGGATGGCGAGGTGATGCAACACCTTGAGGTGATGCGCGAGAACGGGCGGACGATGTTCGCGGGGCTGTCCCTTGTGCGGTTCACCACCGAGGCGCGGCTGGATGAAATCGTGCGGATTCATGAGGATGCGGGCTGCATGATCTTCAACCCGCACCGCTACACGCTGGAAGAAGGGGGCCGCCAGACGGTGGACGACCGCCAGCTTGCCTTCAAGCGCGAGGCGGATCCCAAGGGCCTGCTGAACCCCGGCAAGATGATCGCCTGGGACGAGCCCGGCTTCGACTACAAGGGCGTCTATGCCTACAAGGGGCTGAGGGCGGCGGGATGACGCGCGCGCTGGTTCTCTTCGCGCACCCTTGCGAAGAGAGTTTTTCGGCGTCTTTGCATAGGGTTGTGGTCGATACTTTGCGCGTACGGGGGTGGGAGGTTGATGACCTTGACCTGAACGCCGAGGGGTTCAGCCCCGTCCTGACCGCCGAGGAGCGGCGCGGCTATCATGACGTCGGGGCGAACGAGGGGCCGGTGGCCCCTTACGTCGCGCGAGTCCGGGCGGCCGAGGCGCTGGTGCTGGTCTTCCCGGTCTGGAACTTCGGATTTCCGGCCATTCTCAAGGGCTTCTTCGACCGGGTCTTCCTGCCCGGGGTAAGCTTCCGGCTGGAGGACGGCTTCGTGAAGCCGAACCTGACACATGTGAGGAAGCTTGCGGCGGTGACGACTTATGGTGGGACGCGGATGCGCGCGCTGATGGCGGGCGACCCCCCGCGACATGTTGTCAAGCGGGCGATCTGGCATGTCTGCCGCCCCGAGAAGATGCGATATCTTGCGCTTTATGATATGAACCGGGCTACCGATGGGGATCGGCAGCGATTCCTGACCCGGGTGCAGGGCGAGATGGAGCGGTTCTGATGCGGGCGCTTGTTGTCTATTGTCACCCCAAGGGGAACAGCTTCAACGCCGCCGTGCGCGATACCGTCGTCGCCAAGCTGGAGGCCGCAGGGGCCGAGGTGCGGGTGGCGGACCTTTATGCGCGGGGGTTCCAGCCGGTGCTGACGGGGGAGGAGTGGGAAGGCTACCTGACGGCCCCCGACAACTGTGCACCCGTGCAGCGGGAAGTCGCAGACCTGCGCTGGTGCGATAGCCTGATCTTCGTCTATCCGACCTGGTGGTATGGGTTGCCTGCGATGCTGAAAGGGTGGCTCGACCGCGTTCTGCTGCCCGAGGTTGCCTTCCTGATGCCCGACGGGGTGAACAAGACCATTCGCCCCGGCCTGCATCACATTGAACGGCTTGGCGTTTTCACCACCTGCGGGGCCTCGTGGTGGCTGACCACGCTGATCGGGGCGCCCGGGCGGCGGACGCTGATGCGAGGGGTGGGGTTTCTCTGCCATCCGCGGAAAAAGGCCGTGTTTGCCGCACACTACCTGATGGACAGCTCGACCGCCGAAAGCCGGGCGCGGCATCTGGCGCGGGTGGGGGCCAAGATGGACCGGCTGATCGGGCGGGTGCCCGTCCGCGCGGCGGTGACGGCGTGAGCCTTCGGGATTGGTGGTCGCTGAAAGCCCCTGATTTCAAGACCTTGGACCCGATGGCCAGCATCGCGGTCCTGCCTCTTGCGGCCATCGAGCAGCATGGGCCGCATCTGCCGGTGGGGACGGATACCTTGATCGCGCAAGGCATGCTGGACCGGCTGCGGGCGGTGTGTCCGGCGGACCTCGATCTGATTTTGCTTCCGATTCAAACGGTTGGGAAGTCGAATGAGCATCTGTGGGCGCCCGGGACGCTGACTCTGACGGCCGATGCCGCCTTGGCAGCCTGGGTCGAGATCGGCCTTTCCATCGCGCGGGCGGGCCTTCGGAAAGTGATCCTTGTCAACAGCCACGGCGGGAACCTTGACCTCATGTCGATCCTGTCCCGTGAGTTGCGGGTGCGGGCGGGGATGCTGGCGGCGCGCTGCCAGTGGACGTCCTTTGGCGTGCCGGAGGGGGTTTATTCCGCGCAGGAAAGGACTTACGGCATCCACGGCGGCGATCAGGAGACCAGCTTGATGCTGTATTTCCGCCCCGAACTCGTGGACATGGCCGCTGCACGCGACTTCCGCTCCACCGCCGAGGGGGCGGTGATCCCGCCGGTGGGACCCGTTGCCTATGGCTGGATCGCGTCAGATCTGAACCCGGCAGGCGTGGTGGGCGAGGCGCATCTGGCCACGCATGAGAAGGGCCGCGCCACGGCGGCGCATCAGGTCGCGGGGTTCATCGCCCTTGCGCAGGCGGTGCGGGCGCATCCGATGACGGGCTTTGCGCCGGTCCTGCCCTAGATGCAAAATGCATGCACATCCGATGCACGGTTCATGCAGACGGCCAACGTCAGGTTTTCGCGGGCCGGGCTACTGACAGAAAGCCGACAGGTGCCTATCTAGGCGCGGGTTGCCTTCGCATCCCCTCGCGGATAGAGGTGCCCGCCAACACGGGGGGCGTCTGTCACGCGCGCCCGTTCCGTTCGACCAAGAGGATGCACGATGTTCGTCTCTCCCGCCTTCGCCCAGACTGCCGGTGCGCCCGATGCCACGGCCGCGCTGATCACCAACTTTGTCCCGCTGATCCTGATCTTCGGGATCATGTACTTCCTGCTGATCCGTCCGCAGCAGCGCAAGCTCAAGGAGCACAAGGCCATGGTCGAGGCGCTGCGGCGCGGGGATCAGGTGGTCACCTCGGGCGGGATCGTGGGCAAGGTCGCCTCGGTCGGTGCGGACGGGATGCTCGAGGTCGAGATCGCGCCGAACGTCAAGGTCAAGGTGATGCGCCACACCATCACGCAGGTGATGTCCAAGACCGAACCGGCTGCCTGAGGCCCGCCCGATGAACCCGATCCCGGTCTGGAAGCGCGTCGTCATCTGGGGGCTGTGCCTGCTGGGTCTGTTGTTTGCGATGCCCAACCTGTTCTACGACCGGGTTGAGCGGCACAACGACGCCGTGGCCGAGATCGAGAAGGCCGGGTTCGCCACGCCGGAACAAGAGGCCGACCGTGCGCTCTGGCCCGATTGGCTGCCGTCGGGGATCGTGCCCCTCGGCCTTGACCTGCGGGGCGGCGCGCATCTTCTGGCCGAGGTGCATGTCGAGGATGTGTACAAGGCAAGGATCGATGCGCTGTGGCCAGAGGTGCGCGATACTCTGCGTTCGGTACGCGACCAGGTGGGGAACGTGCGCCGCCAGCCCTCGCCCGATGATGTCCTGCGGGTGGCGATTTCGAATGCCGATGGGATGGCGGCCGCTGTGGCGGCGGTCAAGGCGCTTGCAAGCCCTGTCGTGTCGCTTACCGGCGTTGGTCAGAGCGATATCGAGGTGACGGTCGAAGGCGGCGAGATCGTGGTGCAACTGTCCGAGGCCGAGCGTGCCGCGACCGACACCCGGACGATCCAGCAATCCCTCGAGATCGTGCGCCGCCGCGTGGACGAGGTCGGCACGCGCGAGCCAACGATCCAGCGGCAGGGGGCGGACCGCATCCTGATCCAGGTGCCGGGCATCGGATCGGCAGCCGAACTCAAGGCCCTGATCGGTACGACCGCAAAGCTGACCTTCAACCCGGTCGTCCGACGTACCCAGAACGCCGGGGAAAGCCCGGGCGCCCGCAATGCGCTGTTGCCCTCGATGAACGAGCCCGGGGTCTACTACGTCGTCGAGGAGACGCCCGTGGTGACGGGCGAGGAGCTGACCGACGCGCAGCCCGCCTTCGACCAGAACAACCGCCCGGCGGTGAACTTCCGCTTTGACCCGACGGGGGCGCGGGCGTTCGGCCACTATACGGCGAACAACATCGGCCAGCCCTTCGCCATCGTGCTGGACAACGAGGTCATCTCGGCCCCGGTGATCCAAAGCCACATTCCCGGTGGGTCGGGCATCATCACCGGGTCCTTTACGGTCGAAGAGTCCACGCAACTGGCCGTGCTCTTGCGCGCCGGTGCCCTGCCGGCCGAGATGACCTTTCTTGAGGAACGCACCATCGGCCCGGAACTCGGGGCGGACTCTGTTCAGGCCGGACAGCGCGCGGCGATCGTCGGGATGATCGCGGTCGTGGTCTTCATGGTGCTTTGCTACGGGCCGTTTGGCATCATGGCGAACATTGCGCTAACGGTGAACATTGTGATCCTGTTCGCTTTCCTGTCGGCCATCGGCGCCACGCTGACCTTGCCGGGCATCGCAGGGATCGTGCTGACCATGGGCGTGGCTGTGGACAGCAACGTGCTGATCTATGAGCGGATCCGCGAGGAGTTGCGACAGGGCCGCCCGCCGCACCGCGCCATCGAGGTGGGCTTCGAGAAGGCGCTGTCGGCGATCATCGACTCGAACCTGACGGCAATCCTGACCGCCATCATCATGTTCTGGATCGGGTCCGGCCCGGTACGCGGCTTTGCCGTGACGCTTGGCCTCGGCGTCGTGACTTCGATGTTCACGGCGGTCTATGTCACGCGGCTGGTGATCTGGACCTGGCTTGCGTGGCGGCGACCGAAGACGATCGTGGTGTAAGGGAGAACGCATATGGCCTGGCGCCTGAAACTTGTCCCTGAAAAGACGAACATCAACTTCTTCGCCATCCAGTGGGTGACCTTTGGCGCCTCGGTCGTGGCGGTGATCGCCTCGCTGATCCTGTGCGCGACCATCGGGCTGAACTTCGGCATCGACTTTCGCGGCGGCACGACGATCCGGACCGAGTCGACGACGCCCGTGGATGTGGGCGCCTACCGTGCGGCGCTGGCGGCGCTGAACCTGGGTGACACCACGATTTCCGAGGTGTTCGACCCCGCCTTCCGCGCCGACCAGCACGTGTCGCAGATCCGGATCGAGGCGCAGGACGGGGCCGAGGCGGTGACGCCCGAGGTCATCGCGCAGATGGAGGCGGCGCTGCGCGCGGTGGACCCGGCGATCACCTTTCCGTCGGTAGAATCGGTCGGGCCCAAGGTGTCAGGAGAGCTGATCTGGCAGGCGCTTCTGGCGGTTGCGGCGGGGGCGCTTGGCATCCTCATCTATGTGTGGGCGCGGTTCGAGTGGCAATTCGCGGTGGGGACGGTGGTCGCGCTGATGCACGACGTGATCGTGACGGTCGGGGTCTTTGCCCTGTTCCAGATCAAGTTCGACCTGACCATCGTGGCAGCGCTGCTGACCATCCTTGGCTATTCGGTCAACGACACGGTCGTGATCTTCGACCGGCTGCGCGAGAACCTGGCCAAGTACAAGCAGATGCCGCTCCGCGAGATGATGAACCTGACCGCGAACGAGACGCTGAGCCGGACGATCATGACGGCGTCCACCACCTTCATCGCGCTCACGGCGCTGTTCATCTTTGGCGGCGACGTGATCCGGGGCTTCGTCTTCGCCATGCTGTTCGGGGTCGTCGTCGGAACCTACTCGACGCTCTATGTCGCGAAGAACATCGTGCTGATGCTGGGGATCGACCGCAGCGAGAAGCCGAAGAAGGAAGGCGAGAGCACGGACTTCGCCAAGATCGACGCGTAAGGCCGATGCGGCTGACCGAAATCACCTATGACACGGCGCAGCCCATTGCGGGTTATGGGCCGGGGTTCTTTCGGGTGGGGACCCATGTGATGCGGGGGCCGATCCTCGTGTCGCCCTGGGATGCGGGCCCCTGGGGAGGGTATGGCGATACGGCAGGGCCGCTGTCGCTGGCCGGGCGGATCGACGTGCTGTTCGTGGGGACGGGGACCGAGATCGCCTTTGTCCCCGAGGCGTTCCGCGCCGCGCTGGACAGCGCCGGGATCGGGGTCGAGGGCATGAACTCTCCCGCCGCCTGCCGCACCTACAACGTGCTTCTGGGCGAGGGGCGGCGGGTCGCGGTGGCTCTGCTGCCGGTCGGGTAGACGTTCTTCGGTATCTCATTCCAAACCGCGCTTCCATGGCTGGGGCCATTGCCCCTGCCACACGATGCCGGTGCCAGGACTCCGCCGGGACGCCAAAGCGTTCCGGCCTGCGCCTGCCTGCCCCTTGGCAGGCGCAGATGCGCCAGCCCAGGCAGGCGCAGGCCTCTGGTGTCCTTGCGTTGAGGGTTTGGGTTCAGCCGCCTCGAAGGCGCGGGGCGAAGGCAGTGCCTTTGCTTTTCCCCGCGCGTGACGGTTCGTCAGGGGTGAACGTCTCTCACCACAGGTGATGGACGTGGGGGGCGATGAGGCGGGTGTAGACGTCACGCGCGGCCTCCATCGTCGGCTGTGGCAGCGGGGCGAGGGCGTCGGCGGCGGCGTTGGCTTGGGACTGGGCGGGGGTCTTTGCGCCGGGGATCACGACCGTCACCGCCGCTTCCATCAGGATCCAGCGCAGGGCAAAGGCGGCCATGGTGGCACCGCCGGGGACGAGGGGGCGCAGTTCCTCCACCGCCTCCAGCGCCACGTCGAAGGGCACGCCCGAGAAGGTCTCACCCTTGTCGAAGGCCTCGCCGTTGCGGTTGAAGGTCCGGTGGTCGTCGGGTGCGAAGGTGCTGGCGGCGGTCATCTTGCCGGTGAGAAGGCCGCTTGCCAGCGGCACGCGGGCGATGACCGCCACGCCTGCCGCGCGGGCCTCCGGGAAGAAGACTTGCGCGGGGCGCTGGCGGAAGAGGTTGTAGATGATCTGGACCGAGACGACGCCGGGCTGGCGGATCGCCAGGGACGCCTCTTCGAGCGTCTCTACCGAGACGCCGAAATCGGCGATCTTGCCCTTGGCCTTGATCGCCGCCAGTCCCTCGAACATCACCGGGTCGGAATAGACCGGGGTCGGCGGGCAGTGGAGTTGCACGAGGTCGAGCCGGTCCACGCCGAGGTTCGTGAGGCTGCGGTCGATGAAGGCCTCGATGTTCGCGGGGGTGTAGCCTGCGGCGGTGTGTGGCGAGAGGCGGCGGCCGGCCTTGGTGGCGACATAGGGGCGGTCCCCGCCCCGGTCGCGCAGTACGTCGCGGATGATCCGCTCGGACCGGCCGTCGCCATAGACATCCGCCGTGTCGATGAAGGTCATGCCGGCGTCGAGGGCGGCGTGGAGGGTGGCCTTGGCCTCGGCCTCCGTCACCTCGCCCCAGGTGCCGCCGATGGCCCAGGCGCCAAAGCCGATGCGGGTGACGGTGCGGCCCGTGCGGCCGAAGGGGGTCGTGGTCAGGGTCATGTGCGCCTCCATCTGTTGCCGGGGGAGATAGCGTGGAGACGCGGGCGGCGCCATGGGGCCTTTTCGGGCGGGGCGGCGCGGGATAGAGCGGGGAGGGGTCCCCCGGCCCAGCCGTTGCCGTGGGGGTTTCACACCCCCACACCCCCGTGGGATATTTGTGGACTAAAGAAGGGCAAAGGAAGTCGGATGCTTCGGGTCGGGTATGTCTGAGGCGGCGCTGCTGCGCGTCGAGGGGCTGGCCTGCGCGCGCGGGGGCGTGCGGGTGCTGGAAGGGGTGTCGCTGGCCCTGCGCCCCGGCGCGGCGCTTGTGGTGACGGGGCCGAACGGGATTGGCAAGACGACCTTCCTGCGCAGCATCGCCGGATTGCAGCCGCCGGAGGCGGGGAGCGTGGACGCACCGGTCGAGGGGGTGGCCTATGCCGCCCATGCCGACGGGGTGAAGGCGGTGCTGACGGTGGCGGAGAATCTGGGCTTCTGGGCTTCGGTCTATGGGTCTGGGGGGGATGTGACCGGGGCGATGGCGGCGCTGAACCTTGTGCAGCTGGCGGATCGGCCTGCGGCGCAGCTGTCGGCGGGGCAGCGGCGGCGGCTGGGGCTGGCGCGGCTGCTGGTGTCGGGGCGGCGGCTCTGGGTGCTGGACGAGCCGACGGTGTCGCTGGATGCGGCCTCGGTCGCGCTGGTCGCCGCGGCGGTGCGGGCACATCTGGCGGGCGGGGGGGCGGCGCTGATCGCGACGCATGCGGATCTGGGGTTGCCGGAGGCGGAGGGGCTGGACCTGACGCTGTACCGGGCGCGCCGGGGGCTGCCGGTAGCCTTTGCGGGGGATTTCGCGTGATTGCGCTGTTGCGCCGGGACCTTGCGCTGGCTGTGCGGGCAGGGGGCGGGTTCGGGCTTGGCCTCGCGTTCTTTCTGTTGGTCGCGGTGCTGGTGCCGCTTGGCGTGGGGCCAGAGCCTGCGGTTCTGGGGTTGATTGCGGCGGGGATATTGTGGGTGGGGGCGCTGCTCTCGTGCCTTCTGACGCTGGACCGGCTGTTTGCGCTGGACTGGGAGGATGGCTCGCTCGACCTCCTCGCCACCGCGCCCATCCCGATGGAAGGGGTGGTTGCGGTGAAGGCGCTGGCGCATTGGCTGGTGACAGGGTTGCCCTTGACTCTGCTGGCCCCGGGGCTGGCGGTTCTGTTGAACCTGCCGGCGGAGGGCTATGGTTGGCTGGTGCTGTCGCTGCTGGCGGGGACGCCGGCCCTGTCGATGATCGGGGCCTTCGGGGCAAGCCTTGTGGTCGGGGTGAAGCGGGGGGGGCTGCTGCTGGGGCTGCTGGTGCTGCCGCTCTATGTACCGACGCTGATCTTCGGGGCGGAAGTGGTGAAGCGGGGGGTGATGGGGGCGGATGCCGGGACGCCCTTGCTGCTGCTTGCCGGGGTGACGGCGGGGGCGGTGGCGCTGCTCCCGTTCGCCGCCGCCGCCGCGATCCGGGTCAACCTGCGGTGAAGTGCGGCAAGCCGGGCCTTGCGCGCGGAGCCCCTAGGAAATAGCTGATTGCAATGTCGATCTGGGAATACGCCAACCCGCAGCGCTTCATGCAGACCTCGGCCCGGGTGTTGCCCTGGACCGTGGCGCTGACCGGCTTGTGTCTGGGTGTCGGACTGGTCTGGGGGTTCTTCTTCACGCCGGACGATTTCCGGCAGGGGTCCACCGTCAAGATCATCTACCTGCATGTGCCCGCCGCGATGATGGCGATCAACGCCTGGATCATGATGCTGGCGGC
>CAZVIS010000058.1:0-13670 GCA_964627355.1 uncultured Rhodobacterales bacterium
CCGGGAAATTGTCGCAACCGCTAGTGACAAGCGCCAGCCCTTCGGCTAAGAGCGCGCCAACAGGAGCGCGTGATGCCCGAAGTTTACATGTCCGCGCAGTACGGCGATCTGGAGATGGATGCGATGAAGGCCGAAGTCTTTCTTCCCGACGATTACCGCCCCGCCGAGAACGAACCCTTCATGAACGAGCGGCAGCTGGAGTACTTCCGGCGCAAGCTGCTGGTCTGGAAGCAGGAATTGATGTCGCAGTCGGCCGAGACGATCGACAACCTGCAAGACAGCGCCCGCAACGTCCCCGACATCACCGACCGCGCGTCCGAGGAGACCGACCGCGCGCTGGAGCTGCGGACCCGCGACCGGCAGCGCAAGCTGGTGGCCAAGATCGACGCGGCCCTTCGCCGCATCGAGAACGGCGAGTACGGCTATTGCGAGGCGACGGGAGAGCCGATCAGCCTGAAACGCCTCGACGCGCGCCCGATCGCGACGATGACGCTGGAAGCGCAGGAAAAGCACGAGCGGCGCGAGCGTGTGCACCGCGACGACTGATCGCGTTGTCAGATTGCGGCAGATCAAGGACGCCGGGCCAGTGGCTCGGCGTTCTGCATTTGGGGGTGCGTGATGCGGCTGGACGGCAAACAGGTGACGGTGGTGGGGGCGGGCGTCGCGGGGCTGGCGGTCGCGCGGGCGCTTGCGCTGAAGGGCGCCGCCGTCACGGTGCTGGAACAGGCCGACGCGATCCGCGAGGTGGGGGCGGGGCTGCAGGTCAGCCCGAACGGCGCGCGGGTGCTGCGGGCCTTGGGTCTTGGCGGGGCGCTGGAAGCGGCGGGGACGCGGGCGCAGGCGGTGCAGTTGGTGAACGGGCTGACGGGCGCGGCGGTGGTGCGGCTGGACCTGTCGGGGTCCGAGTACTGCTTTCTTCACCGGGCGGACCTGATCGGCCTTCTGCGGGATGGCGCGCTGGCGGCGGGGGTCACGCTGCGCCTTCTGACGCGGATCAGCGAGGTGGTGCTGACGGGCGACCGGCCTCGGATGATCGACGCGCAAGGGAATACGCATGAGGCCGACCTGCTGATCGGCGCCGATGGGTTGCACTCGCGCGTGCGGGCCGCGCTGAACGGCACCGTCGCGCCCTTCTTCACCCATCAGGTCGCCTGGCGCACTGTGATCCCGGGTAATCCGGATGATCCTGCGGTGGCCGAGGTTCACATGGGACCCGGGCGGCATCTGGTCAGCTATCCCCTGCGTGGCGGCACCCTGCGCAACATCGTCGCGGTCGAGGAACGGCGGCGGTGGGTCGAGGAGGGCTGGTCGCTGCGGGATGAACCGATGGAGATGCGGCTGGCCTTCGAGGGGTTTTCCCCGCGCGTGCAGGGCTGGCTGGAGGCCACGAAGGAGGTCTGGCTTTGGGGCCTGTTCCGCCATCCGGTCGCGCGGCGCTGGCATGCGGGTCATACGGCGATCTTGGGGGATGCGGCGCACCCGACGCTGCCGTTCCTCGCGCAGGGGGCGAACCTCGCGCTCGAGGATGCCTGGACGCTGGCGGATCAATTGTCGCGCCATGACACGGCGACCGAGGGGCTGACCGCCTGGCAAGCGCTGCGTGCCCCGCGCGCCGCAAAGGTCGTTGCTGCGGCGAATGCCAATGCGCGGGCCTATCACCTGCGCGGGCCTTGGGCTGGGATTGCGCATACGGGTCTGCGCGTGATGGGGGCGGTTGCCCCGTCCATGGCACTACGGCGGTTCGACTGGCTCTACGGCTTTGACGCGACGGCGGGCTAGAGGCGGGCGAGGCGCTCGGTCAGCAGCGCGAAGAAGGCGTCGCGGTCGATCCCGCCCATGAACATCGCGTTGGCGGGCCGCTTCGTCACGCGCCACCAGTCGGCGACGGTCATGCCGAGCGTCAGGTCGGACTGCGTCTCGATCATCACGTTCACATGGCGCCCGGTGAAGAGATTCGGGCGGATCAGGTAGGCGATCACGGTCGGATCATGCAGCGGTGCGCCGTTGGATCCGTATTTCGCCACGTCGAAACGCTCGAAGAAATCCGTCCACTCGGCAACCATCTTGCCTGTCAGGGTGCCGAGGCCTCGCATCCCCTCGACCCAGACCCGATCCGTCAGCGCCTTGTGCGTGACGTCCAAGGGCATCACGACCAAGGGCACGCCCGAGGCAAAGACCACCTCTGCCGCCTCGGGGTCCACATAGATGTTGAACTCGGCGGCGGGGGTGATGTTGCCGACCTCGAAATAGGCGCCGCCCATCAGGACGACCTCCTGCACCCGCGCCACGATGTCGGGCGCCTTGAGGAAGGCCGCCGCGAGGTTGGTCAGCGGGCCGAGGGGGCAAAGGATCACCGTCCCCGAAGGTTCCCTCCGCAGCGTCTCGATGATGAAATCGACGGCGTTCTGGGATTGCAGGGGCATCACCGGGGCAGGGAGTTGCGGGCCGTCGAGGCCGGTTTTCCCGTGCACATGCTCGGCGGTGACGAGTTTCCGCTTCAAGGGCGCCTCGCAGCCGGCAAAGACGGGCAGGTCGGGCCGCCCCCCAAGCTCGCACACGATGCGGGCGTTCCGCTGGGTGAGGGGCAGGGGCACGTTCCCCGCCACCGCCGTCACCCCCAGAACCTCGATCTCGTCCCGGCTGGCCAGCGCCAGCAGGATCGCCACGGCGTCGTCCTGCCCGGGATCGGTGTCGATGATAATGCGGCGAGGGTGGGTCATGGTGCGCTCCTGTCCTTCGGGGCCGAGATGAACCGAGGCGAGGGGGGTTGTCCAGCCACCTGCCGCCGGACCATGCTGCGCGTGGCAATGGAGGCGTGCGATGGATGTGGTGATCGTGGGGGCCGGGGCGGCAGGCATCGGCGCGGGGCTTGCCTTACAGGCGGCGGGGGTGTCGTTTGTTATCCTTGAGGCGGCGGACCGCGTGGGGGGGCGCGCCTTTACCGACAAGCGCTCGCTTCATGCCCCGTGGGATCAGGGCTGCCACTGGTTCCACTGTGCGGATGTGAACCCGCTGGTGCCCTGGGCCGACCGGTTGGGCGTGGATTACGAGAAGCGGGACCGGATCGACCTGTCGCGGGACTGGGTCGGGGGGCGGTGGCAGGACGAGGCGGAACAGGCGCAGACGGATCAAGCGATCGATGCGGCCTTTGCCGAGGTCTACGCCGCGGCAGAGCGTGGCGAGGAGGGGCCGATGTCGGGCCCCCTGCGCCGGGGGAGTGATGCCCAGATCATCCCCTATATTGCACGCCTGATGGCCAGCGGGGACCCCGAAGCGGTCTCGACCATCGGCTACGCCCGCTATGCCGACACGCATGTGAACCTGTCGGTGCGCAGCGGCCTTGGCGACCTGATCGCGCGGATGGCGGCGGGCTTGCCGGTGCGGCTGTCCACGCCGGTGACACGGGTGGATCAAGTTGCGAGTGGGGTAAAGGTGACAACGCCTGCGGGGGTGATCGAGGCAAAGGCGGCGATCATCACTGCCTCGACCAACGTGCTGACCTCGGGCACCATCGCCTTTGGGCCCGAGGTGCGCGCGGTGCTGGACCCGATGCAGGACGTGCCCTGTGGCGCCTATGAGAAGATCGCCATCGCGCTGCGCCGGCTGCCGCTGGACATGGGGGACACGCAGTTTGTCTGGATCGATCCGGGAACCGGGGCGCGTGCGCTCAGCTTTCAGATCGCGCCGACGGCCAGCCCCGTGATGATCGCCCATATCGGCGGGTCTGATGCGGTGGCGCTGGCACGTGAGGGGCGGGAGGCGATGGTGGCGCTGGCGGTGGATCGGCTGGCGGATGCCTTTGGGTCCGCCATCCGGGGCGAGGTGCAGGGCGCTGCGGTGACCGGCTGGCAGGCGAACCAATGGGTGCGGGGGGCCTATAGCTACACCAAGCCGGGGCTTTGGCAGGCGCGCGACGCGATGATCGCGGCGGACATGGGGGACATCCATTTCGCGGGAGAGGCGTTTTCGCGCGACTGGTATGCGACGGCGCATGGCGCCTGGCAGTCGGGGCAGGACGTCGCGGCGCGGGTGGTGGCGCGCTTCAGGGCCTGACCCGGCCAGCTTTTGCCGGGACGGCATCGCCCCGCAGGACAGATTGTCGCACCTGTGCTAGCCTCGGGTCGGCATGCGGGAGGGAGCGATGGATCAGGTCGATCTGCTGGTGGGGACCACCAAGGGGCTGTTCGTGCTGGAGGGGGCGCCGGGGCGCGAAGGGTGGCAGGTGACGGGGCCGTTCTGCGACGGCTGGCCGATCAACCATGCCATCGGCGATGCTGCAACAGGCGAGATCTGGGCGGCAGGTGGCAATGGCTGGACCGGGCCGGGGGTCTGGCGGCGGCAGGGTGGCGCGTGGGCCCAGTCCGGCGCGGGGTTGGAGGGGAATGTCTCGGTCTGGTCGCTGGCGCGGGACGGGGCGCGGATGCTGGCTGGAACGAAGCCTGCGGCGCTGTGGGAAAGCCATGATGGCGGAGTAAACTGGGCGAAACTGCCCGCGCTGACCGACCTGCCTGGTGCGGCAGAGTGGCAGCCGGGGGCGGCGGGGCTGGTGCTGCACACGATCCTTGTGGCACCGGGGGGGCGGATCTGGGTGGGGATCTCTTCCGCCGGGGCCTTTGCCTCGACCGACGGGGGGGCAAGCTGGCAGCACAAGATGCGCCGTTCGAACCGGCCCGGCCCGGCGGGGGCCTTTGCCGCCGACCCGGAAAATCCCTATGGTGCTGTGGAGAGTGAGATTTTCTCTTGCGTTCACAACATGATGCTGGGGGCGGTGGACGGTCTGATCTACATGCAGAACCACCTTGGCACCTTCCGCACCCGCGACGGAGGCGAGGTGTGGGAGGAAATCGGCGAGGGGTTGCCTTCGACCTTCGGCTTCCCTGTCGGGGCGCATCCGCGCGATCCGGGGACGGTCTGGACCTTCCCCCTGAACGGCGACTCTGCGGGACGCTATCCGCCGGGGGCGAAGGCGGCCGTCTGGCGGTCCCGCGATGGCGGCGAGACGTGGGAGGCAAAGGGGGCGGGGCTGCCCGCCCAGGACTGCTTCTTCACCGTGCTGCGACAGGCGATGGCGGTGGATAGGGCAACGCCTGCGGGGGTGTATTTCGGTACGAACTCCGGTTCGATCTTCGCCAGCCGGGACGAGGGGGACCACTGGGAGGAGATCGCCCGCCACCTGCCCACGGTTTTGTCGGTCGAGGTGATGGGCTGACCGATGCGCTATCCGGACCCAGACGACCATCCAGACGATGCCGACCTTCTGCGCCACATCGTCACCGTTTATGGCGCCCGCACGCTGCATGCCGTGGGGGGGCCGGTCCTTTCCGGCTATCCTGTGCCGCCGCTGCCCATGGCGCTGACGCGCGCGCTGGGTGAAGCGGGGTTGTGGCTTGTTGAAGAGGACCTTAGGGCCCTTCTCTCGGCGCTCGACCGGCCCGCCAACCTGGAGGCGCTGCGCCGTCATGGCCTTGTGGGTCCGCAACTGCGTTTCAAGGCCGCCTGTCTGGCCGAGGCGGACGCGCGGCTTTATGCGCTGATGCGGGACGGGCGGCCTGCGCGGGTGGCGGCGATGACGGTGGGCGGGATCGTTGACAAGGTGATCGACAGCGCACTGGAGGCGACGGGGGCAGGGGTCGGCATCCGCGAGATCGGCGATATCGCCAGCGACGTGATCGGTGGCACGCTGGACGGATAGGTCGGGCAGCCCCGGCGGGGCTGCCCTGGGCGGAGATCAGCCGTCGAAGTTGATCTCTTCCATGATGCGCAGCGCGGCGGGGCGGGCGGCGGCGACGTCGGTCAGAGGCTTGGTGTCAGCGGTGAAGACACCCCAGCTTTCCACCAGCGCGGACCGTGCGACCCCTGGCTTGACCGGAAACTCGTGGTTCGTCTCGGCGTAGATCTTCTGTGCCTCATCGCTCGACAGCCATTCCATGAAGCGCAGGGCCTCGGCCTTGTTGGGTGCCGCCTTGGTCATCGCCACGCCCGAGACGTTGAGGTGCGTGCCCGCCCCTTCGAACACGGGGAAGTCGATGCGCACCGCCTCGGCCGCGGCTTTCTGCTCGGGGTCGTTCAGCATCTGGCCGATATAGTAGGTGTTGCCGATCGCGATGTCGCATTCGCCCGCCGCGATGGCCTTGACCTGGTCGCGGTCGCCGCCTGCAGGCTTGCGCGCGAGATTGGCCTTGATCCCTTCGGCCCAAGTCTTGGCAGCCTCTTCGCCGTGATGCGTGATGACGGCGGCGAGAAGCGCCACGTTGTAGTCGTTGGTGCCCGACCGGGTGCAGATGCGGCCCTTCCACTTGGGGTCGGCGAGATCCTCGTAGGTCGTCACCTCGCCCGGGGTGACGCGGTCCTTGGCGGCATAGACGATCCGCGCACGCGCCGTCAGGCCGAACCACTGGTCGTTCGCGTCGCGCAATTCGGCCGGGATGTTGGCCTTGAGGACTGCGCTGTCCACGGGCTGCGTGACGCCCGCCTCGACGATCTGGGTCAGGCGCGCGATGTCCACGGTCAGGACAAGGTCGGCGGGCGAGCGGTCGCCCTCGGCCTGAAGCCGTTCCACCATGCCCTTGTCCACAAAGGCCACGTTGACGGCGATCCCCGTCTCGGCAGTGAAGGCATCGACCAAGGGCTGGATGAGTTCGGGCTGGCGGTGGGAATAGACGTTGACGTCGGCCATTGCGGGAAGGGCGGCCCCGGCAAGGAGGGCGGCGAGGACGGGAAGGTTCAGAGTCATGGGATGGGCCTTTCGGATGTTCCGAGGCCAAATAAATCCGACTAAATTAGTAAGGTCAATGGGTGATCGAAACAGTCGGGTATTTTTGGGGCCCTCCGACATCTCGGATGGGACAGCCTGGCCGACCCGCCGGGGCGGGCCGACCAAGGATTGTTCGGGTGCGTCAGACTGCGTCGAACCACACCACGGTCACGTCGGCGGGCTTGGTGTTGAGGATCGTCGCAACCTGCATGTAGGTCGTGCCCTTGACCGCGAACACATGCACATCGGCGCCGTCCTGCACCAGGTTCACAACGCCGCTGACAAAGCCAACCAGCTTGACTGTCTCGCCCGGCTCGAAGTCCGCAATGGTGTCCACGGCATCGGCGGTCGCCGCTTGGAAGGTGAAGGTATCGCGACCCTCGCCGCCATAGAGCGTGTCGGCGCCAGCATCGCCCGACAGTTCGTCATCGCCCGCGCCGCCGTACAGAACGTCGTCGCCCTCGCCGCCCGCCAGAAGATCGTCGCCCGCACCGCCGTCCAGCGTGTCGCGGCCCGCACCGCCGGAGAGGGTGTCGTCGCCCTCGCCGCCGTGGAGTTCGTCGTCGCCTTCGCCGCCCGACAGCGAGTCGTCGCCCTCGCCCCCCGACAACAGGTCGTCGCCCTCTCCCCCTTCCAGCGTATCGTTTCCGGCGCCGCCCATCAGCGTGTCGTCGCCCGCGCCGCCCTTGACGAGGTCATCGCCCGCCCCGGCCGAGATCACGTCGTTGCCCGCCTTGCCCTCGAGCACGTCGTTGCCTTCGGTTCCCGTCATCGTACCATCACCGGAATGTGTCGCCGCCATGACCTTGTTCTCCCCTTGCTATGTGATTGCGCGGGGCGCATGCCCGCAGGGGGTGACGCTACGTCAATTCGGTGACGCGGCTTTGACCGTTGCATGACACGTTTCAACAAAAGGGCTGGGGAAGCGGCCCTGCCTGACCTCAGGGCGCCTGCACTGCTGCGATGATCCGCTCCATCACCCGGGCCGTGGGCATCGGCACCACGAGGTCCACGGTAGCGGGCAGGGTGGCGCCCTTGATGTCGGCGGGATCGTTCTCGACCCCGATCAGGCCGGTACGGAAGCCATGCTCGGTCCAGGCGATGGCCTGCAATTCGGGGTCCTGCAGCGCCTCGGCCAGTCGCGCGCAGGTGGGGGTCAGCGAAATCAGGGGGTGTGAGGCAAAGACCGTGGGTTCCGGATAGATCACGCGGATCTTCTTGTTGATGAGGTCGGCATACTGCGTGTTCGAGGTCAGGAATTCGACCAGTTGGTTCTCGTAGCCCACGATGATTGGCCGAGCCCCCATGCCCTGCTTGAGAAAATTCTCGAAGATGTCGCCGGATGACGCCTCCATGTAGCCCATGGCGGTGAAATAGCTGGTCAGGCGCGGCAGGAGGGCAGGCAAGGCGGCTTCGGTCGGTGGCGTGCCGTCGTTGAAGACGATGGCCAAGAGCCCGGCCCAGATGTTGCCCGAGTTCGACTTGGCCGGATCGGTCGAGAAGATGCGGAAGGGGCCGTAGATGTTCAGACCCAAATCCTCTTTCCACCGCGCGCCCGTGTCGATCAGCGCCGCGATACCGCCCACGTCGGCGGTCAGGAACCCGTCATTGCGCTTGGTCACCACGCCCTTCGCGATCAGCGCATCCGCCACATCGGCCCAGGCGAAGAACACGATGGGGGAGTTGAAGATGTTGCTGTCGGTCAAGACCGTCTTGCCGCTGTCGCGTGCCAGTTGCACGGCCACCGCGTTCGAAGGCCAGAGGCAGTCGCGCCCCGTGGTGTCGAGCGTCGTCACCATCTCGATCGACCCCGCCCGCGCGGCGTCCAGCGTCACGCGGTAGCGGTCCTCGATGATCTCTTTGGCTGCGGGGCTGGACAGCAGCGCCGACTTCTCGCCCCCGTAGAAGATCGAGACGGTAACGGGATCGCGGCTGTCGATCTTGCGGGTCAGGCCGGCAAGGTCAAGCTGGCTCAGGCCCACGGCCGTCCCGGCAACGATCAGAAGCAGCACAAGGCCAAGGACAGTGCGGTTCATGGGACCCCTTTCATCCGCGCTTCAACTGAAAGCCAAGTGCATCAACCTCGGCTTCCAAGGCCCGGAAATCGTTTTCCAATCCTGCTTGGTCGATGCGTGCCACAACCTGGCCATAGGACAGGATGCCATCGCGCAGGGGGGACAGGCGGTCGCGCGCCGGTCCGTGCGCCTTGGCCGCGAGAGAGACGTACTTCTCGACGTTCTCCACCATCTTGGGCAGATAGGACGTGATGAAGCGATGCGCATGGCGATAATCTGACGGGTCCTCTGCGATTTGCGTGCACAAGGAATTCAGGTGTGCGGACATGTCGGACAGGGTGGGCTGGTCGGCGGCCGGAGCCTGGACCGAAGCAAGGCTGATGCGACGCGCTGCCTCGGCCAGAGCGCGGGTCGCCGCAGCAATATCGGCGGCGGACACCCGGTCGGACAGCACAATTTCGGACAGGGGCTTGCGGCGCGGGACCATGAGCAGCAGGGCAGCATAGGTCGCAACCGACAGGCCAAGCGCCACGTACCATTCGAGCAGCACGCCGAAGTAAAGGGCCAGGAACACCCCCGCCGCCAGCAGCGCCGCCACGATCTGTCGCAAGCCGTCGGGCAGCGCCATCAATTGTAACCCTTGGCCGACCGCAGCGCCGCTGCGATGTCGTCGCCTGCCTTGAACATCCGCCCGACCGAGGCGGCGGAGAGCGCCTTCAACTGCTCCTCATCCGCCGCACCAAAGGCGATGGAGTGGATCGGAATGGCCTGCGCCCACGGTTCGGCGGCAAGCTTCTGTTCCATCCACTCCTGATTGATCGTCTCGGACTGGCCATCGGTCATTGCCACGATTGCGGGCAGATAGTCCCCAAGCGTGCCATCCCGCTGGAACGGTTCCAGAAGATCCACCGCCGTGCCGATGGCTCCGTAAACATCCGTGCCGCCATCGGCGCGCAACGCGTTCACCCGCGACAGCGCGGCAGACAGGTCCGCGGCCGTGCCGCCGCGCACGATGGTCGCCTCTTCGGTGGTATGATTGAAAGGCAGGATGATCGTCACGTCCCGGCGCGAGGGCTGCAAGAGGTTCACCGCCGCCGCCTGCGGATCGAGCACCAGCGTCATCGCGGACTTCAACTGCGCCAGCGGCTCGCCCTCCATCGAGCCGGACACATCCAGCACCCAGACCGTCAGCGAGGGTTTCCGAAGTTCCGACTGGTAAAGTGCCAGCGCCTCGGCAATCACGGCAGAGGCCGGGGTGGGGATCGGGGCGATGTCGCGTTTCAGGTCCACGCCCCAGTCGGGGTTCCAGACCGTGGGGTCGGCATCGTCGGCCGACAGCCCGATCAGCCCGGCGCGGCGGCCGAGGTCAGAGAGTTTACCTTGCGTGTCAGGCGAGAGCAGAAAGGCCTGCAGGTCCAGGAAGGCCTTTTCTTTGGCCGCGTCGCCCTTGTCGATCAGGCCGAAGGGGCTGTCGGCGACCGACAGGCCATTGGCCGGGTAAACGATGTAGAGCGGCGTCTCGCCTGCCGCGACGAGGGCCTGATTGGCCTCGATCACCACAGATTCGTAGTTGATCATTGCGTCGAAGCGGTCCGGGTTGGCGACCAGACTGTCCTTCAGCCACCCCGACGACCCCGAGGACCGGTCCACCTGCGACAACAGGGTCCGCATGTCCTCTTGCAGTTTGGGTTCCGCAAGGATGTCCAGCGTCAGCACGTCAGGGTTGCCTGCCAGCGCATAAAGAAACCCGAAATAGGCCGACGCGCCGGAGTTGGACTGCGTGGCCGAGGTCATCGACAGACGGAATGCGCCCGACTGCGCCGCCGCCTCGATCTCCTGCACGGTCACGTCGCCGCGCCCGACCCAGCCAAGGCCCTCGGCAATCGGCTTCTTGACGCCAAGGACGACCGGAGAGCGCAGGATCGAGGTCGCGTGGGCGACGGCTTTCTGCGTATCGCCAAGCTCGATCCACAGTGAATGCGCGGGCCAGACCGCGTCATACTCGCTGGCCTTGCCCGCCGCGAGCGCGCGGCTGATGTCCACCGAACCGAGATAGGTCATCTCGACCGCAACCCCATTGCGCCCCGCCCAGTCCTGCACCAAGGGCTCCAGCGCCTGGTTCTCGGACCCCGCGACGATGCGAAGGGTGGTCGAGTTGGTGGTGGGCGCGAGATAGAAATAGGCGACGGCTGCGACCAGCGCAGCGAGGATCAGGGGTATCAGACGTTTCACAGTCGCCACTCCCGGGGGGATCATCTGTCCCAGCCGTAACGTGGCCCCTTCACGGCTTTGCGACAAGAGGGGGCGTGGCGGTTAACCCCGCTCTTCCCGCTTGGCGCGCTCCCACAGCGCGTCCATCTCGGCCAGATCGCTTTGCGAGGGGGTCTTGCCGGCCTCGGCCAGCCAGTCCTCGATTCGGGCAAAACGGCGGGTGAACTTGGCATTGGCAGCGCGCAGGGCGGCCTCGGGGTCCACTTTCAGGTGCCGGGCGAGGTTGGCCATGACGAAGAGGAGGTCGCCCATTTCCTCGGCCACCTCCTCGGAGGTAAGTGTGTCGCGCGCCTCGACCAGTTCCGCGGCCTCTTCGGTCAGCTTGGCGAGGACCTGATCGGTCGAGGGCCAGTCGAACCCCACGCGCGCCGAGCGCTTCTGCAGCTTCACTGCGCGGGTGAGGGCCGGAAGGCCAAGCGCCACGCCGTCGAGGGTGCGGGCGGGGCCCCGTTCGGCGGCCTTCATCGCCTCCCAGTCGGCGGTCTGCTGTTCCGGCGTCTTGTCCCGGGACTGGTCGCCGAAGACATGGGGGTGGCGGGCGACCATCTTGTCGCTGATGGCGGTGACCACATCGGCAAAGGCGAAGAGCCCCGCCTCCTCGGCCATGCGGGCGTGGAAGACGGTCTGAAGAAGGAGGTCGCCAAGCTCTCCCGGCAGTTCGCCCCAGGCCTGCCGGTCGATGGCGTCGGCCACCTCATGCGCTTCTTCAATGGTGTAGGGGGCGATCGTGGTGAAGGTCTGTGCTACGTCCCAGGGGCAGCCCGAAGTGGGATCGCGCAGGCGCGCCATGATGGCGAGAAGGCGCTCGATGCGGCCGCCGCCGTTCCGGATCAGGTCGTCGTCCTGCATGCCTGGCCCCTGCCTTGCTGCGTCCCTGCATAGCCGCAGAGGACGCCGGCGGCCAGACGGTGCGACCGGCACCGCCGCTCATCGCTTCCTTGCGGACGCTCTTCGCTGGCGCGCGCCCCAGCGAGGAAGCCCGCAAGTGCTGATGAGCGGCCCTCGGATGCGGGGCGCCTCAGCTCTTGGTGTATTTCAGGACCGGACCATGGCCGCTCTTGTCCAGATCCTCGTTCACTTTCTTAACACGCTTCTGCAGCTTGCCGCCGTCGAAGGCGGCCTTGAACTTCTTGATCCAGTCGGCCGTGGCGGCCTTGATCGCGGTCTTCTTGTCCTTGCCTGTGCCCTTGCCCTCGATCTCTCCGATCTCCTTGGCCACAGCTTCCGCCTCGGCCTTGGTGGCCGCGACATGTTCGTCCTCATGTGCGCGCACACCCTTCACGAAGGTGGCCCAGGTCTTCTTGTCCTCGTCCGAGAGGTCCTTGTCGTTGTCGAGTTCGGGAACCTGGATGACCGGCTTGACAGTCAGTTCTCCCCCCTTGGCCGTGACCTTCCAGGCCTCGCCATCCTTCGGCTTGGCCTTCGGGTCCTCTTCTTCGTCGAACTTGTAGTCGTTGGGGGTCTCCACCGGCGCAGTGGTATAGCCCGCGCGGGCCTTGCCGCCGTCCTTGGGCCCCTTTTTCTCGATGTCTTTCCAGATTTCTTCCAGTGTCGTGCCGGACACCGTGTAGGGCGTGACCTTCGCCGTCTCGACCTTGACCGTCAGTTTGCTCGCCATGTCGCGGGTTCTCCTGTGGAATGCCTTGGACCAATGTGCGAAAGTCTAGCATGAAGCTTCCGCGACAGACAGGACGTTGCCATCCGGGGTGCGGCATGGCATGAGCCGGGGCTGTATCAGGAGCCTGCTCTTATGCCCGTTCTGAACCGCATTGCCGCCGCAGCCGACGAGATGAAGGCCTGGCGGCGGCATCTTCATGCCCATCCCGAACTCAAGTTCGACTGTCACAGGACAGCGGCCTTCATCGTCGAGCGGCTGCGCGCCTTCGGTGTGGACGAGATTCATGAGGGGATCGCGGAAAGCGGCGTCGTGGCGATCATCAACGGCACGGGTGAGGGGCCGACGATCGGGCTGCGCGCCGACATGGACGCGCTGCCGATCACCGAGACGACGGGGGCAGAATATGCCTCGACCGTGCCCGGCAAGATGCATGCCTGCGGGCATGACGGGCATGTCACCATGCTTTTGGGTGCCGCGCAGTATCTGGCCGAGACGCGCCGCTTTGCGGGCCGGGTGGCGCTGATCTTCCAGCCAGCGGAAGAGGATGGCGGCGGCGGCGAGGTGATGGTGCGCGAAGGGATCATGGACCGCTTTGACATCACCAAGGTCTGGGGCATCCACAACGCGCCGAACGTGGCACTCGGCGCGTTCCAGACGACGCCCGGGCCACTGATGGCTTCGGTCGATACGGCCACGGTGCGGGTGAAGGGCAAGGGCGGGCATGGGGCGACGCCACATGACTGCGTCGATCCGGTCGTTGCGGTCGTGTCGATGGTGCAGGGCATCCAGACGATCCTGTCGCGCAACGTCTATGCGCTGGACGAGGTGGTGATCTCGGTCACGCAGATCCACGCGGGGACCGCGTCCAACATCATCCCCGAAGAGGCCTGGTTCTGCGCCACCATCCGCTGTTTCAGCCCGACTGTGCGTGAGATGTTGAAGAAGCGCTTCCACGAAATCGTCGAGGGCAATGCGGCGGCCTATGGCGTGACAGCGCGGATCGATTACGAAT
>CAZVIS010000059.1:0-13635 GCA_964627355.1 uncultured Rhodobacterales bacterium
AGATCCGCTCGACCCGCGCGTTGAACGCATTGGCGTCGGGCAGGCTGAGGAACAGAAACACCGCCGCCCCAAGGAGGATCGCGACAATCCCCGCAATGCCAAAGGCCACCACGCGGTTGCCCGCGCGCAGGCTGTCAATAGCGGAGGAAGAACTCTCCTGCACTGCCCCTCCTTTCGTCCAGACCTTCCCTGCCGAACACCGACATCACGCCCAGAAGTTTCCACCCTGCGTCGCGCAGCCGCCGTTCGGCAACACCCTGTGCCGCGCCGGGGTTACAGGCGTCGTCGGGAATTTCCATCACACCGTAGTGCAGGCGCAGGGGTCCGTCCTTGCTTGCCTTGTAATCAGCATAGCACTCGGCCCAGGTAGGCGGGGCCAGCGCCAGGGCGGCCACAACGACAAGGCATCTGACGAACGGGGTCACGGTCAAGGCTCCAGCCTGGGCGGATTTCCACGAATGTGCACCCAAGATGTTGGGATATACAATATCGCCGGGGCAAGGACGTGCTGCTATCGCCTAGCAGCCCCATGTTATTGCCTCTCTTGCAGCGGGCACCTCAGGCTGGACGCATCGCCCCTTCCGGTCTGAAAGGATCCTCTGCATGGCACTTTCCACCCGCAACCTGCGCCGCCGCCTCGCCGCCTTTGTCGGTATCGTCGCCGCCGCGATGGCCTTGATGACTGCCGCCGCCGCCGTTCCCGCCCGCGCGGACGAGGATCTCGCCAAGGCGCTGGCCGCCATCGCCGTCATCGGCCTGATCGCCAAAAGCATGGATGACGACGACCGCCGCCGCGACGACCGCCGCAATTATCGCTATGAAGACAGACAGTTGCCCGCCTATTGCGCCGTCGATCTGCGCGGCCGTCGCGCGGGCGTTGTCTATGCAGAGCCCTGCCTGCGCAATGCAGGCGTCGGCGGCAGGCTGCCCTACCGCTGCGCGTATGACATGAAGGTCCGGCGCAAGATCGTCACCGTCTTTCCCGAGCGCTGCCTGCGCGAGGCGGGATACAGGCCTGAACGCCTTTACTGACGGGGTTTCCATCGGGCGGGCGTTGCGCTTTGTTGGCGCAATGGCACTGCCCCCCGATTTCCTGTTCGAGACTGCGGCCCTCGCCACCGGCGCTGCCCGCGTGGCCGGGGTGGACGAGGCCGGGCGCGGGCCGCTGGCTGGCCCAGTGGTCGCGGCGGCGGTCAGGCTTGACCCCGGCCGCATTCCCCCCGGCCTGAACGACAGCAAGAAGCTGACCGCCCCTGCCCGTGCGCGGCTGTTCGACCTGCTGATCCGCCAGGCCGAGGTCGCGGTGGCCGAGGCGAGCGTGGCCGAGATCGACAGCCTGAACATCCTGCGGGCCAGCCACCTTGCCATGGTGCGAGCGGTTGACGAATTGGGCGCTGTCGAGGTGGCGCTGATTGATGGCAACATGATCCCCGCAGGCCTGGCTTGCCAGGGGCAGGCGCTGGTAGCGGGCGACGCGCGCTGCCTGTCCATCGCTGCAGCCTCGATCATTGCCAAGGTGACGCGCGACCGGATCATGGTGGATTTGGCGCAACAGTTTCCCGGCTACGGCTGGGACCGCAACGCCGGATACCCGACAGCGGAACACCGCGAGGCGCTGACGCGCCTGGGTGCTACCCCACACCATAGGCGTTCCTTCGCGCCCGTCCACAAGGCCTTGTATCAAGACAAATCAGTAAGCCCCTGATTCAATAAAGAATTTGACCGCGAATCAGGTTTGACTCATCCTGCCCTCAACCAAACGGCGATCAACGCCGCGGAACGAGGCAGAGCCATGACGACACGACCCGAGCCGGAGGCAGCCCCGCTGCCCCTGAACCAGATTATTGGCGGCGATTGCATCGCGGTGATGCAATCCCTTCCCGCCGGGTCTGTGGACCTCATTTTCGCCGATCCACCCTACAACCTGCAACTCAAGGGCGCGCTGCACCGGCCCGACAACAGCCTTGTCGATGCGGTGGACGACCACTGGGACCAGTTCGCCAGCTTTGCCGCCTATGACCGCTTCACGCGCGAGTGGCTGGCGGCGGCGCGGCGGCTGCTCAAGTCGAACGGGGCGATCTGGGTGATCGGCAGCTATCACAACATCTTTCGCGTGGGCGCGGCGATGCAGGACGCAGGGTTCTGGCTGCTCAATGACGTGGTCTGGCGCAAGTCGAACCCGATGCCCAACTTTCGCGGCAAGCGTCTGACGAATGCGCATGAGACGATGGTCTGGGCCAGCCGCGACCAGGGGTCGAAATACACTTTCAACTACGAGGCGCTGAAGGCGCTGAATGACGGCGTGCAGATGCGGTCGGACTGGGTGATCCCGCTGTGCACCGGGCATGAGCGGCTGAAGGACGAGTCGGGCGACAAGGCGCATCCCACGCAAAAGCCCGAGGCGCTGCTGCATCGTGTGATCCTGGCCAGCACCAATCCGGGCGATGTGGTGCTGGACCCCTTCTTCGGCACGGGTACGACCGGGGCGGTGGCCAAGATGCTGGGCCGCGAGTTCATCGGGATCGAGCGGGAAGAGGGCTATATCCGGGCGGCAGAAGCGCGGATTGCCCGGGTGCGCCGGTTCGACGCCTCGGCGCTGGCGGTCACGGGGTCGAAACGGGCGGAACCCCGCGTGCCCTTCGGCCAGGTCGTGGAACGCGGCATGCTGCGGCCGGGCGAGGTGCTGACCTCGCTGCGCGGCAAGACGGCGCGGGTGCGCGCCGACGGCACGCTGATCTCGGACGAGACGCGGGGGTCGATCCATCAGGTCGGCGCCGCGCTGGAAGGCGCGCCGTCCTGTAACGGCTGGACCTACTGGCACTTCAAGCGCGACGGCCAGATGATCCCCATCGACATCCTGCGCCAGCAGATCCGGGCCGAGACGCTGCAGGCGGACGGCACCGCCTGATCCCATTTTGCCCGTGCCGTGGCCCGCCCCCGGCACCGCCTTCCCGCCATGTCCGTGCGGCATGGCGGGATTTTTCAGTTGCGCGCAGATCTGCGGTCGCCCCGCCCGGACCGATGTGCTACCATTTTCGAAATGAAAGCGGAAATATTTGATACGAAAAGCTTTTCCCGTCTGCTTGCGACGGTTGAATCGCTGGAACGCAATGCGGCGGCGGCAGCGCGGACCCTGGCGTCCGACCTGCTTCGCCCGACCTTCGACCGTGATGATGCCAGAGGTTCAGCGGAAACGCTGATGACATCGCTCGAGGCGGCGCGCGATGCGGCCTTCCGGATGCGCCGCCAGATCGGCAGTTCCACCCGCCTTTTCCGTGGCGAGACAGGGCAGGTCCTGCGCGACCTCGACCAGCGGTTGGATCAGTGGGATCGCGTTGCAGTGGCGGTGCAGGATTGCCTTGCGGGGCACGAATGGCCGCTGGTTCCGCCTGTGCTGTCCCGTCTTGATCTGGGGGGCGCGCAGGGCTCGCTCGTCTCGGGCGCCTTCACGCGGGCGCATCGGGCGATCAATCCGGAGGCGCAGGATCAGGCTTCGGCGGACAGGGGGGCGCATGCGGACATTCCGCTCGATGTTGCGCGGTTCGTGGCGGCGGCGCACCTGGCTTACCGGCTGCGGCTGGCGACCAAGACGCCGCGCCCCTGGCGGTTTCTTGATGTCGGCTGCGGCGGGGGTGTCAAGGTAGCACTGGCGGCCGAATTCTTTGACGAGGCGGTGGGGATCGAGATCGACCCCGGCTATGCGGCGGCGGCCGGGCGCAGCTTTGCCGCGATGCGCGCGCACCGCTGCCGGGTCGAAGTGACCGACGCGCTGACCTATACCGGCTATTGCGGGTTCGACGTGATCTACTGCTATCAGCCGATGCACGACATGACCGCCCTTCTGGCGCTGGAAGAGCGGATCATTGCCGCCAGCCGCGACGACGTGATCCTGATCGCGCCCTATCCGGGCTTTGCCATGCGGGCGGCGAGCCTTGGCTGCGTGCCAGTCGATGGCACCGTCTTCATGAAGGCGGCGATGGCCGAAGGGCTGGCCGACCTGACAGCCGAGGCGCGGCGTATGGGACCCCACGTCTATGGCGCCGACGATGACCCGCCGCAGGGCCTGGGCTGGCTGCGGCCTCTGTGGCTTGCTTGTGCCGCGAACGGGATCCGGCCAAGCTAGACGCGGACGTAATGCAACCCGGTAAAGCGGCCCCGCAGCGCACGAGTGCGGGGGGCGACCGTTTCCGGCGCGTTCGACCGCAGCGTCTCGGCGATCAGCCGCGCCAGCGCGGGCGCATCGGCAGGCGTCACGCCCCGCCGCACCAGTTCCGGCGTGCCGATGCGCAACCCGTTCATGTCACCAGCCACTTCGGGGATGGGCAACCCGATCCCGCAGGCGAGGAACCCACCCTTGCGCAGGGTCTTTGACGCCGCCTGCCCGCCGCCAAAGGCTGCCGCCGCCAGCGCAAACTGGTGCGACCCGGTGATCCCCCGGTCCGCCGCATAGACCGGCATCCCTTCCTCCACCAGCGCCCGCCCCAAAGCCTGCGCCAGATCGACCATCGCCTGCGCATAGGCCGCCCCGTGTTGCCGCCAGTCCAGAAGCGTGATCGCCAGCGCCGCCGACTTGGCCGCATCGAAGTTCGCGGTCATGCCCGGAAAGGCGATGGCGTCCAGCCGTTCCGCGATCCCCGCGTCATCCGTCACGATCAGCCCGCCCGCCGGGCCGCCAAGCGATTTGTAGGTGCTCATCGTCATCAGATGCGCGCCCATCCGCAGCGGGTTCGGGAAGGTCCCGCCCGCAATCATCCCGCACTGATGGGCGGCATCGAACAGCACCTTGGCCCCCACGGCATCTGCAATCGCACGCACCTCCCGCACCGGATGGGGGAAGAGGTTGAGGCTGCCGCCGATGGTGATGACCTTGGGCCGCACGCGCGCCGCCAGCGCCTCCAGCCCCGCCAGATCGACCGTATAGCCATCCGCATTCACCGGCGCCGGATGCGTGATGAGGCCATAAAGCCCTGCACAGCCCGCCCCGTGATGCGTCACATGCCCGCCGATGCTGCCCGGGGGTGCTACGATCGCGTCGCCCGGTTTCGCCAGCGCCATGAAGCCGTAAAGGTTCGCCATCGCCCCCGAGGCGCAGCGGATCTCGGCATGGGTCGCACCGAAGACCTCGGCCGCGAGTTCCGCGGCGATCACCTCGATCTCCTCGATTGCCTCCAGCCCCATCTCGTACTTGTCGCCCGGATAGCCGAGCGACGGGCGGCTGCCGAGGCCTCGGCCAAGCGCCGCCTCGGCGCGCGGGTTCATCACGTTTGTCGCGGGGTTGAGGTTGAAGCACTCCTCGTCGTGGATCGACAGGTTCGCCCGGATCAGCGCCTCGATCCGGGCATCGACGGTGGCGGCATCGTGGGCAGCGGTTTCGGCGGCGATGGCCTGCACGCGCGCCTCGCAAGTGGCGGGCACCCAGGGGCGGGGGGAGAGGTGGGTCATGGCGGTCTCCTTGGTTGGGGGCAGAAGACCATTGCCCGGGCTTGCGGACAATTCAGATTTCCTGAAAGTTAGGGTTAGGAAATCTGAGGCTAAGATGGCCGTCGCCCCACCCCGCCCCAAGGACCTGCCGCTCTCCGCCCTGCGTGCCTTCGAGGCCGCGGCGCGGCTTGGCGGCTTTGCGGCGGCGGCGCAGGAACGGGGCGTCTCGCCCGCCGCGATCACCGCGCAGGTCAAGACGCTGGAGGCTGCCGTCGGCGCGCGGCTGTTCGAGCGGACGGCGCGCGGGGTGCAGCTGACCACCGTGGGCCAGCGTGTGCGCCCCGGATTGAGCGAGGCCTTCGACCGTCTGCGCGACGTCATGCAGGACCTGCGGGGCAGTGCCGCCGAGCGGACGGTCCACATCGCGACCCTACCGGCGCTGGCGCAACTCTGGCTCGCCCCGCGCCTGCCTGCGCTACGCGAGGCCTTGCCGGACATCGCGGTGTCGATCACTGCGATGGAGGAGCCCCCGGCGCTGAAGCGGCATCCCTATGACCTCTGCCTTTTCTACGGGACCGAGGCGCGGGACCGGGTGGAGAATGACGTGATCTTTCCGGCCTGCGCGCCATCCTTGCGCGCGCGGCTGGCGCATCCCGGCGATCTTGCCACGGTTCCCTGCCTCTCGGATGCATCATGGTCCGGCGACTGGGCGGCCTGGGCGGCGGTCGCGCTGCCCGGAACCGGCCTTGTACCACGGGGGCCGACCTTCTCGCTCTATGCGCTGGCGGTGGACGAGGCGGTGCGCGGGGCGGGGGTGCTGATGGCTCACGCGGCGCTGGTGCAGCCCCTGCTTGACCGGGGCGCGCTGGTCGAACCCTTTGCGCTGCGGGTCCTTTTGCCGCGCGCGCTGCGTCTTTGGCCCGCGCGTCCGGGTGCGGCGCGGTCGCCCGCGATGCGGGTCGCGCGGTGGCTGGGAGCAAGCGCCTAGGGGGCATATGACGTTTTTGCTTGCGCGACGGCCTTGCGCTGCGACAATTGCAAAATTGTTCCACAGCCACTTGGTTTTCCGATGTCCAGATTGATGCCGCTGCGCGCGGCGATCGAGCAGCGCGAGCGGCAGGCGGCCCGACTGATTGTCGAGATCGCGGCCGAACTGAACAAACCCACCGGGACGCGTGCCCCGGTGGCCGAGGCGCTGACCGCCCTTCGCGACCACTACATGGCTGTGGCCGACATGGCCGCGCGCCTGCGGGCCGAGATCGGCGGGACCGGCGCGCGTTTCCTGCGGCAGTCGCGGATTGCCGGAACGGACGAACGCTTCCTTCGCCTGATGCGCGCCCGCCTGTCGCTGTGGGACAAGGTGCTGGACGCCTGCGACCATATCGATGCGGGGCGCGAGTGGCCGCTGCTGCCGCCCCCGCGCGACCGTTTTGACCTTGGCGCGCCGGAAGAGCGCATCATGTCGCGCGTCTTTACCCGCGCGCATCTGGCCGTGAACAGGCGGCCGCAGGCGGCCGAGTCCTCGGACCTTGGTGCCTTTCCCGACATCCCGTTGAACGTGGGCCATTTCCTTGTGAACGCGCATCTGGCCTATCGCGTGCTGCTTGCGCGCAAGCAGGAAAGGCCCTTCCGCTTCATCGACGTGGGCTGCGGCGGGGGCGTCAAGGTGATCCTGGCCGCCGACATCTTCGACCGGGCCGACGGGCTGGAATACGACGCAGGCTATGTCGAGACGGCGCGAGAGACGCTGCGGGCGACCAAGGCCGCGCGGAGCGAGATCGTGCATGCCGACGGGATCAATTTTGACGGTTACGGCAATTATGATGTGATCTACTTCTATCAGCCGATGTCCAAGGAGCATGGCCTTCTGGCGATGGAAGAACAGATCGCCAGCACCGCTGCCCCGGGCACCATTCTGATCGCACCCTACGAGGGGTTCATCCCTCGGGCCGAGGCGCTGGGCTGCATGCGCCTGTGCGACCGGGTCTACATCACCGGCCTGGACGAAGAAGGGGCCGAGGCCTTGCGGGCTGAGGTAATACGGATGGGCCCCCATATCGTTGATCCAAACGATCGCCTGCCTGCCAATGTGGGCTGGATGCGGCCGCTGTGGCAGGCCTGTCAGGCCAACGGCATCAACCCGGGTTGACGCGGCAGGGGCGTGAGGCCCTTGTTGTACGGCTGCCAGTCCGAAACGTCCGGGTAATGGAACCGCCGCCACGCCCGCACGCGCGGGTTCATCGCGCGGCGCCACAGGGGCGGCACCATCGCCAGCGCCGTCATCACCGGATAGCCGTAGGGCAGCAGCGGCGCCTCGGCGTCCGGGTAGGTCTGCAGCAGCGGAAAGCGGCGGTCGGGCTTGTAGTGGTGATCCGAATGGCGCTGCAGGTTGATGAGCAGCCAGTTCGATGCCCGCTGCGAGGCGTTCCACGAATGACGGGGCAGGACGTGTTCATATTTCCCCTCGCCCAGATGGCGGCGGGTCAGCCCGTAATGCTCGACATAGTTCACGAGTTCCAGTTGCCAGATCGCGACGAAGGCCTGGAACAGGAAGAGGCCAAGGCCGGTCCAGCCGCCCAGAAGGAAGGCCAACGCCAGCATTCCGCCCTGCAAGGCAGCATAGCGCCAGAAGGGATTGCTGCGGTGCCATGCGGTCAGGCCCTTCCTTGCCAGCAGCGCCTTTTCCGCCGCCCAGGCGGACCCGGGGCAGGAGAGAAGGACGCGCGGGAAGAAGCGGTGGAAGCCTTCGTTGTACCGCGCCGTCACGGGATCGCGCGGGGTGCCGACCCACAGGTGATGGACCCGCAGATGCTCTGACCTGAAGTGGGAATAGAGGACCGAGGCGAGGAGAAGGTCGCCGAGCAACCGCTCCCCCTTCGGCTTCTGGTGCATCAGTTCGTGCGCATAGGTGATCCCGATGGTGCCCGAGATGACGCCCATCCCGAAGAACAGGCCAAGGCTTTCCACGGTGCCCAGATGATCCGCCCGGGGGACGTACCACAGCAGCCAGCACAGCAGCGCGAACTGCACCGGGAACCAGATCAGGGTGACGAGGCGATACCAGTAAAGGCCTGCGTCCGGTGTCGCCGGATCGGGGTTCTCTTCATTCCGCCCGGTCAGCGCGTCGAGCAGGGTGAACAGCCCCCAGGACGACAGCGGCAACAGAAGGACGGTCCAGCCCCCTTGAATGGCCCCGATCACCGCGAGGGGCACAAGGCCAAGCGACAGCCAGAACGGCAGGGCGGCGGGCATGGGATCCGATGCGGTGGTCATGCGGTACAGCTTACCTCAAAGTGCCGCCCGCTCAACGCGGCAGAAGGGCGCCTGCCGCAAGGTCAAAGGCCTTGCGCATGACGGTCGGCAGGTTGCCGGGGGCAAAGTCCTGTGGCGGCAGGAAGGCCCCTCGAAGGGGCCGCGCATCCAGCCCGACACGGGCGGTGGCCACGGTCAGCACCAGGTCGAAGTGGGTGAAGGAATGGCGCACCTCTCCCTCCGCCTCCATCCATTCCGTCTGAACCGGAGGTTCCCCTCCCGCTCCGTCCCGTCGATCCCAGGCCGTCCCCGGCCAGCCAAGCATTCCCCCCAGCAAACCCTTGTCCGCCCGCCGCTCCAAGAGCCACGCCCCGTCCGCCCGCCGCGCGATCCAGACGGTGCCGTGCCGCATGGGCTTGGCGGGCTTCGGGGATTTCCTCGGCAATTCCGCCTGCACGCCCGCCTTCCGCGCAAGACAATCGCCCGACAGCGGGCAGATTCCACAGGCGGGGCTGCGGGGCGTGCAGATGGTCGCGCCAAGATCCATGACCGCCTGCGCATGGTCGCCGGGGCGCAGTGCCGGCGTCAGCCGCGCCGCCAATGCTGTAAGTTCCGGTTTCGCCGCAGGCAGGGGCGTCTCCACCCGGAACAGCCGCGCCATCACCCGCTCGACATTGCCATCCACCACCACCGCCGCCTCGTCAAAGGCGATGGCTGCGACGGCGGCGGCGGTGTAGGGGCCGATGCCGGGCAGGGTGCGCAGCCCTTCGGCACTATCGGGAAAGCCGCCCCGCGCCGCAACCGCGCGCGCGCAGGCCAGCAGGTTCCGCGCCCGGGCATAGTAGCCAAGCCCCGCCCATTCCGCCATCACCGCCCCATCCTCGGCCGCCGCCAGCGCCTGCACATCCGGCCAGCGGTCGGTGAACCGGCGAAAGTAGTCGCGGACGGCGGCGACGGTGGTCTGTTGCAGCATCACCTCGGACAGCCAGACGCGGTAGGGATCGGGGCGGATGCCAGCCTTCCGCTCCGCCGGTGGCACCCTCCAGGGCATCGACCGCGCATGCCGGTCGTACCAGGCCAGAAGGTCGGCAGCCATGTCCGGGGCGTCACGCAATCTTTATGCCTCGCTTTGCGGCTTCCTGCTGGCACAGGCCTCTCGTCTCGCTAGAATAGGGGCACGCGACGGAATGGCCAGATGACCCGTAAGCCGACCCTCCCTGATGCTGCCCCCACCCGCCGTATGCGCGGGTTTGAGGCCGCGTCCGGCCTTCTGCGCGACCGCATCCGCACCGCCGGAGAGGCGCGCGGCTTTGCTGTCACGCGCCTTTTGACCCACTGGGCCGAGATCGTGGGCGAGGATCTGGCCCGAACCACGCAGCCGGTGAAGGTGGGATATACGCGCGAGGGGCTGGGGGCCACGCTGACCATCCTGACCCAAGGGGCAAGCGCCCCGATGGTCGAGATGCAGAAAGACCGCATCCGCCAACGCGTCAACGCCTGCTACGGCTACAACGCGATCAGCCGCGTGATGCTGACGCAGACCTCGGGCGCGGCCGTCATGGGCTTTGCCGAAGCGGCGACGCCTTTCGAAGGCCCCCGCCGCGACCCCGCCCTTGCCGCCCGCGCGGCCGAAACCGCCGCCGGGGTGACTGACCCGTCCCTGCGCGAGGCGCTAGAAACTTTGGCAGGGCACATCCTGTCCCGCCCGAAAACCTGAGGAAAGTCATACATGAACATGTTTTCAAGGCGCGCCGCAATGGCGCTGGCGATGATCGCGGGGCCCGCGCTCTGGGTCGGGGCGGCGATGGCGCAGGAAACCACCGCCCCCGCCAGCACCACCGACGCCGCGCGCGATGTGCCGGACATGGTGCTCGGCAGTCCGGACGCCAAGGTGACGCTGACCGAATATGCGTCCTTTACCTGCCCGCACTGCGCCACCTTTCACGAGCAGGTCTTCAAGCAGCTGAAGGCCGACTACATCGACACCGGCAAGGTCCGTTTCGTCTATCGCGAGGTGTTCTTCGACCGCTATGGCCTCTGGGCCGCGATGGTGGCGCGCTGCGGCGGGCCGACGCGGTACTTCGGCATTTCGGCCATGCTGTTCGAAGGACAGCGCGAATGGGCAGGGTCGAACGATCAGGCCACGGTCGTCCAGAACCTTCGCCGTATCGGCAAGACGGCCGGGATGGACGATGCGCAGCTTGATGCCTGCTTGAATGATGGCGAGATGGCGCAGGCGATGGTCGCCAACTTTCAGGAAAAGGCCACCGCTGATGGCGTGGAATCGACGCCGACGCTGTTCATCAATGGCACCAAGCACTCGAACATGAGCTATGAGGAGCTGAAAGTGCTTCTCGATGCGGAACTTGCCAAGTGACACCGCTGGCGGGGCTGCGGGTCGTCGAACTGGCGCGCATCCTCGCCGGGCCCTGGGCGGGGCAGATCCTGGCCGATCTTGGCGCCGAGGTGGTAAAGGTCGAGGCGCCCGAGGGCGACGATACCCGCCGCTGGGGTCCCCCTTTCATCGAGCGTGATGGCGAGCGGACGGCGGCCTACTTCCACGCGACGAACCGGGGCAAGCGGTCGGTCGTGGCGGATTTCGGGACCGAGGAAGGGCGGGGGCTTGTCCGCCGCCTGACCGCCGACGCCGATGTGGTGATCGAGAATTTCAAGGTCGGCGGCCTTGCGAAGTTCGGGCTGGACGGTCCTGCGCTGTGCGCGGCGAACCCCCGGCTGATCTATTGCTCGATCACCGGGTTCGGCCAGACAGGCCCCTATGCGCATCGCGCCGGGTATGACTTCATCATCCAGGGCATGGCCGGGCTGATGAGCGTCACCGGTCCCGTGGACGGCCAGCCGCAGAAGGTGGGGGTGGCGGTCACCGACATCTTCACGGGGGTCTATGCGGCGGTGGCGATCCTTGCGGCGCTGCATCAGCGGGGGCCGACGGGGCGGGGCCAGCAGATCGACATGGCGCTGATGGACGTGGCAACGGGGATCATGGCCAATCAGGCGATGAACTATCTGGCGACCGGGGTCGCACCGCAGAAGATGGGGAATGCGCATCCGAACCTTGCCCCCTATGCGGTGTTCGACTGTGCCGACGGCTGGATCATCATCGCCACCGGGAACGATGCGCAGTATCGCCGCCTTTGCACGATCCTTGGCCTGCCCGCGCTGGCGACCGACCCCGACTTTGCCACCAACGCCGACCGCCTCGCCAACCGCCCCGCCCTGACCGAGGCGCTGACCCGCGCCACCCGCCAGCGCACCAAGGCCGACCTTCTGGCCACCTGCGAGGCCGAGGGCGTGCCCGCGGGTCCGATCAACAACCTTGCCGAGGTTTTCGCCGACCCGCAGGTGATCGCGCGTGGCTTGCAGATCGTGCCCGGAGGCGTACCCGGCGTGCGCTCTCCCATGACCTTCTCGGACGCCTCACTGGCCCTAGACCGGCCCGCGCCCAAGCTGGGAGAGCATCAGGACGAGGTCGCGGGATGATCGACGCCTCGCTTCTGCCGTTCCTTCGGCGGGTCACGGCGGCACCCGCACGGGCGCTGGTCGCGCGGGGGGTGAGTGCGGATCAGGTGACGCTGGCGGGGTTCGGCCTTGGCCTTCTGGCGGCGGGGGCGCTTGCAATGGGCTGGTTCGGGGCGGGCTTTGCGTTGATCGTCCTGAACCGAGTGGCGGATGGTCTGGACGGCGCCGTCGCCCGCGCCTCTGGCCCAACGGATCGGGGCGCCTTCCTCGACATCGCGGCGGATTTCCTGTTCTACGCGCTGGTTCCGCTTGGCTTTGCCATCGCTGACCCCGCGCAGAACGCCCTGCCCGCCGCCGTCCTCATCGCGTCCTTTGTCGGCACCGGGTCCTCGTTCCTTGCCTTCGCGGTCATCGCGGCCAAGCGGGGGCTGACGGCGGACCGCTATCCGAAGAAGGGCATCTACTACCTCGGCGGGCTGACCGAGGGGGCCGAGACGATTGCCCTCTTCCTGGCCATGTGCCTCTGGCCCGGCCTCTTCCCGGTGCTCGCCTGGACCTTCGCGGCCGCCTGTCTCGTGACAACGGCCTTGCGATGGCGCATGGGATGGACAAGTTTCGCGTCCAATTGACAAGACGCAAGCAACCTTTCCCGAGTTGCTGTCGTACAGCACCCTGGTGACCAAAGGAGACCCCCATGCGCCATGCCCTTGCCGCAGCGACCCTTGTCGCAGCCATCGCCAGCCCCGCCTTTGCCGACTGGCAGGCCACACTCGACGCTGCGAAGGGCCAGACCGTCTATTGGAATGCCTGGGGCGGCGACGCGCGGACGAACGCCTTTATCGAATGGGTGGGGCAAGAGACCGAGCGGCTTTATGGTGTGAAGGTCGAGCAGGTAAAGCTGACCGATACCGCCGAGGCGGTGACGCGAGTGCAGGCCGAGAAGGCGGCGGGAAAGACCGACGGCGGGTCGGTGGACATGATCTGGATCAACGGCGCGAACTTCCTGACGATGAAGCAGGAGGGCCTTCTGCACGGGCCCTTTGTCGAGGGGATGCCGAACGCGAAATATGTGGACCTGGGGCCGACCGCCGCTGCGTCGGTCGATTTCACCGTGCCGGTCGAGGGGTACGAGAGTCCTTGGCGCCTGGCCCGCTTCGTTTTCTCCTACGACAGCGCGCGCACGCCTGTCCCGCCCGTCAGCATGGCGGCCTTCGTCGCGTATGCGGCTGCGAACCCGGGACGGGTGACTCATCCCGCCGTGTCGAACTTCATGGGGGCGACCTTCCTGAAACAGGCGCTGGTGGAACTCGCGCCCGACCCGACGGCGCTTCAGGCGCCGGTCACCGATGCGGCCTTTGCCGAACAGACCGCCCCCCTCTGGGCTTGGTACGAGGCCTTGCGGCCGAACCTCTGGCGCGAGGGGACGGCCTTCCCGGAAAACCAGTCGGTGCAGGACCAGATGCTGGCGGATGGCGAGATCGACAT
>CAZVIS010000060.1:0-13514 GCA_964627355.1 uncultured Rhodobacterales bacterium
GGCCTTGCCTTCGATCTCGGCCAAGGGCTTCTCGAATTCGAGGTAGTTCATCGGGCGCTCCACCTGCCGTCTCGCCGGGGTATATGACTGCCGACAGGGCCGATTGCAACTATGGCAAGATTTGCGGGCCCGCCGGATGGCATGCAGGCGCGGCGAAAGACCGAAGGGGCGGCGATGACGAACGCACTGGAACGGCGGCTGACGCGGGTGGTGGACCACATCCACGACAACCCGACGGGCGACCTGTCGCTGGATGCGCTGGCGGATGTGGCGGCTCTCAGTCGCTTTCACTTTCACCGCGTCTATCGCGCGGTGACGGGCGAGACAGCGGCCCAGACGGTGCGGCGGATGCGCCTGCACCGGGCAGCCGTGGCGCTGGTTGTCGGGTCCGCGCCGTTGGTCCGGATCGCCCGCGATGTGGGCTATCCGAACCTGTCCAGCTTTGCCCGTGCCTTCACCGACATTTACGGCGTGCCGCCTGCCGCCTTTCGCGCCCGGGGCGAGATCCGCCCCGTTCCCCCAGCACGAAAAGCACCGGAGGATTCCATGCACCAGATCGAGATCCGTCCTGAACCCGCCCGCCGCCTTGCGACCATGCCGCACAGCGGTCCCTATCACGAGATCGGCCGCGCCTTCGAAAAGCTGTCGGCGGTGATGGCCGCGCGCGGCCTGTTCGCGCGGTCAGGTGCCATGGTGGCGGTCTACTACGACGACCCCGCCACAGTCGCACCCGACGCCCTTCGCAGCCATGCCGGGTTCGAGGTGCCGGGGGATGCCGTCCTCGCCCCCCCGCTGGAGACGGTCCTCCTGCCCGAAGGCCGCGCCGCCATACTTACCTACAAAGGCCCCTATGCCGGGTTGCCGGCGGCGTGGAACCAGCTTTACGGCGATTGGCTTTCCGCGTCGGGCGAGACCCCGGCCGATGTGCCGTCGTTCGAGGTCTATCTCAACAGCCCGATGGACACCGCACCCGAGGCGCTGGTGACCGAGATCCACCTGCCTTTGCGTTGAACCCTGAAACAGCAGCGCCCCGTGGCAGGTGCCACGGGGCGTGCATCCTCCCCATGTGCGCCGAGGGGCCTCCCCTCCCCTTGGTCGGCGCGGGAATTTCCGGGCTGCCCGAGTCATGGGCCGCTGTCATCAAACTGTGATCCGATTCTAGGCGTTCTGTAAACCTTTCTCTGGGCCTTCGCGCAAGATTCTTGCTTGGCCACAAGCTTGCAAAAGCAGCAGGCGGGGTCAGAGTGGCGCGGAAACGGAGCGGTCCATGCTGACGGTCACTCGCAACACCTTTCGCCTCGCGCAGGCCTTCACCATCAGCCGCGGCAGCCGGACCGAGGCGCGGGTGCTGACGGTGACGGTTTCCCGCAACGGCCACCGGGGCCGGGGCGAATGCGTGCCCTATGCGCGCTATGGCGAGACGCTGGAGTCGGTCGAGGCGCAGATTGCGGGGCTGCCTGAGGGGATCACGCGTCAGGCCCTGCAAGATGCCCTGCCCCCCGGCGCCGCCCGCAATGCCGTCGATTGCGCACTGTGGGATTGGGAGGCGAAGGCGACGGGCCGCCCGGTCTGGCAACTGGCCGGTCAGGCACCGCCCGCATCCTGCCTCACCGCCTATACCCTTTCACTCGACACGGCCCCCGCGATGCAGGCCGCCGCTGCCGCCAACGCGCACCGCCCGATCCTGAAGATCAAGCTCGGGACCCCCGACGACATGCCGAGGCTGGAGGCCGTGCGCGCAGGCGCCCCGCGCTCCACCCTGATCGTGGACGCCAACGAAGGCTGGGACGCCGCCACCTACACCGCTCTTGTCCCCCACCTGCAGCACCTTGGCGTGGCGCTGGTCGAGCAGCCGCTGCCCGCCGGACAGGACGAGGCTCTCGCGGGGATCGCCCGCCCGGTGCCGGTCTGCGCCGACGAATCCTGCCATGACCGCGCCAGCCTGCCCGCATTGCGGGGCCGGTATGACCTTGTGAACATTAAGCTCGACAAGACCGGCGGGCTGACCGAGGCGCTGGCGACGGTGGCGATGGCGCGCGAAATGGGGTTCGGGGTGATGGTGGGCTGCATGGTGGGCTCGTCGCTCGCCATGGCGCCTGCCGTGCTGGTGGCGCAAGGCGCGGAATGGGTGGACCTCGACGCGCCGCTGCTGCTGGCCGAGGATCGGGAACCCCCCGTCGCCCATGACGCGCAGGGCGTCCATCCGGCGCCGCCGGCCCTCTGGGGGTGATCGCGCGAAGTTGCCTTGCCTTTTGGCGCCGCGCGGAAAGGGTGGCCGCATCGCCCCTGCGGAGTATCCCCATGCGCTTCATCGCCCTCGCCTTCTGTCTGCTCACCTCTCCCGCGCTTGCCTGCGGGCCGGACAGCGACTGCGTGGTGGGCGACCGGACCTATCGCCTGTACCTGCCCTCGGCAACGGAGGCCGGCCCGGTCGGCCTCCTTGTCTTTGCCCACGGCTATCGCGGATCTGCGGCGAACGAGATGGCGAACAAGGCGCTGCGGGCGCTGGCGGATGAGACGGGCATGGCCCTTGTCGCGCTGAAATCCGCCGGAGAGGACTGGGACATTGCGCACCGCCCGCAGGAACCCGAGCAGACCGTCTCGCGCGAAGGGGACTATATCGATGCGGTGCTGGCCGATGTCGCGAGACGGGCGCAGATTGACCCCGCGCGTACCGTCGCCTCGGGCTTCTCGGCGGGCGGGATGCTGACGTGGACGCTGGCCTGCGAGATGTCGGACCGCTTTGCTGGCTTTGTCCCGATGTCCGGAACCTTCTGGGGTGACATCCCCACGACCTGCCCCTCGCCCCCCGCCACCCTAGTCCATATCCACGGCACCACCGACCGCACCGTCCCGCTGCAGGGCCGCGCCATCGGCGGCACGCGGCAGGGCGACGTGGGGCAGGCGCTGGCGATGTATGCGGCCTATGGCGGCTTTGCCCGGGTAGAGGGAGAAACCAAAGGCCCGGGCGGCCTGACCTGCCGCAAGGCGCGCAATCCGGGCGGCAAGCTTCTCGAGTTCTGCACCTTCGACGGCGGCCACGATTTCTCGACCGAACGCCTGCGCTATGGCATCGCCGAGGCGCTTTCCACGCCCTGAGACTTGACACCGCCCCGGCGCTGGCAACAGTCAAGCCCGCGCAGCCCCGGAGGGACCATGACCCGCACCGTCTATGTCAACGGCGACTACCTGCCCGAGGGCGAGGCCAAGGTCTCGGTCTTTGACCGGGGCTTCCTGATGGCCGACGCGGTCTATGAGGTGACCAGCGTTCTGGACGGCAAGCTGATCGACTTCGCGGGCCATTGCGCCCGCCTCGGGCGCAGCCTGCGCGAACTCGACATGGCGGCACCCTGTTCGGACGAAGAACTCCTCACGATCCACCGGGACCTCGTGCGCCTGAACGAGGTGACCGACGGGATGGTCTATCTGCAGGTCACGCGCGGCAATCCGGGCGACCGCGATTTCGCCTATCCGGCGGCGGGGACGAAGCCGACGCTGGTGCTGTTCACGCAGTCGAAGCCGGGGCTGGCCGATGCGCCCGCCGCCAAGACCGGCTGGCGCGTCATCTCGATCCCCGACCAGCGGTGGGCACGGCGGGATATCAAGACGGTGCAGTTGCTCTACCCTTCGATGGCCAAGATGGCGGCCAAGGCTGCGGGCGTGGATGACGCTTGGTTCGTCGAAGAGGGCGCGGTGACCGAGGGCACCTCGAACAACGCCTATATCGTGCGCGGCAACCGCATCATTACCCGGCATCTGGGCACCGAGATCCTCCACGGGATCACCCGCGCCGCCGTCCTCCGCTTTGCCGCCGAGGCGCAGATGGAGGTGGAGGAGCGCGCCTTCACGCTGGCCGAGGCGCAGGCGGCGGATGAGGCCTTCATCACCTCGGCCAGCGCCTTCGTGATGCCGGTGGTGCAGATCGACGGGGTGGATCTGGGGTCCGGCAAGCCCGGCCCCGTGACCGCCCGCCTGCGCGAGATCTACATCGACGAGATGCGCCGCGCTGCCGTCTGAGATGTCCGTCCCGTTCAGCCTTGACGGCCTGCGCCGGGGCGCGCGCGATGCGGCCCCCCTTGGCTTTGGCATCTTCGTCTATGGCCTCGCCTTCGGGCTGGTCGCCGCGCAGGCTGAACTCGCGCTGGCGCAGGCGATGGCGGTCAGCGCGGTGGTCTATTCGGGGTCGGCGCAGCTTGCCGCGCTGAACCTGATCGGGACGGGGCAGGTGACCATCGTCGCCCTCTTTGCGACCGTCATGCTCATCAACGCGCGCTACATCCTGTTCGGGGCGACCTTGCAGCCGTGGCTGAGCCAGACGACCGCGCCCAAGGCGCTCGGTTCCCTGCTGCTGGTGGGGGACGCGAACTGGATCTTCGTGATGCGCGCGATCGAGAAGGGAGAGGCGGACCGCGCCTATCTGGCGGGAACGGGTATCCCGATGTTCGTGGGCTGGATGGGCGGGACGGCCATCGGCGTCGTCTCGGGCCGCATCCTGCCTGATCCGCATGCGCTTGGCGCCGACCTGATGCTGCCCGCCTTTGCCGCCGCGATGATGTCGGCGATGCTGAAGACGCGGGTGGCCTGGGCCTCGGCGGTGGTGGGGGCGGGGGTTGCCCTTGCGGTCGCGGGCATCGCGGGGCCGGGATGGGCGATCATCGCGGCGGGGCTTGCAGGCGCCGCCGTCGCCGCCCTGACATGGCGGCCCGCATGAACGGGAACTTTGCGCTTTACCTCGCGGTTATGGGGGCGGCGGCGCTGTTCTGCCGCTTTGCGGGGTATCTCGCGATGCGCATCCTGCCCGCCTCGCCCCGGATCGAGGCCGCGCTGCGCGCCACCCCCGTCGCCGTCATGTCGGCCATCGCCACCTTGGCCATCGCACAGGGCGGCACGGTCGAGGCGATGGCGCTGGCCGCCGCTGTCGCGCTGACCTTCGTGATCGGCAACGACGTCGCGGCGGCGCTGCTGGCGGTGGCGGTGGCGGCGCTGTTGCGTCTGGCCGGGCTCTAGGACTTCCGCCTACCGGCTGAGGATCGAGAAGCGCGTCTGGTCGGTCGGCAGCGGGGCCGTGACGTTCTGCAGCACCACCAGATCCTGCCCCTGCAACGACAGGATCAGGTTCGACCCTTCGACCCGCTGGTCGATGTCGGACACCTGAAAGGTGCCGAGCTGCCCTTCCCAGAGGAAATCGAGCATCAGATGCTCGGACTGGGCATCGAAATCGGTGATGATGACCGGCTCGTCCAAATAATCGTACACGTCCGTCCCGGGGACGAGCACCGCCTCGCTGCGCACGAAGAAGCGGTCATAGCCTTCGCCGCCCGTCATCGTGTCGCCGTTGTCGCCCTGAAGGTAGTCGTTGCCTGTCCCGCCATCGAGGACGTCGGCCACATTCGGCCCCTCTGACACACCCGCCCCGGGTACGGCGTCGATGGCGTCAAGCGTGTCGTCATCGTCGCCGCCATAGATCTCGTTGGCCCCGATGAAGTCGCGCAACTCGTCATCCCATGTGCCGCCGAGAAGGGTGTCGTTTCCTTCGAACTCGGCCCAGGTCTGGTCCCCGCCATAGCTGCGCTGCACCACCGCATCCCACCCCGGGCCAAGGTCGATGTAGTCGTCGCCGCCAAAGCCATAGACGATGTCGTGCCCGCCGAGGGTAACGATCACCTCGGCTGCATCCGTGCCCACGATTTCATCTTCCGAGGTCGTGCCGTCGACCGGCACGGACTCCGGTGCTGGCGTCGGCTCTGGCGTCGGCTCTGGCGTCGGTGCAGGCGTCGGTGCAGGCGTCGGTGTTGGGGTGGGTGTCGGTTCGGGGTCGGTCACCGGATCGGGGGTGTCGATCAGGTCGGTCACGATTCCGGGGTCATCGTCCGAATCCGGACCGCCTTCGGTATCGGGCAGATCGTCGTCATCCGTCTCGGCCGAGCCTCCGCCCCCCACCATGGCAACAGCGCCAAGCAGTCCAAGAACCATCGCGATCGCAAGCATATCTGTCCCTCATCTCTTCACCCCGTGGGTGGCGATGCGGTACGAATTGCGACGATTTGCGGCAAACTTTGGGCAATGAGGCCAGATCAAGCCCTTGTATTGGTTGGAAATTTCCAACAGTCCCGGCTTCTCGGCAACGTGCCGGGCCGGTTAGCCCCTATCGCCCACATTGGCGCGGAAAGCCTCGGCGAATGCGGCCCTCTTTCCCGCGTCGGCCTCGGTCTGGTGTCGGGCCACCCAATCGGCATAGGGCATGCCATAGACGATCTCCCGGGCGGCATCCTTGTCCAGCGTCAGTCCCCGTTCCGCCGCCGCCTCGGCGTACCAGCGGCTCAGACAGTTGCGGCAGAACCCGGCCAGGTTCATGAGGTCGATGTTCTGCACCTCGGGGCGCTTCTCCATCAGGTGGTGGATCAGCGTGCGAAAGGCGGCAGCCTCGAGTTCGGTGCGGTTCGCAGGGTCAAGCTGGGTCATCGGGGTCGCCTTTCGGTGGACGCCCCTTAACCTGTGTGCCCTGACCGGAATTGGCAAGGGCCCGGAGGACCGCCGGTCAGGTGACGGCTTCGAGGATGACGCTTGCGGGGTCGACGTTGGCTGCCAGTATGCCTTGCAACACGGCAACCACCGTGCCGTCCACCCGCACCTCGGCCCCGCCTGCGCCATCGGTCAGCGACAGGACCTGTGTCGTCAGGTTCTCGACCAGAACGAACATTGTTTCGGCGGCCGTGTCGAAATCCGTGACCGTCACCGGGGCCGCCCCAGATTCGACGTACACCTCGAACTCGTCGGTGCCCAACCCGCCCGTCATGGTGTCGCCGAGGTCGCCGACAAGCACGTCGTCGCCGTCGCCGCCATCCAGAACGTCGGCCGCGCGGTTGGTAGTCGCAAGCGTCAGGCTATCCTGAACCCGCGCAAGCTCTGCCGAACCGGCCGCGCCGAAGTTGCTGTCGAGCGCACTTGGCAGCAGGTCACCGACCCGGCTGACCAGCGCCTCGGCATCCGCGGCGTCGCGCGCATCCAAGCCGATGATGAGGTCTTCGTCGGCCCCGCCGAACAGGCTGTCGGCACCTGAGATGCTGAACAGCTCGTCACTCCCGACCCCGCCGAAAAGGCGGTCGCTGCCCGGACCCGAGATCAGCGAGTCGTTGCCGTCGCCCCCGCCCAGAGTGTCATTCCCGGCGCCTCCGATCAGAAGGTCGCCATCCGCCTGTCCGCTCAACTCGTCATTGCCGCTTTCGCCGACAAGGATGTCGCCGCCCGCCCCGCCGCGCAGGCTGTCAGCCCCTTCGGCGCCGAGGATCAGGTCGTTCCCGCCAAGTCCAAGCAGTTCTTCCGGGGACGAATCGCCCTCGACAATGTCGTTCTCTTCGGTGGGTGCTTCGGGCTCGGGCTCGGGCTCGCGGTCTTCATCGTCCGAACCACCACCGCCGCCAGCAAAAGCAGCCAAAAGGCCAAGCGGCAGCAAGAAAAGCAAAGCTTCCATTTCGCACTCCAAGCACACACGAATTCGTTAACGAACCTGATAAGGGTCGCCGCCCGAGGCTGTCCATATTTGTCTGCGTCCCGATCAGGAGGGCAGGACAATGGTGTTGCTTTCCCATGACTGTTTCCGCGGCCCGCAAACAGTGCGGGGCAAGGGTTCAGGCCCCCGCATCCCGGGCCGCGCCTTCGACAAGCGGTGCCAGACGTCGGGCCCAGGCGGCCTGCCCGGAGGCATCGCCGATCAGGTCGTTGCGCACCTCGATCAAGGTGTTATGGCGGCCCGCCTTCAGCGCGTGCCGGTCGATCGAGTCGCCGGGCAGGGCGCCCGCATAGGGCTCGTTCACACCGACGCAGAGGTCGCCCTCGGCCTCCAGCCTTGCGATCAGGGGGCGCGACAAGCGGTCATCCTCGGGCGCGAAAAGGACGCCGACCTGCCATGGCCGTGGCGCACGGCCGCGCAGGCAGGGGGTGAAGGAGTGCATGGCCACGATGACCGTCCCCGTCTGCCGCGCCGCCAGCCGCGCCAATGCGCGGTGATAGGGGCGGTAGAGACGTTCTAGCCGTTCCTCGATGTCGACCGGGCCGATGTGGCGGTTCGCGGGGATGATCGTGCCATCGTAAAGCTTCATCACCAGCGTCGGGTCCTCTTCCCCCCGGTTCGGGTCAACGACCAGGCGGCTGAAGTCCGACAGCAGACAGGGGCAGTCCAGCAACTCTGCCAACCGCATCGACAGGCCCGCAGCACCGACATCCCAGGCGATGTGCCGGGACATGTCCTCGACCGCGATGCCAAGGGACCCGCCCCCCACCCAGTCCGGCACCCGGTTCGTCGCATGGTCGCAGGTGACCAGAAAGCGGCCCGGACGGTCCTCTCCGAACACCTGAAGCGCCTCGATTGTCACGGCCCTGTCACCCCCATGCGTCAGGCCTTCCTAAGGAATGAGCGACCGAAGGGGAACGCCTCGCCGACGCATCCGGCGCCAGATGCCCGAAATTTTGGCAGGGTGTCCCGGCTGTTTGCGCTATCGGTTGCCCAGGCCCGCGATTTCCGCAATAACCCGCGTGGCGCCGCCCCATGGTGTGCGCCGCGTCCCGAACTTAAGGAAGGGCCTTATGCGCCGCCTTCGCAACGTCAAGATCGTGGCCACGCTCGGTCCCGCATCCAGTTCCTACGAGATGATCCGCGCCCTGTCCGAGGCCGGGGCCGACGTGTTCCGCCTGAACATGAGCCATGGCACCCACGACGACATCCGCAAGCGGCACGAGATCATCCGCCAGGTCGAGGCCGATACCGGCCGCCCCATCGCCATCCTTGCGGACCTGCAGGGGCCCAAGCTGCGCGTCGGCACCTTTGCCAGCGCCACGGGCGAGGATCTGGCCGTGGGCGCGAAGTTCCGTATGGACCTCGATGCCACCCCGGGCGACGCCAGCCGCGTGAACCTGCCCCACCCCGAGATCTTTGCAGCGCTTGAACCCGGCGCCTCGCTTCTGGTGAACGACGGCAAGATCCGCCTGACGGTGGACACCTGCGGCGCCGATTTTGCCAATTGCACGGTGACGGTCGGCGGCACCATCTCGAACCGCAAGGGCGTGAACGTGCCCGATGTGGTGCTGCCGCTGGCGGCGCTGTCGAAGAAGGATCTCGTGGACCTCGAATTCGCCTGCGAGCTGGGGATCGACTGGCTGGCGCTCAGCTTCGTCCAGCGCCCCGAGGATGTGACCGAGGCGCGCGCGCTGGCCAAGGGCCGCGCCGCCATCCTGTCCAAGATCGAGAAGCCTGCGGCGGTCAAGGCCTATGACGCCATCCTTGCCGTCTCGGACGGAATCATGGTGGCGCGCGGCGATCTGGGGGTCGAGATGCCGGTGCATTCGGTGCCGCCAATCCAGAAGCGCCTGATCCGTGGTGCCCGCGCGGCGGCCAAACCCGTGATCGTGGCGACGCAGATGCTTGAATCCATGATCGAATCGCCCGTCCCGACCCGGGCCGAGGTGTCGGACGTCGCCACTGCGATCTATGAGGGCGCGGATGCCATCATGCTGTCCGCCGAAAGCGCGGCAGGCGCCTATCCGATCGAGGCCGTCACCACGATGAACAACGTGGCGATGAGCGTGGAATCCGACGCCACCTACCGCCAGGTCATCGAGGCGAGCCGCACCGCCAAGCGCGAGACCGTCGCCGACGCCATCGTCGCCGCCGCGCGCGAGATCGCCGAGACCACCCCGATCCAGGCCATCTGCTGCTTCAGCCAGACCGGCACGACCGTCAGCCTTGTCGCGCGCGAACGCCCGCGCGTGCCGATCCTTGCGCTGACCCCGCTGGTGGCCACGGCACGCCGTCTGTGCCTGACGTGGGGAACGCACTGCTCGATCGCCGAACCGCAGGACCGCTTCAAGGGCGCGGTGATCGCCGCCGTCCGCGCCGCCCTGTCGCAGGGTTTTGCCGACAAGTCGCAGTATGTCGTGGTCACGGCGGGCGTTCCCTTCAACGTTCAGGGCACGACCAACATCCTGCGTGTGGCACCTTGTGATGAAAGATTGATCTTCAAGTCCGAGGCAGAGTAACCTTTCCCCGGGGCGGGGAGCGTTACGTCATTGGATCCTGATCTGTTTCTGGTCATCGGGCTGGTCATCGCGGTGTTGACCATTCCCGCCATGCTGACCGCCTACACCGAAGGCCGGACCCCGCGCGCGGCGGCGATCCTTGTGCTGATCGCCGGGGTCCTGATCGTGCTGGCGCTCAGCCGCTATCCCGGCGGCTACAATATCGCCGACATCCCTAACGCCTTTGTCCGCGTGTTCGACCGCTACATCAACTGACGCCACCCGGCGCAGTTTCCGCTTGAAGCGCCAGCTCGCGCCCCCTATACGCCCGCAGTCTGAATATCCTGTGTTGCCGGCCAACGTGGCATGCCGAGCAGCACCTGCAACGACTGGAGATCGAAATGCCCAAGATGAAGACCAAGTCGGCGGCCAAGAAGCGGTTCAGCTTCACGGCCTCCGGTCGGGTGAAGGCCGGCGTCGCCGGCAAGCGCCACGGCATGATCAAACGCACGACGAAATTCGTCCGCGACGCGTCCGGCACCATGCTGCTGAATCCGTCCGACGCGAAGATCGTCAAGAAATACATGCCCTACGACCGGTAAGGAGAGCACCCGATGTCCCGCGTCAAATCCGGCAAGGTCACGCACGCCCGTCACCGCAAGGTGATCAAGGCCGCCGCTGGCTACTACGCCGCCCGCTCCACCAACTTCAAGACGGCGACCCAGGCCGTCGACAAGGCCAACCAGTACGCCACCCGCGACCGCAAGACCCGCAAGCGCAACTTCCGCGCCCTGTGGATCCAGCGGATCAACGCCGCGGTGCGGATGTTCGACCCGGCCTTCACCTACTCGCGCTTCATCAACGGCCTGCTGAAAGCAGGGATCGAGGTGGACCGCAAGGTCCTCGCCGATCTTGCCGTGCATGAGCCTTCGGCCTTCAACGCGATCGCCGAACGCGCCCGCGCCGCCGCCGGAACCGAAGCCGCCGCCTGAGGCATCTGACCGACTGACGACAAGGCCCTGCCCCCCGGGCAGGGCCTTTCGCATTCTGGTAGCACCATGTTTCCACACCCCCCGCCCAATTGTGCCGCATTTGGCGTGTGTTGATGCCTGCGCGGCTGATTGTGCCGTCGCTGGAAACGGAACGCGCCGATGATCGACCGCTGGATTGCCACGGGCCTTTTCATGGCGCTTGCCGCGCTGGTGCTGATCTTCGGGCGGGCGGGCGACCTTGCCATGGTGCTGGTTCTTGTCGGGCTGCCGCTTCTGCTGCTGGTCGTCCTGCCGCTCTTGCTGCACGAATCCGCCTGGCAACTCTTCGCCCCGCGCCCCGTGCGCCTCCTTTTGATGATGCGCTGGCATCGTACGGGCAAGCTGGCGGATTGGGCGGCGCGGCCCAAGACTGTCCGCCAGACCCGCAAGCTGATCGCGGCGGCAGGCCTGACGCTGGCAACCGGGGACGAGGTAGAGGGCGCGCGCCTCAAGAAGCTGCTGGAGCAGCTTGTCCGGATGAACCTCAACGCGCCATCGCTGATAAAGCCGGGCTTGGGTGAAGAGGCCCTGACCGCTGCGCTGACGGCCGCCGCCCCCGCCGCCTTTGACGGCGCGCCGAAAAGCTATGCCGTCGCGATCCGCAAGTTCTGGCCGCGTCAGGCGCAGCCCGCAGGCCTGCTGCGGCGGGTGTTGCGGGGCCTGTCGGTCCTGCGGTTCGGGTCCGGCATGAAGGTCGTCCGGGCCGCCATCCGGGGCGAGGGGGCCACGGGCTTCGGCCTGATCTTCCGGGGCGACGCGATCAAGGCGCATCCGCACTATCCCGCGATCCTGCTGGGCAACATCGCGGTCAGCATGCTCAACGACGCGGGCCTGCCCGAGGATTTCGCCCACCTGCACGACCTGCCGTTCGCGCGCCAGCGCTTTCTCATCGCCGCGCGGCAGGTGCTGATGGGGACACCGGCCGAGGTGCGCATGGCCTATCTGCTGAACCCGTCGGCCCGCGCCGGACTTGCCCCGCTGCAGGACGCGCGCCGCGCGCATGCCACGGCGGTGGCCGAGGCCAAAGTCAGCAACGCAGCAGCGGCAACCGAGAGGACCAATCGCGAGTCCGTCCGCGCCGCGACCCTGACCGCCGAAGAACGGACGGCGATCCTCGACCGCATCGCCCTGCCGGGGATCCATCTGCGCCGCGTCTGGCCTCTTCGCAATGCCGTGGCCCACCGGGGCTACAGCTGGCTTGGCGGGCGGCCGTGCTTGCCTGCCCACATCGACTGGCCGCGCGGGCCAAAGACCGGCCTGCCCCTGCATTTCCTCGCCCAGATCGACTGCGCCGAACTGCCCCAGCCTTCGGCCCTGCCCCCCGATGGCCGCCTGATGTTCTTCGCCGACATCGACGAGGAAATGCTGATCGATGACCATAAGGGATTTGCGGTGATCCATGTACCTGCGGCACAGGCCACCGACACCGAACGCGCGCGCCCGCCCGACCTGCCCGAGATCGACCACGACGGCACCCGCCGCTCGGCCCGCTATGCCCCGTTCCAAAGCGAGTATCCGCGCTGGCCGGTCGTGGCCGCGCCGGTGACGGACTACGCCGTCGGGCAGGACGCGTGGTCCAGCCGGAACGACATCGTGGACGCGGCGCGCGACCTGTTGCTGGCGCAGGTGGTGGACCTCCTGCCGCCGGACCGGCGTCCGAACCCGCCCTACCGCCCCATGGTCAAGATGATGGCCCGCCGCGCACCCGACGGCACCCGGCTGCCACCGGCCTACGCCCTCGACACGGCCCCTCTGGGCGAAGGCTATCTGCGCTCCTGGGCCATCATCGGCGAACTGGTGCGCGCGCTGGAGGATGACGCGCGCGAGATGGTGACGCGGGCCGAAACCAGCCTGCGCTACACCAAGGATGAGGCGAAGCGCGCAGAGTATCAGGCACAGCTTGCCAAGGCGCAGGCCTTTGCCGCCGAAGTGGCCGAGTTTGCGGGCCTTGACGACGGGCAAGACCCCGCCGCCGCCCCGCCCGCCGAGGTGGCCGAGGCGCTGGACGAATGGCTGCGTGCTGCCGCGCCCGAGTTTCCGAACATCGGAAAGGCGCTGTCCCGCGCCTTCCTCGCCGTCGCCCGCCGCGCCGCTGTCGATCCCTCGCTTCGCGCGGCCCTCACTCCCCGGATCTGGCGGCTGACGGCGCCGCATCTAAAACCCCGCCTCGACGGCTCGCACCACATGATGCTGGGGGCCACGCAGCGCGTCACCAACTCGACCCTCTCGCCCGGCGTGCGCCTTTTGTGTCTCGACAGCGACCGGGGCCTCGGCCTCAACTTCTGCGATGCAGGCGTGATCGAGTTCTGGATCGACCCCGCAGACCTCGCCGCCCGCCGCTTCGACCGCGTGCGCGCCCAGACAGCGGGCGGCTGACCCTGCCTCCGCCTGCCCAACCCTTGCAAACCAGTCCCTGCCCCGCTAGCACCGCAGCCGATCCGATGGGGGCAAGACGATGGACCTGACCGACCT
>CAZVIS010000061.1:0-13432 GCA_964627355.1 uncultured Rhodobacterales bacterium
CTGTGCAGGCCGCGCAGTAGCGGTCGCCCCCGCCGAAGGACCATTCGGCAAGGGCGCGGAGACGTTTTTTTCTGCGTCCAGGATCAGTCCCTTTGCGACGTACTGGGTCTGGAAGGCTTCGAAGACCGGCCAGATTTCCAGCAGGGCGTCGATGCCTTCGGGCGAGACCGGCACAGCATCGCCCGCGTCATCGCCGACACCCTCCCAATCCAGCACGGCGCGCCGGGCGACGGCCTTGGCCATGGCCAGCGCCAGTTCCTCTTGGGTTGCGGTATCCGGCAGGGCCTCGATGACCGGATCGGCGCGGGCCGAAACCATCAGGGCAGTGGTCAGCGGCGCGACATGTAAGCGAAGGCCGGGGGCGAGGGTCAGCCACGCGGGCGCGGCAGTCAGGTTCAGTCTGATCATGTTCAATAGCTCACAACAGTGTTGAAGAGGACGGCGGTGCACATGCGGGCGGGGCTGACGGCCTTGGCGGCCTGCCAGTCGAAGGTGGCCTGGATGCCCTGCGGGCCCGGGATCTCGATCCGGGGGCGCGGCAGGTAGACGGCATGGGCGGTGAAGGTGAAGCTGGCGTTGGCGCCGAGGCTCCAGGCGAAGACCAACTCGCACGGCGTGCCATCGATGGCCTGCGTGATCAGCGTTGTGTCGGCAAAACGCACCTCCACCCGGCCGGTCAGCGCGGCCATGCCGGGGTCGGCCCCTTCGATGCGGCCGTCCGAGCGGATGGTCTCGATCCGGTCCAGCCCGTTGGAATAGGTAACTTCGGCCGAGATGACGTTGCCGAGCGGCGAGCCATTTCGTGTGATCGCCCCGTTGAAATGCCCGAACCGCTGCAGGGCCAGCGAGGTGGGCGTGCCAGCGGCTGTGGTGGCCGCGACGCTCTCGCCCTGCACCACCAGCCGGGCAGTGGCGGTCAGCAGCCCCGACCGCGCCATCTGCCACGACAGCTGATCGCAGACGCAGCCGGTATACATCGCATAGCGCGGCACCTCGGGCATCGCCGTCTCGATGGCCATGCTCGGCAGCGTCCAGTTGCCCGACTGGAAGGTGTGGGTCTTGGGCGTGGTGCCGGAGGTGACAGGCGCGCCGAACGCCGCCTTCAGCCACAGGCCGAGGTTCTCGACGTCGATCGGCACCACGACATCGCCATCGGCGGTGACCGCATCCTTGATCGGGGCCAGCGGGTCGCGCCCCTGACCCAGCAATTCCGAGGCGATCAGCGGCTGTTCGGAGCCGAGCGTGGTGCTGGCGAAGGGCACCATGCGATAGCCCGTGGCGGGCGCGGTGCCATAGACGGATTCGAACGCAAGCGCCATCTGCGCCCGCGCCCCATGGGCTCGTGCCATCGTAGTCTCCTATCGTGGGTGAGGTCAGCCGAGCGGGTCGGCCGTGGAATAGTGCAGAATGACCAGTATAACCGCCGCCTTCAGGTTGGCGGCACCTTCAACGGGCAGGTCAACCGGTCGAGGCGCTTCCGCCTCCACCCAATCGCATAGCCCGCCCAGCGTGCGGTCGGCGGCAAGCGCCGCGCCGATGCTGGCGCAGAGCGTGTCCAAGGTAGCATCACGGGCAGCGCCCTGCACGACAGCCTCGATCTCGGCCCGGTGCTGGTAGTGGTACCGCAGGGGCGACAGCGTGACTTCGGGCTCTCCCGGTTCGCCGTCGCGCAGAATCAGGAGGCCAGATGCGGGAACACGTTCCGGCAGGACGTCGCCGCGCAGGGCGGTGGCAGGCAACGCCGAGAGCCGCGCGTGCAGCGCTGCGAGGATGGTTTCGCGGGGGGTGGGCATTCGCTACCTTGTGATACGGGACCGTGGATTCTATGCTCCAAGTGGATCTGCGAAAGCATGTGATGCCATTAGTGTGAGCTAGATGAATGCACCAAACTCAAATCTCAAACGCTTTGAAGAACGCTTCCTTTGAATTTTTCTACTGGTTTTCACGCTTTGAGTTTGCCTTGAAAGAAAACAGGTATCTCAAAGACACTACTGTTGGTGCTAAAGCTGAGCCAAGCTGGAACGCATTTGTTGAAAAGTGGTCAGCAACCTATGTTCCGTCAGCAGCGGCACTTAAGTTGATGGCCGAGAATCCAAAGCGACAAGTCGTCGGCTTGACGGAGTTGGAGTTCCGTGCCGTCGGCTTCGATGACAATCCATCAGAGCTTGGCAAAGTAGTACGCCTCGCTTCTACGGTCCGAAACAATCTCTTCCATGGAGGCAAACACGGTCACGTAAATTGGGACGATCCTGTTCGGACAGAAATGTTACTCAATCTAGTAATAACACTGCTGCACGAGCTTGCCGCCCATGCAAGCATTGAGAACGATTACCGTCGGGAGTACTAATTCTATCGCCCCAACAGGCCCCACGCTGCTACGAGCACTTTGCAATCTTCGCGCAGCCCCGCATTTGACAGGTGCGCAAGCAATGTCGCCGCGGTCGTTCCAGAAGCAATCGACTCGTCTATAATCAGGAGGTTTTGGATTTGAATTTCATCTCCGCCAGATCGGTATTCGAACTCTTCCATCATCCTTTCGATAGAATGCCCTTCTGAGGCTTTTTTGTTACCCTTTCGGGTAAATCGGGCGCTAATGTCTTGAGCATTTAACTGCAACAATAGCGCATCTCTATACGGCTCCGCATCGCGTCTGCTGCTTGGCGGCATGACGAGCGAAACGTTATTGGTGGTGTTCACAGCGACTTCCTGTGCGAGCCGACCCGCGTACATCCTCGACATCCCGTGGTATTCGCGCGCAATATGCGAGTCCTCGTCTATGTGCTTGCTTCGTATTCCTTGAAGATAAACCGTGCCATCTTTGGGGTACTTTGCCCCGTAAATCAGTTGCACTGTTCTCTTTGTCGGCAATTCAAATGATGTTGTTGGCAATGTCGCTCCCCCACTGAATTTCCAATTCTATCGAGTCTCACCGAAGGGATGCAACGGTAACCCTACTCGTTACCGACGCACCTCCACCCAGTTCGCCACGATCAGCCCCGGCACACCGTCTGCCGCCCGTTCTGCGTCCCGCGCCAGATCCAGCCGTTTCGGCAGCTTGACCTGTGGGACCAGGAGGAAGATCGGCGCGGTGACGACACCTCTGCCGGTTTTCGACCGTGATGCCACCGCTCGGCCCTTCGTGTTCAACCGCCCCTCGGCCACCAGCAGGCTCGGCCTTCTGCGGCGATAAATGAACCGCAGACGCAAGCCGGTGCGGCGTTCCCATTCGCCGGGGGTGATCCGGCCGCCGCGCGTGGACTTGCCAGCCGCTGGGGTGGGGATGGCGAGCCAAAACCCGTTCTTCGAGCGGATAAGCGGCCCCGTGTCATGCGCGCCGATGATCACCGGGGCATTCGACCAGACCAGCGCGGCCGCGTTCAGGCTTTCGCCGGACTTCGGGAAGCTGGCGGAGCGGATCGAGTTGGCAAGTCGCTTGCCCAGCCCCGCGCCGGTGATCTGGCCGCGCCATGCGGATTTCAGGTCGGTGCCCGCCTCGCGCATCGCGGCGGTGACAGCGCGTTCCCCCGCTGCGACCTCGGCCGCCATCAGGGCGACGATGTCGGGATCGATGGCAAGTTTCAGTTTCATGCTGGGCGCAGATCGACAGTCCAGACCAGCCGCTCGCGATCACGGATGGGCTCGCCCTGAATGAGGTATGCCTCGGCGTCGATCTCGATCCGGTCGCCGGGGCGCGGGTTCGGCACTTCGGCGACGCGCAGGTCGACGCGCGTGGTTTCCGACCAGAGCCGGGCATCGCCGAAGTCGGTGACGGCGTCGGCACGTCGGGCGACGATGCGCACCAGCACCGGTGCGCCGCCGTCGGCGATGTAGACCGCATCTCGCCCCATGTGCGGATCGGCGAAGAGCGCGCCGACGGCGGCGGCAAAGGCGCTCATCAGAAGGCCCCGTTCAGCCGCACCCGGCCGATCAGGTCAGTGGCCCCGCCCGCCACGGCCTCGGTCGCCACGCCGATCAGCGTGTTCGAGGTCAGGGTCTTGGTCGTGTTCTTCGCCGTGTTGTCCCAGTAGATCTTGTCGCCAGCGGCCCATGCCTGCGAGGCGACCTTCTTCAGATCGTAGACGCCCTCGACCGCGGTCTCGACCGCTTCGCCAAGGGCGGCGGTGCCAGAAGCGACGCCGAAGATGGCACCGACGAGGAGGCCATCGCCTGATGTTACGGCATAGGGCGCGGTCAGGGTGATGATATTGCCAGGCTGGACGTAGTTTTTCATGGGGAGGATCCTTGTGGAAAGTCGAAGGGCGGCCTGTCTGGACCGCCCGCGCGTCAGGGTTCAGGATAGGGGCGTTACGCGCCCGGGTTCTTGTAGAGGCCGCGCCAGTCGATGGCCTTGGCGCCGAAGTCGAGGCGGCACTTGATCTCAACGCCGTCGACGTCGAAGCCGTTGCGGGTCTCGATATAGGCACCCTGCTGACCCTCCAGATAGGCATACTCGATGGTGTCGATCTGGTTCGGGCTGGCCGCCAGGTACCAGGCAGTCGGGCTTGCAGCATCAAGGCGGGGTTCGCTGATCGGCGAGATCGTGCGGATCGACTGCGGCACCACCTTGGTGCTGTCGGCGGGGACGAGGTTCTGCGCCACCAGCTGTTCGGCCTTCAGTTCCAGCGCGGCGGGCACGATCAGGAAGGCCGGGCGGATGTTCAGCACGGTCTTCTTGTCGAACCCTGTCTGCAGCGCCATGGTCGCACGTGCCGCGCCCACCGCATCGACGGCCAGCGCCGTGCCGGTCGCGGCCAGGTTCTTGTGGGTGGTGTGGAACAGCGCGTTGCCGTCCGCCATCGCCGGGTTGGCGGTGATGATGCCCCAGACCACGTCGCTTTCCAGCTGCGCGATGGAGTTGCCATACATCGCCGGGATCCGGGTGAAGGCATCCAGATCGTCGTTGATCAGCGTCTGGCGGGTGATCGCGACGACCCGGCCATAGGTCTTGACCTTGTAGCTTTCCTTGCTCTCGCCGAGCGTCCCGCGCTTGAACTCGCCGCTTTCACCGACCTCAAGCAGCTGCGGGGCTTCGCCCAGCTGTACCCGGTTCATCGCCTTGAAGTCGGTGGCCAGCACCTGGCGGCAGAACAGCATGAAGGTGCGGGGATAGGTCTCGTAGGCCTGGCGCAGCGTCTTGTTGGTGACGGCCGACAGGATTTCGGGGAAGTCGGAGGTGGAATGCAGCGAGCGCGTTGCCACCTCGTCCCGAGACAGGCCCCGCGTGTTCACCCCGGCATTGGTCAGGCTTTCGCGGGCAAGTTCCAGCAGAGACATGCCGCGGTACTGGCGGGCAGAGTCATCAAGCTGGAAGAGCGTCGGGCTGTAGCGGTGCAGCAGCGCATTGGCCACGGCGTCGCGGCGGGTCACGCGTTCATCCCGGCCGCCGAGGGGGATCGACACATGTGGGAAGGTCCGGGTCTCGTCGGACCTGGCGGCAACCTGGTCGAGAATCAGGCGGCGGGATTCATCGACGGTGACGCCGCGTTTCACCAGATCCTCGGCAAAGCCGCGCTCGAGGTTCAGGCGGCCCGCCAGATCGTAGATGGTGGAGACGCGGTCGCGTTCACCCTCGCGCGCCCGGGTGGCAATGGCTTCGGTATCGGGCGGGGTCACTGGTGCGCCCTGCGGCAGCGCGCGCGTCTCGACGGCACGCGTCTGCGGTTCGGCACCGGTATTGGTGGGGTCGGTCATCTGGGTCTCCTCGGTCGCATGGGGTTCGGCGGCCGTTGCGGCCGGGGTCTGGGTCGGGTCGATCATCGGGGATGCTCCTTGTCGGGTGTTGGAAGCGTCCCGGCGATGAAGGACGCAGTCGTGAAGGGATTGGTGGGCGCGGAAACCTGCGGCGGGGTCCGCCCCGACCGGCACGGCCGAGACCTCGAAGGGCGTCCAGTCCACCGCGCGCCACAACTCGCGGCCGCCATCGGGTTTCGAGACCTCGAAGCGGTGGACCTGGTAGCCGATGGATACCGCCCGAATGTGCCCGGCCTGAATGTCACGCCAGATCGGCTCGACATCGTCGCGTTCGGAGATGCGGACCAGCGCGATGCCACGGCCGTTTTCAAGGCGGGCGGAACCGGGGATGACGGAGCCGATGACCGCGTCCAGCGCGCCCAATTCATGCACCTTCAGGAAAGGCGCGCCCGCGTTAAGCCGTTCCAGCCGCACATGGGTGGGGTCGAGACTGAGTTCCTCGTCGTAGGGCTCGCCGAAGAAACTGGCGCGGCGAACGCGGGCCCCGGCCGACCAGACCACCTCGACGGTGCGGGCGGTCGCATCGGCCGTGTTCGGCGCAAGCTCCGCCGTCCGGCGCATGGCCGGCAGTTCGATCATCGTGTCCATGGGGTCAGTCCTGTTGGGCGGCGTCGGGTTGCGCCGGGTCGTCTTCGGGGTCGGCGGCCGGATCGCTCGTTTGCGCGCTGCCGGTTTTCGTGACGCGGCGCGGATCGCTGTCGAGGACGAGACCGAGGGCATCCAGCTTGGCATTGGTCGCGGCGATTTCCGCCAGCACGGCGTCGGGGTTGCGACCCTGACGGGCGATCACCTCTGCCAAAGTCATGGTGCCCGACCGGATCGACAGCAGGTTCGCCATTGCATCCTTCTGCGGATCGACCGCCTCGAACTTCGGCGGCGACCATTCCACCGGCACATCCGGTATCGGGATCTGACCCGCCGCCCATGCCGCTTCAGTGAACCAGCGCCAGACCGGGGCGCAGAACATCGGGATGAACAGCTGCCATTGCACGGCGTCGATCTGGCGGCGGAACTCGACCAGCCCCGCCCGGATCGAGGAGTAGTTCACCTGGCTGAGATCGCCGGTCAGCAATTCGTAGGGCACCCGGAACCCGGCCGAGATCGTGTGCAGGCTGGCCCTTTTGTATTCGCCATAGCCCCCCGTGGCGGACGGCTGGTTGAACCGGATGTCCTTGCCGCCGCGCGCATAGGCGATCAGCCCCGGTTCGAACTGCTCGACCCTGTTGCCATCGGCATCGACCACGGTGGGTGCTATGCCCTGTTGGGTTTCGTCGTCGCCAAAGACGATGGCGGTGACGCAGGCCTCGGTCTTCTTGCGGACCAGCTCGGCCACTTCGTAGTCGTCGAGGTCGCGCAGGTACCGGATCACCGGTGCGCCCCAAGGCACGCCGCGCGCCTGCGTGCGCTGTTTTTCATAGACATGGGCGATCTCGGTCGCGGGAACCGGGCGGCTGTCGATGCCGCCACGCAAGGCCCCATGCGCATCGCCGGGGTGTTCGGGATGCAGCCAATAGGCGCGACGTTTGCCGACCGGGTCGAATTCGATGCCCTGCACGATACGATCCGCGCCGACGTTGCTGGACTTGGTGGCATCGAGAAAGTCGGCCTCGAGCACCTGCAATTGCAGCGGCACCGCCAGCCCATCGCTGGCCCGCCGCAGCCTGCGCCGCACCAGCACCTCGCCCGCTTCGACCATTTCGCGGCAGATCAGCGTCTGCAGCCCGTAGAAATCGAGTTGACCATCGGCGTCGCAATCAGCCGTCCAGCGGGTGAAAAGGGAATCGACCTTGCGGTCCAGCTTGTCATCGCCGCTGGCGGCACGGGGCATAATGCCAGAACCGATGATGTTGTTCACCAGCACCGCCACGGCCTTGGCCGCATGCGGGTTGTTGCGCACCAGATCGCGCATCCGGTCGCGCAACAGCGCCCCGGCAACACCGATCTCGGTGTCGGCAGAAGATCCCGGCGTGCGCCAGCCGTCGGTGCGCCGCCCCTTGGACGCTCCGTCATAGCCGCGCGTCAGGGTTTCGAAGGCCTGTCGCGCCAGCACGCGCCGGGCCGCCATGCGCGGGGCGACCGAGGCGATGGCATGGTCCATCCAGTTCGCCGGCATCAGCGATCCCCGCGGCTGAAGCCTGCCAACCCGGCAACTGGCAGCGGCCGCGTCGTTCCGGCGATGGCGCGTTCGATGGTTCGGATGCGGCCCAGGAGATCCTCGGCCGAACCATAGTCTACGGATTTCCCATCATAGCTGACGCGGGTCGTGCCGCTAGCATAGGCCCGGCGCAGCGCGGCGAGTTCGGCTTCCGTCCAGTCTGCCATGTCAGAACCATCCTCCGCGTCGGCCAAGCCAATCCGACTGCCGTTTTCCCTGGGGTGCGGCTTGCGGCCGGTTGACCCGCCCCGCACCATCGATTTCCGTTGGCGCCGCCCCGAGTTGATCCTCGAGATCGCGCCATTTCTCGTCGGTCCAGCGATCCGCGCCCGCAATCCAGGCGGCGGCGCGGGCATAGACCCGGCAATCCAGCGCCTCGTTCCTTTCGCGCAGCTTTTGCCATTCAAGCCGGGCGAAGCCGCGTTTGGTGCGCACCGTCACCAGCTGTTCGGCCACGAACTGCTTCAGCCATTCGTTCTCGACCCAATGCGGCAGATGCACCGAGCCGGGCGGGAACGCCGCACCCTCCGCCATGTCCTCTTCGGTCGGCCGTTCCAGCCGCAGGAAGCGGTAGGTCTCGGCCTTGAAGGTCGACACCGCCACCGTCCAGAGCCGTGCCCCGCGCCGCAGCCGCTTGCCGCCCTCGGTCGCGTCGACGAAGGTCGGCCCCGACACGGGGCTCGAACGGTTGAACCCTTCGACGCCTTTCACCGGTGACACCTGCGCAAAACCTTGCGCCCGCGACCAGGAATAGACCGCCGGAGCCTCATAGCCCGTGTCGATGGCAAGCCGCGCGATGCGCAGATGCGCGCCCCGTTCATGCGGCCAGGACCGGTCCAGCAGCGCCGTCAGTTCCGACCACGCGTCGTGCCGGTCCGGCCCACCCTCGATCACGACGTGATCGACCAGCCAGCTTTCGAGGCCCCGACCCCAGGCCCAGACGTCGACCTCGATCCGGTCCTTCTGCACGTCGGCTCCGGCGGTCAGGAACAACCCACCCGTTGGCACCGTGCCGGATTTCCAGCGCTCGCGCCGGTCGTAGAGCCGCTGCCAGTCCGGCGCTTCCCCTGTTTCGACCCATGTCTCGCCAAGGATCGTGTTGCGGAACGCCTTGATCGCCTCGTCCGACCCTTGGGCCGCTTCCCATGATCGCACGATCCGCTCCCAACTCAGCCAGCCGATCGGTGAATAGAGCGCCGATAGGTGATACCCGACCGTGGTCGGATCGGCGGCAACGGCGGTTGCCCGCCATCCGCCCGCTTCCAGCATCGCCGTCTTGTTGTGTTCGCCGATGGGCTGGTCACAGCCTTCGCAATGATATTCCGCCGTCTCCGGCTGGCCCTTCTGCCAGCGCAGGCGGTCGAATTTCAGCCATTGCGCATGGCCGCAATGCGGGCACGGCACAAAGAACCGCCGCTGGTCGCTTGCCTCATATTCCCGTTCGATCCGGCTCAGACCCCGGATGGTGGGCGTCGAGACCAGGAACACCTTGCGCCGATGGGCAAAGGTCAGCGACCGCGCTTCCGCCAGCGTGACCGGATCGCCTTCCTCGTCGGCCGAGGCCGGATAAGCATCGACCTCGTCAAGGAAGATGTAGCGCGCCGGGGTAGACCGCAGCCCAACCGCCGAGTTCGCCCCGGTCATGATCAGGATGCCGCCCGCGAATTCCTTCGACAGCATGGTGTTGCCCGCATCGCGTGACCGGGCCGGTTTGACCCGCTCCCGCAGGTCGGGGGACTCAATGATCAGCGGATCGATCCGCTGGCGCGAGTTGCGCTTGGCCAGTTCCACTGTCGGTTGGACGGCCAACATCGGCCCCGGCGCCTGGTGGATGGCAAAGCCGATCCAGTTGTTGCCCGCCTCGGTCGCGCCGACCTGTGCCGCTTTCATGAAGACGATGCGCTGCATCACATCGCCGGGCGACAGCCGGTCCATGATCTCGCGCATGTAAGGCGTGCGCGCCGTGCGATAGCGCCCCGGTTCTGCAGAGGCGCGACCCGACAGCATCCTATGCCGGTCCGCCCATTGCGAGACCGTCAGATCCGGATCGGGTGTCAGCCCCGCAGCCCAGGTGCGCAGGATTTCTGCTGCGCCGTCGAAATCCGTCAGGTCGTCGCCAGTTTCACCGGAAGTCAGGCCGGACCTCGGCAAGTTCGTCGAGGTGGGCGCGTACATGTTTTTCCAAGGCCTTCTGCATCGCGGCCGGTTCCACGCCCAGTTCCGCCGCCATCAATGCCGACGACCGCGCGGGCCAGTTCACCCAAGCGTCCCGCACCTCCCGCGCCAGCCGGAACACCAGCGACAGCGCGCGTGCCCGCTCGATCAACTCCCCCTTCAGCTTCTGCAGCCGGATGCGCCGCTCCTGCGCCTTCAGAACCTCGTTGGCGGTCTTGGCCTGCAGGTAGGTCGTGCCCCCGCCAACCGCTGGCACCGCCAGCCCCTGTTCGCGCAGCGTGTCGCCGACCGCAGCGACGGCGGCCTCGGGGACCGCCTTCATCTTCAGTTCGGGCGGCTTCCGGGTCTTCGACGGATCGGTGGTTTCCGCCCGGCGCACATCGCTGGCGGCCGCGTTGATGCTGCCATCCGCGAACAGCACAAGCCGTTCGGCCGTCTTCGCCTTCTGGATCGCGCCCCGCGACAGCCCGACATGCGCGGCGTACTGGCGCTCGCTCATGCCCTGCATTGGCGACTCCGATTATCATTCAAAAACATATGCTTATCGAGTTGATAAGCGTCCCGGACAGAGCGAACGTGTCTCCACAAGAACGATGCAACTCACCACGGAGCCACCAAAATGACCCGCCGCGCGACCGACAACACGAAAGCCCTCGATGCCTTCATCGGCAAGAAAGCCGAGATCGATGCGATGCTCGCCCGACTTCAGGCGCTCAGCGACGATCATTTCAACTTCGATCCGGAGGCGGTCAATTGGGGCAGCGTCGGCTCGATCAGCAGCGTCGCCAGCGACCTCCAGAAGATCACCGATTTCCTTTTCGGCGAGGGAGAACACGCCGAGTAACCCACCCAGCCATCGCGCCAGCCCCGCCCTGCGGGGCTTGGCCTCGTAGAAGGGACGCGATGGTCGCGGCCCGGATACGGAGACGACCCGATGACACTCCTTCAGACCCAACCATGCCTCGTTCTGACTGACCGCCACGACGACCTCGGCTGGCTTGGCCAGTTCCCTGACTTTGCCACCGCCCATGCCGCCATGGAACACTGGCTGAAAGCGCCGGACCGCGACCCCGAGGACGCGGCCTTCATTCTCCCGATCCTCGGCTTCGGCCGCCCCTCGATGGAGGGCTGATCCATGACCCATCTTTCCGACACCCAAGCCCTGATCCTGAGCGCCGCCGCCCAGCGGCCCGAGCGCATCGCCCTGCCGCTGCCCGAGAGCCTGCGCGGCGGTGCCGCCGCCAAGGTAGTCGGCGCGATGATCGCCAAGGGTTTCCTTCAAGAGGCCGACGCCGACCTGCGCAAGGGCGAACCCATGTGGCGCGAAACCGGCGACGGCCACGGTGTCACGCTTGTCGCCACCGACGCGGGCCTCGCCGCCATCGGCATCGAGCCCGAGGACGCGAACACCGCGCCCATGTGCGCGACGGACGCCCCGACCGAGGAGGCTGCAACGGATGCTCCCACTGAACCCGCTGCCGCGCCCAAGGCGCGTACGCCGCGTGAGGGCACCAAACAGGCCACGCTGATCGCCATGCTGCGGGCACCGGACGGCGCGACCATCGAGGAGATAATGGCCGCGACCGGATGGCTTGGTCACACGGTGCGCGGCGCGATGGCCGGGGCGCTGAAGAAGAAACTCGGGCTCGAGGTTACATCGGAGAAGGTCGAGGGGCGCGGTCGGGTCTACCGCCTAGCCTGATCGTCTGCGAAAACGTGGAGGAATGATCGTCAAGAGGTATGATGCATACCTCTTGACGAATCGTGTTGCTGTTCGGCAAGATGCATGCATCAACCCTCTTGAAAGGTGGCGCGTATGGTCGACTCAATTACCGTTCGGCTGGATCACGATCTGGCATCTCGACTCGGCAAGTTCTTGACTGAAAACCCCAGCCTCTCTGCAGCTTCTGTGGCCGTCCGCGCGTTGGAAGATTTTCTCCCCAAGTCTGTTAAGGTCGCAATGACCAAACCATCCGGACCGGCAGGCGGGCAGGATGAGGTCTCGGGTCGCGAGGGCTACGAGTTTGGAATCTCGGCTGGTCGGGCACTTGCGAGCCAAATCGGCGAACTCGTCAGCCCAGTGGCAACCGAGCTCAAACTACCGGACGGCCGTCGCGCGACGCTTCGGACGGCAAAGGGGCGAAACACCCAATGGGGATGCCTCAATACACTTCTAGAACGTGTCGATGTCGTCCTTTGCGCATTCACCCCGGATGGAATCAACTTCGATGTTTGGGAGGTTGATGCAAAGGTTTGGGCGCGCGAGGCCCGAAACGCGTCTCCCGGTCACAAACTCCACAACAAACTGACTCTGCTGGGAAAGTCCGGAGTCGATAAGTTTGGGAAACACTTCGGCACCTATGCCATCTGATCGCAAGATAGCTGCGGGGCTCGACATGGTTCTTGGCTTCGCTCACCGCATTCGGACCGCCTCGAAAAACCGCCGCAAGGCGTAGCTGCGGCCGATCGAGACGATGGTGAAGACAAGTCCCAGCTTCAAATTCTGCGCCAGCGTCGTGTGCAGGCCGAAGATAGGAAAGATCAAGATCTGCGTGACGACGGCGACGCCGTAGCCCACGACCACATTCGCCACGGACTCGACCAGCGACATGACGCGCGACTGCTTCATGCCGTCACCTCATCCATCGGCCAGCAATTCAGCTGCCAGAGTTCGCAGCGCATGCGCCGCAACCAGGGGGACCACGCCGTTGCCACAGAGGCGAAGCCGGTCCACCCGGTGGGCCAGCCTATCAGCGCCTCGACGAACAGCGGGTTCAAGGTCCGGCGCACATCGCAGGTATCGCTCCCAGCCATCGGCGTCACCAGGACCTGGCGGCCAAGTAAGCCTTTCACCGGCGTGTTCGCCAAGGTCGTCGCCCCATCCTTGTGATCCCGCGCCGTCGGCGTCATCCACATCCCCGCCGCATGGGTCAGGTCTGCTGTCCGGCGATTGCCAGCACTCGGCTTGCAGCCATCGTTCGCCATCGGCGTCGGCCAGTCGCGCGCCATGCGGTCCAGACCTTTCTCGTCCTTTCGCTCGCCACCCCGGCTGCGGAAACTGTCGATCTGCGGAGTTGGCCAAAGTGCTGCCGTGGTCGCCAGGTTCATCCCGTGCTGCCCCGCTTCCTGCGAAGGCGTCAGTTTCGTCTGCCGGTTCTCGTTGGCGCTGGCCCGAGGCGTCGGCCAGAGGCGCAGCAGTTCCGTCCGGTTCCCGCCACTCGACCGGGTCCCAGAGCAGGCGCGCGGGGTCGGCCAGTTCGTCGCCCTCGCGGACGGCAAGGATGAAAAGCCGCTCACGCTTGTGGGGCGCGCCGACTTCCGCCGCCGTGAAGAGGCCTGCCGCAAGGCGGT
>CAZVIS010000062.1:0-3244 GCA_964627355.1 uncultured Rhodobacterales bacterium
AGGCAGGCGCGGGCCGGAACGCTTTGGCGTCCCGGCCGGGCAGGTGTTAGCTGCACCGCGTGGCAGAGGCGATGGACTCTGCCATTGTGGGCGAGGCCGGCTGTCTGGTCCCGGCCGGGAGCGGGCGCCTTGGCCGCCACAATCGCCTGCACATATCCGGTGGACTTTGCTCTCACTCCCTCACCACCATCCGTCCCGTCTCGCTGCGGGCGCGGAAGTCGGGGCGGTACATGTCCTCCACCGACGCCGCGGGGTGGTGATAGGTGCCCGGGCTGATCGCGCGGACGATGTAGGCCAGGCGGAACGGGTCGGCGGAATAGCGGTCGAGCGCGGTCAGGAACCTCTCCTGCCGGAACTCGCTGTGGGTGACGTTGCCCTCCAGCTCCAGCCAGTCGAGGGCGCCGATCTGGCCACCGGTCAGCAGGTTCGGGTTGTCTATCTCGAACCCTGCCGGAAGGGGGTCGTTCACCATCAGCCGCGCCTCGCCGGTGCCGAAGGGCGTGATCTCCAGCACCGTCACCAGCCGCGTTCCGGCGGCCACCCCGGCGCTTACATCCACCGCCTCACCTTCCAGCGTGTAGTAGCTGCGCGTGATGGCATAGCCGTTGCCACCTGCCGGTTCCGGCTCGGACGGCACGCCATAGGCGGTGACGGTGAGGTAGCTGTCCCGGCCCGACCCGTTCGCAACCTCGACCGGCCCGCCTTCCAGCACCCGCACCAAGGGTCCAGACGGAGGCAGGCCGTTGAAGGTGATGCCGTCGGTTCCCGGCGCGTCGATCAGCGCGTTCGTGGCCAGCAGCATCCACGTCGCCTCTTGCGTCGAGAGGGTCCCCGTTCGCCCCGCCAGCGCCTGGGTCAGCACCTCGCGGTCCACCGCCTGGCTTCCCGCCTCGACCGCCAGCGTCAGCACGGCAGCCAGATCGCGGGTCGCAGTGCCATAGTCGGCGCGGTACAGCTGTGCCGTCTCGACCCCGAACTCCAGCCGCAGGGCGGCGCGCGCGAACATCTGGTCCGCCCGCACCTGATCGCCATAGGCCGCCAGCGCCGCCCCAAGCTGCGCCTGCGCGATGGGCGTGGCAAAGGCGTCGCCCTTCACATCGGCGTAGTAGCGCAGATCGCCAATGGCCGCCGCGCCCTCTCGTGCAAGGACCATCAGGGCATAGGCCAGCGCCTCCCCGCCCACCTCGAAATCGGGCTGGTAGTTGACCTGGTTGCGCAGGTTGTCGAGTGCGGCGCGGAAGGCGGCATCGGGCACGGTGAAGCCCTGCGCCCGCGCGCGGCTCAGGAAATCCGTCACATAGGCGTCCAGCCAGAAGTCGCCCGACCCCGGCGACCACAGGCCAAAGCCCCCCTCGGACCCCTGGTTCACCAGCACTTCGGTCACTGCCTGCTCGATCCGCGTGCGGATGCCCTCGGCGCCGGAAAGCTGCATCGCCTGGGCCACCTGATCGAAATAGATCAAGGGCAGCGCCTTGGACGTGATCTGCTCGGTGCAGCCATAGGGATAGCGGTCGAGCGCGGCCAGCAGCCCTGGCGCGTTCAGTCGGGCAATCGGCCCGACGGCCAGCGTGGCCGTCCCCGTTCCCGGGATCAGGCCCGCAAAGGCTGCGTTGTCGAAGGTGAAGGTCTGGCCAGACGAGAGGTCTAGCCGGGTGGTCCGCGATATGTCTGGATCGTTTACCTGCACGGGAATGCGCAGGGTTTTGGTCAGTTGCTTGCCGTCGGGCGTGGTCAGCGCGATTTGCACCGTCTGCAACCCCGCCTCGCCTGCCGTCAGCGGAACGCTGAAGGTGGCCTTGGCGAGGTCGCCAAGGTCAAAGCCCGAGGGGACGTCCCCAAGCGTCAGCCCGGAGGACGACACATCCAGCCCGATACGTCCCGAAGGCCCGGTGGCATGGACGATTTCCAAGAGCAGGCGGCTCTGGTCCCCCGGCGCAAGGAAGCGCGGGACGGATGCCGTCACCACTACCGGATCGCGCACCAGAACGTCCGCCGTCGCCTGACCCACGCCGCGCTTGGACCAGGCCACTGCCATCACCCGCACGGTCCCGTTGAAGGACGGCAGGTCAAAGCTGGCCCGCGCATAGCCGTCCGGCCCCACCTCCACCGGCCCGGTGAAGAAGGCCACGAGGTCCTCGGTCGGCGGGTCGGCCTGCAGCCGCGCCTGCGCGCCCGCGTCGCCGCCCGAGCGGACCACGCCCTCGGCCCCGTTCAGCCCGTCGATCAGGCGACCGTAGAGGTCACGGATGCCGACGCCGAGCTTCCTTTGCCCGAAGTAGTGCCCCTGCGGATCGGGCGCCTGAAAGCCCGTCAGGTTCAGGATCCCCACATCGACCGCCGCGATGGTGACATAGGCGGCATCGCCTGCCGCCACGCCATCGACCTTCACCGCGACCTGCATCGGGCCGCGCGGGGCAGCCTCGGCCGCCGTCTCGATGCTGGCCTTCAGGGCGCGGTCGCCGGGGTCGATGGCAGCATGGGCAAGGCCCATGGCGCGGGCCGGGTTGCGCCCCGCCGCCACGTCCATCGGCCGGATGACCGAGGCGGTGACATAGACCCCTGCGCCCCAGTCGTCGGTGACGGTCAGGGGGATCAGGTTCTCCCCCTCGGTCACCTCGACCGCCTGCATCGACACCACGCGGTTGGACAGCACCGACACAAGCGCCGTCCCCGCCGCCCGTGGCACCACGCGCAGCGTGGCGGTATCGCCTGCCTTGTAGGCGGGCTTGTCCAGCGACAATTCCAGCGTGTCGGGGGTGGAGGAGACGTCGGCAGGCGCATACCAGCCCGCGTAGAAGGTGGTCGAGGTCTGGGCCGTGCCGCCCACCTCGCTGACCAGCAGTTCATACTCGCCCCAGGTCACGGCGCCCGCGATCTCTACCGGAGCCGCGCCAAGGTCGGCGGACCCTTCGGCCACGCGGGCGCGGCTTACGACCGGCTCCCAGAACCAGTTGCCATATTGCTGATACCACTGGTAGCGCGTCTCGATCCGCGTTAGCTCCCATGTCACTTGCATCGGCACCGGGGTTTCCCCCGCCCCCACGGCGATCACGTTGAACCGCGCCTCGGCATTCTCGGCCACCACGCCGTCGAAGAGGGGTTTCAGGCCGATCATCGGGGCACTTGGTGTGAGCGCCTTGACCACCTGCCGCTCCACCGGGCGGCCCGAGCCTTCCGCGACGCGGACGGTCACGCGGGCCTCCAGCGGGCGGCCGGGATCGTCGGCCTGTGGCAGGGCGGCGGT
>CAZVIS010000062.1:3344-13269 GCA_964627355.1 uncultured Rhodobacterales bacterium
AGCACGGCATTGGTGCGGCTGAGCAACTCCACCGTCACCCCGACCTTCGGCGCTGCCGACCCCAGGCTGACCACCGCCACATAAAGCCCATCCGTCCCCGACAGCGTGGTGATCCCGAGGTCGGACACCACGAACCACTGCCACGCCGGGGCGAACGTGTATTCGTCCTTGCCCGGAATCGCCGCCTTCAGCGCGTAGATCCCGGCAGGCAGGCCCGACAGCGCCTCGTCCATCGGCAGCCGGGTGGTGACGTCGCGGTTGACCTCTTGCGTCACCGTCGCCGTTCCCGTCCACAGCGCCTCGCCGATGCGGTCGGCGAATTCGGCCTCTTGGTAATAGGGCATGGGCGTGCCGAAGAAGTCGCCCTGCACGGCGCGCAAGAGGTTGCGGTCCGACACGCGGTAGAGGGTCAGGGCAAGGTCCGTCAGGTTTACCGTCTCGACCGGAATCGCGGCGCCCGGACCCTTGGGCAGCACATAGGCGCGGCCCGGAAAGCGCACGGCGGGAGAGCGGTCGCGGACATAGCTTGTGATCGTCACCGCCTTGGCCATCTGCTGGCCATCCGCCGCAGGCAGCCCCGCGCGGAAAGTCAGCGCATAGCGGCCCCCATGCTCGAGCCCCTCGACGCAAAGCTGCTGGTCGCCCGCTTGCGTCACGGTCAGCCCCGCCTGCGGAAGCTGAACATAGGTGCCGTAATCCACTGCCTTGGCCAGCGGTTCCGAGAAGTTCACGCAAAGGCGCGGGCGGGCGGCATCCGACTGCACCTCGTTCTCTGTGATGCGAAAGCCGTACTTGCCGATGGCATCGTCCAGCGCCACCGCCGTGTCGTCGCGCGGCTGCAGGGCCTGCGCCAGACGCAACGCCTGCACGGTATCGCGGCCGCGTCCCACCTGCTCCAGCGCCTGCCCAAGGGTCACCAGCACCGTATGCTGCTGCGCCGCGCCCTCGCTGCGCAGGTAAGCGTTCGTCGCCGCCTGCACCGCCCGATCACGCCACATCTGCGGGTTCTGGCTGTCCTGCGCGGCCGCCAGCAGGTTCAGCCGCGCATACTCGGCCCAGCCTTCGGCATCGTCCGTCACGTTCAGCGCGGCGCCGACATAGGCCGCGGCGCCGAAATAGTCGCCGTTCGCCTCGGCCTCGCGGGCGCTGGCCTGGTGATCCTCGACCGTGAAGGTGCCGGTGATGTGCAGCCCGCCAAGCGCCAGGGCCAGCGCGCGGGCCTGATCGTACTCCCACGACCCGAGGAACGTCAGCTCGGCCGACCGCGCTGCCGCCCGGTTGGCCGCGCCCGGCACAGCGGGCACCACCTGCGCCGAGAAGGCGCCCTGGTAGAACGCCGCCTCTCCTGGATCGGCCTTGAGGAAACAGGCCCCCGCGCGGCTGTTGAAGGTCAGCGCGGTGCAGCGGTCGTTCGACAGGCAGGCGACCTCGCAGGCCTGGATGTTCGTATCCAGAAGGTTGGCGATGTCGCCCCCCGGCAGGTCGGCATTGTCGATGTAGATCAGCCGCTTGGGTGGGATCAGGTCCTGCGCGGAGGTCTCGGCGGCGGCGCCGATGAATAAACATGCCGCCATCGCAGCCAGAACAAATCCACGCATCGCAATCCTCCCGGGCGAAGCCCTCTGAATGGCACAAGGGTCGCATGGCGGGACGGCCCAAGGCAAGGATTCGGACGGGGATTCGGGGCCGCGTTAAGGGCCGATTCAACCTGTTCAGCCAAGACTGGCCGGCGGTACGCCCTGGCGAGGGCGCCGTCTGGCAGGGCTGCGGCACATGGACTTGATGGACCTTCTGGCCAAGGAACGGCGCGCGAGGCTTGGCGCCGAGCGCCTGCTTGAGCAGAAGAAGCGCGAGCTTCATGCGGCGAATGAAAAGCTCGCCGTCCATGCCAGCGCCCTGTCCCACAAGATCGTCGAGCAGCGCACCGTCACCCGCGCCGCCCTGTCCGAGGCCGAGGCGCTCAAGGGTCAGCAGTCCCGCTTCGTCTCGGCTCTCGATGCCGCGCACACGACCGCCGTGATGGCCGAACGGCGGCTGCGCGATTCCATCGACGCGATCCGCGACGGCTTTGCCGTGTTCGATGCGCACCTGCGGCTGGTGGTGGCCAACCGCGCCTACCTCGCCGCGTTCGAGGGGCAGAAGGTCGCACCCGGCACCACCTACCCCGAAATCCTGCGCATCGCGGCAGAGACCGGCCTTGTCGATATCGGCGAGCGCTCGATGGACGACTGGCAGGCCGAGATGCTGGACCGCTGGAACGCCGATCCGATCCCGCCGCTGGTCGTCAAGTTCTCCAGCGGCATCTGGTTGCGGTTGCAGGATCGCCGCTCGCTTGACGGCGATATCGTGTGCCTCGCGCTCGACATCACCGACGAGATGCGGATCTACGCGGCGATCGAGGCTATTCCGGATGGCTTTGTCCTGTTTGATCGTGAGCGGCGGGTCATCATGGCCAACGACAAGTACCGCACCGTAATCCCTGCCATCGCCGATTTCGTAAAGCCGGGTGTCCGGTTGGACGACATCATCCGCCGCGGGGTCGATGCTGGGGCCTATCCGGATGCCACGGGCCGCGAGGAGGCATGGATTGCCGAGCGTCTGGCGATCCACGACTCAGGCGACTACGAGGCCGAGCTCAACACCGATGACGGTCGCTGCATCCGCATCATCAACCGCCCCACGCCCGATGGCGGCCGCGTTGGCCTGCGCGTGGACGTCACCGCCCAACGCCAGAATCAGGAGGCCCTGATGGCCGCCCGCGCCGCGGCCGAGGCAGCGAACCGTGCCAAATCCGCCTTCCTCGCCAACATGAGCCACGAGATCCGGACGCCGATGAACGGTGTGGTCGGTATGGCCGAGCTTCTGTGCGACACCACCCTGACCGAGGATCAGCGTCTGTACGCCGAGACGATCCGGTCGTCGGGCGAGGCGCTTCTGGTCATCATCAACGACATCCTCGACTATTCGAAGATCGAGGCGGAACGCCTGACCCTGCACCCAGAGCCCTTCGACCTGGAACGCACCATCCACGAGGTGGCGATGCTGTTGCAGCCGCGCGCGCGCAGCAAGGGGCTGGACCTGATGATCGACTTCGACATGTTCCTGCCCACCCGCTATGTCGGCGACCCCGGGCGCCTGCGGCAGATCCTGACGAACCTGATGGGCAATGCCGTCAAGTTCACCGAGGCGGGACATGTCCTTGTCCGGGTGGTGGGGATCGAGGAAGAGGGTGGCCAGCAACTGCACATCACGGTCGAGGATACCGGCATCGGCATCCCGCCCGACCAGCTGTCCTTGATCTTCGACGAGTTCAGCCAGGTCGAAAGCGCTGCCAACCGCAAGTTCGAGGGGACGGGCCTGGGCCTTGCCATCACCCGCCGCCTGATCGAGCGGATGGGGGGCGAGATCTGGGTGGACAGCGAACCGGGCAAGGGGTCCTGCTTCGGGTTCCGCGTGACGCTTCCGGTGTGCGAACCCGACGCCGTGCCGCGCGTTCCGGTGAACCTGCGCCGGGCGCTGGTGGTGGACGACCAGTTCATCAATCGCACCATCATCGAGCGGCAGCTGTCCACCTGCGGGATCGAGACGCATCTCTGCCGCAGCGGGGCCGAGGCGCTGGACGTGCTGTCCAAGGACAGCGCCTTCGACATCGTCCTGACCGATCACGACATGCCCGAAATGGACGGCCTGACGCTGGCAACCGCCCTGCGCGCGGCGGGACATGCGCTGCCGATCGTCCTTCTGTCCTCGAACCCTGCGGTGGTGCGCGAGAGGGCGGGTGCCGAACATCTGTCCGCGATCCTGCAGAAACCCGTCCTGCGGTCCGAGCTTTATGCCCGCCTGCAGGCCATGGGCGGCCCTGCTCCTGCGCCCGCACCGGTGCTGCCTGTCGCCAAGCCAACGCGCCGCATGCGCATCCTTGCGGCCGAGGACAACCGGACCAACCAGCTTGTCTTCCGCAAGATGGTCAAGGACTTCGACATCGAGTTGACCTTCGCCAACAACGGGCGCGAGGCGGTAGAGATGTGGAATGACCTCAACCCCGACCTTATCTTCATGGACATCTCGATGCCCGAGATGGACGGCCGCGACGCTGCCCGTGCTATCCGCAAGGCCGAAGAGGGGACGGGCCGCCATGTTCCCATCGTCGCGCTGACCGCCCACGCGATGGACGGAGATGCCGAAGATATCCTGGCCGCCGGGATCGACCGCTACATGACCAAGCCTCTGCGCCGAAACGCGATCTTCGAGGCGATCTCGGAGCATTTGCCGAACGATGCGATCCCGATCACCCTGATCTCCGATGCGGCAGAACCGGCCTGACCCTCAGCGGTTCAGGCGGGCGACCTCGGACCGCAGAAGGGGCAGAACCTCGGTCTCGAACCAGGGATTGCGCCGCAGCCAGGCGTTGTTGCGCCAGCTGGGATGAGGCAGGGGCAGCAGGCGCGGGTTTCGCGCCTCGGCATGGACCTGCCGCCAGTCCTGGACCATCCCCGTCAGGCTCCCGGACCACGCCGCCCCCAGATGCCAGCGCATCGCGTATTGCCCGACCAGCAAGATCAGCTCGACCTTTGGCAAGGCGGCCATCAGCCGCGCGCGCCACGCTGGCGCACATTCCCGGCGCGGCGGCAGGTCGCCGCCCTTGGCATCGAGCCCGGGAAAGCAACCCCCCATCGGCACGATCGCCAGCCGGTCCGGATCGTAGAAGGTCGCCTCGTCCATCCCCAGCCAGCCCCGCAGCCGCACCCCCGAGGGATCGGTGAAGGGCCGCCCCGAGGCATGCACCCGCGTCCCCGGCGCCTGCCCCGCAAGGCAGAGGCGTGCCCGGGGCGAGGCCTGGATGATCGGCCGCGGTTCATGCGGCAGGGGTGCGCCAAAGCGCGGCGCATCCCGGCAGATGCGGCAGGCGCGGTAGTCGGCGAGAAGGGTCTCGAACTCCATGGGGGGAACCTATCAGGCCCTTGGCGCCTTTCCATCCAGGTCGCAGCGTCCTAGGGTCGCCGCCGGAAACGAAGGATGCCCGATGAAGCGAATTGCGATCCATGCGGTGATGATGCTGGGCGTCCTTGGCATCGGTACGGGCCTCGGCCTGTCGTTCCCGCCGGGCGACTGGTACGCGGCACTGGCGAAACCGTGGTTCACCCCGCCCGGCTGGGTCTTTGGGCCGATCTGGACGGTGCTTTACCTGCTGATCGGCTGGGCTGGGGCGCGCAAGCTCTTGGACGGCGGGGCGCGGGGGCTGTGGATCGGGCAGATGGCGCTGAACTTTTGCTGGTCGGCGGTGTTCTTCGGGCTGCATATGCCGCTCGGGGGGCTGGCGATCATCCTCGGGATGCTGGCCTTCATTCTCGCCTTCATCGTGGCGGAATGGGGCCGCGACCGGCTGGCGGCGGTCCTGTTCCTGCCCTATGCCGCCTGGGTGACGCTGGCGAGTGCCGTCAACGCAGGTGTGGTCTGGCTGAACTAGCCTTCTGCGATCACGGCAAGGAAAGCCTCGCCGAAGCGTTCGACCTTCTGTTCGCCCATGCCCTGAATGCGGCCCAACTCGGCCAGGGTTGAGGGGCGCTCCTCGGCGATGTGACGAAGCGTGGTGTGGGTGCAGGAGAGGTACTTGCCCGTCCCATCCTCGCCCCGCGACAGCGTCAGCTGCACCTCGGCCAGCCGGTCAAACAGCGTGCCCGCATCCCGCCCCGCCAGCCGCATCCGCGCGGGGTGCAGGGGGACCGCTGCCGCCCCGGTAATCACCTCCAGAAACGCAGCGCCATAGCTTTCCAGCTTCTTCGCGCCGACCCCGGTGATCCCTGCCATGTCATCCAGCGTCGCGGGACGCCGCTCGGCCATCTCGATCAGCGTGCGGTCGGGAAAGACGATGTAGGCGGGCATCCCCTGCGCCTCGGCCAGCGCACGCCGTTTCGCCTTGAGCGCGGACAGCAGCGCCGCGTCCTCGTCCGACACCTGCGCGCGCACCGCCGGGCCGGGGGTGGCCGCGGCGATGGTATCCTGCCGCAGGGTCACATTCTCTTCGCCGCGCAGGATCGGTTTCGCTGCATCCGTCATCCGCAGGGCGCCATGCCGCTCGGGGTCGGGCCGCAAAAGATCGCGCCCCATCATCTGCCGGAACACGGCACCCCAGGCGGGTTTGGACAGGTCGCGGCCCACGGCAAAGGTCGGCAGCTTGTCATGCCCCCGCTCGCGCACCTTCTCGGTCGCAGTTCCGGTCAGGATGTCGATCAGATGCCCCGCCCCGAACCATTCCCCCGTTCGCAGCACCGCCGACAGCGCCTTCCTGACCGCCAGCGTCCCGTCGAACAGCGCCGCCGGCCGGTCGCAGAGGTCGCAATTGCCGCAAGGGCTGGGATCCTCGCCGAAATAGCGGAGCAACACCTGCCGCCGGCACCCAGTCGCCTCGGCGAGGCCCAGAAGCGCATTCAGCCGCCCATGATCCGCCGCCTTCCGCTCCGCCGGCGCCGTCCCCTCGTCGATCTGCGCCCGGCGCATCCGGATGTCATCGGCCCCGTACAGCGTCAGCGTCTCTGCCGCCGCCCCGTCCCTCCCTGCGCGGCCGATCTCCTGATAATAGCCCTCGATCGACTTCGGCAGGTCCGCATGGGCCACCCAACGGATGTCCGGCTTGTCGATCCCCATGCCGAAGGCAACCGTGGCCACCACGATCAGCCCGTCCTCGCGCTGGAACGCCGCCTCGACCCGCCTGCGCTCATCCGCCTCCAGCCCCGCGTGATAGGCCAGCGCCGAATGCCCCGCCTCGCGGAAGGCCTGCGCCAGCGTCTCGGTCTTGGCCCGCGTGCCGCAATAGACGATGCCGGACTGGCCCTTGCGCGCCGCGGCAAAGGACAGGACCTGACGGCGGGGGTTGTCCTTGACGGCAAAGGCGAGGTGGATGTTCGGCCGGTCGAACCCACGCAGGAAGGTCTCGGGGTCGCGACCGCCGAACAGGCGTTCGACAATCTCGGCCCGCGTCTCCTCATCCGCCGTGGCGGTGAAGGCCGAGAGGGGCACACCAAGTGCAGTGCGCAATGCGCCGATGCGGTGGTAATCCGGGCGGAAGTCGTGGCCCCACTGGCTGACGCAATGCGCCTCGTCCACTGCAATCGCCGTGACGCCTGCCCGGCGCAACAGCCCAAGCGTTCCATGCGCCGCGAGCCGTTCCGGCGCGATGTACAGAAGCTTCAGCCGCCCCTCATCGATCGCGCCGAACACCTCTTCCGTCTCGTCCTCCGTATTGCCCGAGGTCAGCGCCCCCGCCTCGACTCCTGCCGCCTTCAGCGCGCGCACCTGATCCCGCATCAGCGCGATCAAGGGAGAGATCACCACCGTCACCCCCGGCCTGCACAGCGCGGGCAACTGAAAGCACAGCGACTTGCCCCCGCCTGTCGGCATGATGGCCAGCACATCGCGCCCGGCCCTGACCGCCTCGACAATCTCGGCCTGGCCGGGGCGAAAGCTGGCGAAACCGAAGACCGAATGCAGCAGATCGGCAGCCTCGGGCATCGGCCCTCCCCCCGGGATGCGCGTGATTTCCAGGAACGGGGGGAAGTCTTCGGGCGACAGGGTTAAGCCTTCGTGAACGGGTTAGAGATTGTTCCGGATCACGATGCGCAGCGCGTAGATCGCGATGATGACGATCAGGGGCGCAAGGTCGATGCCGCCCATGGCGGGCAGATAGGACCGGATGCGGCTGTAGAGCGGTTCGAGGATACGGTTCAGTCCGTCCCACAGCTGCGCGACAAGCGGCTGGCGCAGGTTCAGAACCTGGAAATTGATCAGCCAGGACATGATGATATGCGCCAGAATGATCCACAGCGCGACGTCGAGGATCAGAAGAAGGATCTGCGCTATGGAGGTCACGGGTCGGCTCCGCCTACTAGGGGTTGTGGCAGGGGTAGCGCATGGCCCGCGCGGGGGCAACCGTTTCCGCATCTGCCGCGGCGTTCTGCTTGACGCCCGCGCCGCACTGCGGCACCCCGGGGGCAGAGAGGTTCGCGCATGTATCCCTTCCTCCGCCTCGCCTATGCCCTCTGGTCGGTCCGCCGCGCCCCGCCGATGGGGGTCACCGATCCCCACATTTCGCAGCATGTCTGCTGGCCCTGGGACCTCGACCCCTGGAACGAACTGAACAACGGGCGCACGCTGACGATCTATGACCTTGGGCGCATCCCGATGGCGCGGCGGATGGGGCTGGATAAGGTGCTCGCGGCGAACGGTTGGGGGCTGACGGTCGCGGGCAACACGACGCGCTACCGCCGCCGGGTGCAGGCCTTCGCGCGGCTGACCATGCGCACGCAATGCATCGGCTGGGACGCGCGGTTCCTCTACATTGAGCAAAGCATGTGGAAGGACGGCGACTGCACCTCGCATGTCCTCATCCGTTCGGCCTTCACCTCGAAGGCGGGCATCGTGCCCCCTGCCCGCATCCTCGCCGCCATGGGCAAGCCCGAGACGTCGCCGCCCCTGCCCGACTGGGTTCAGGCCTGGATCGCCGCCGACGCGCTGCGCCCCTGGCCGCCAACCGCCCCCTGACCCCGTCTTTCCTGTACAAATATCCCGGGCGGTGCGGGGGGCTGGCCCCCCGCCCTTGCGTGGTCACGCCGTTTCAGGCTTGATCCGCCCAAGAAACGGGGGCGGGCATGGCATCGGCGGGGCGGCGGATCTGGGGCTGGTACTTCTTCGACTGGGCAAGCCAGCCCTACAACACGCTGCTGCTGACCTTCATCTTCGGGCCCTACATCAACGACCTTCTGGGCGACGGCTCGGCCGCCCAGGCGTTCTGGGGATATGGCATCGGGGCGGCGGGCCTTGTGATTGCGGTCTTCTCGCCGCTTCTAGGCTCCATCGCCGACAAGGCGGGCGGGCGGATGCGGTTCATCTGGGTCTTCTCGGTCATGTATGTCTGCGGCGCGGCGGGCCTGTGGTACGCGGCGCCCGACAGCTTCAACCTGACCTTCATCATGCTGTCTTTCTGCATCGGCCTGATCGGGATGGAGTTCGCGACGACCTTCACCAACGCGATGATGCCTGACCTTTGTTCACCCGAGGAGATGGGGCGGATGTCGGGCACCGGGTGGGCCTTTGGCTATCTGGGCGGGATGGTCGCGCTGATCCTTATGCTGACGCTCTTGGCCGAGAACAAGGCGGGTGTTACGCTGATCGGGATTTCGCCGATCTTCGGGTTGGACCCGGAGATGCGCGAGGGCACGCGGTCGGTCGGGCCGCTGACGGCGCTGTGGTTCGCGGTCTTCATGATTCCCTTCTTCCTCTGGGTGCGGGAACCGAAGAAGCCGGGTGCCGTGAGCATCGCTCAGGCGGCCCGCTCTGCCTGGCCGGACCTCAAGGCCAGCCTTGCCCGCCTGCCGGCGCAGCGGTCGCTGTCGGCCTATCTCCTCTCCTCAATGTTCTACCGGGATGCGCTGAACGGCATCTATGTGTTCGGCGGCCTCTATGCGGCGGGGGTGCTGGGGTGGACCGTGATCGACGTGGGGATCTTCGGCATTCTCGGCACCATCACCGGCGCCCTTTTCGCCTGGTTGGGGGGAAAGGCGGACAGCCGGTTCGGCCCGAAACCGGTGATCGCCTTTACCGTGATCGTGCTGACGCTGGTCACCATCGGGATCGTGTTCGTCTCGCGTGAGGCAGTCTTCGGCCTGCCCGTCGGCCCGGAAAGCCGCCTTCCTGATATCGCCTTCTACGTCCTCGGTGGACTGATCGGCGCGGCAGGGGGGGCGATGCAATCGGCCAGCCGCACGATGATGGTGCGCCAGGCGGACCCCGCGCGCATTACCGAGGCGTTCGGCCTCTATGCGCTGACTGGCAAGGCCACGTCCTTCATCGCACCCCTGTCCATCGGCATCGTCACCGACCTCACCGACAGCCAGCAGCAGGGCATCCTTCCGCTGATCGTGCTTTTCGT
>CAZVIS010000063.1:0-13172 GCA_964627355.1 uncultured Rhodobacterales bacterium
GAACCGCTCGATCGCGGGGACCGCATTGCGCCCCGTGGCCACCGTCACGACGGTCTGCCCGCTGGCCGCCAGCGCGTCGAGCGCGGGCATCTCCTTGCGGCAGGGCGCACACCAGGTGGCCCAGAAGTTCACCACCACCCACTGCCCCTGCCATTCGGCCAGCGAATGCTCGGCTTCGTCCAGCGCGACCAGCGTCGCTGCGGGCAGGGGCTGCGCTTCGGCGTGGATGACCAGCTTGCGCATGTCCCCCGCCTTGGCCGCCTCGGCCGCGGCGGTATCGGCAAGGGCCGGATTTGCGCCAAGCGCAGCCAGAGTGTAGAGCACGGCAAGAAGACGACGCATGATCCCTCCGAAAGTTCCCAAGCGATGGCCGACAAGCCCCCCGCCAACACCGACACAGCCCCCGAGGTCCGGCCCCCGGTCCAACCGTCCCGGGCGAACGCCATGTGGGGCGGGCGGTTCGCGGTCGGACCGGACGCAGTGATGCAGGCGATCAACGCCTCCATCGACTTTGACCGTCGCCTCGCCCCGCAGGACATCGCCGGCAGCCGCGCGCATGCCGCCATGCTCGCCGCCACCGGCATTCTGACGGATAGCGATGCGGCCGCGATCGGGGAAGGCCTTCTCACGGTCTTGTCAGAGGTCGAGGGGGGCACGTTCCCCTTTCGCACCGAATACGAAGACATCCACATGAACGTCGAGGCGCGTCTGGCCGAGGTGATCGGCGCCCCAGCGCGCCGCCTGCACACCGCGCGCAGCCGGAATGACCAGGTCGCGGTCGATTTCCGCCTGTGGGTCCGCGACCAGTGCGATGCGGCGGGCGAGGCGATCACCGCCCTGATGCGCGCCTTTGTCGCGCAGGCCGAGGCGGGGGCGGACTGGGTGATGCCGGGCTTCACGCACCTGCAGACCGCGCAGCCGGTGACCTGGGGCCACCACATGCTGGCCTATGTCGAGATGCTGGCGCGCGACCGGGGCCGCTTTGCCGATGCCCGCGCGCGGATGAACGAATGTCCGCTGGGGGCGGCTGCGCTGGCGGGAACCTCGTTCCCCATCGACCGCGCCATGACCGCCGCCGCCCTCGGCTTCGACCGGCCCACGGCGAACAGCCTCGATTCCGTCAGCGACCGGGACTTCGCGCTGGAATTCCTCGCGGCGGCCAGCATCTGCGCCCTGCACCTGTCGCGCTTTGCCGAAGAGCTGGTGATCTGGTCCTCGGCCCAGTTCCGCTTCGTCCGCCTCTCCGACCGCTGGACGACCGGAAGCAGCATCATGCCGCAGAAGAAGAACCCTGATGCGGCGGAGCTGATCCGGGCCAAGATCGGGCGCATCCTCGGCGCGAACGTGGCCCTGATGACGGTGATGAAGGGCCTTGCCTTGACCTATTCCAAGGACATGCAGGAAGACAAGGAACAGGTCTTCGACGCCGCCGACAGCCTGATGCTGTCGCTGGCCGCGATGACGGGGATGGTGTCGGACATGACGGCGAACCGCGATGCCCTGCGCGCCGCGGCTGCCAGCGGCTTTTCCACCGCGACCGATCTGGCCGACTGGCTGGTGCGCAGCCTCAACCTGCCCTTCCGCGATGCCCACCACGTCACCGGGCGGCTGGTGGCCCTGGCCGAGGCGCGGGGCTGCGATCTGCCCGACCTGACGCTGGCCGAGATGCAGTCGGCCCATGACGGCATCACGCAAGAGGTCTATTCCGTTCTGGGCGTTGACAATTCCGTGGCCAGCCGCACCTCTCACGGCGGCACGGCCCCGGCGCAGGTGCGCGCGCAGGTGGCGCGGTGGAAGGCCCTGCTGTGAGGCGGGCGCTCCTTCTCTGCCTCGTACTTTGTGCCTGCTCCGGGCCACGGCTTGGCGCGGGCATCGTGATCGGCCCGGGCGGGGTGTCTGTCGTGCCCACCGTCTCGGGCAGCATCGGCGGGGTCGGCGTCAGCGCCTCCTCGGCCATCAACTGAAGGTCGTCTCATGCGTTATGCCCTGATCGCTCTCGTCCTCCTCGCCGCCTGCGGCGCCGACGGCGACCCCCAGCCCCCCGCCAGCAAGGCGCGCACCGACGGCATCACGATCAGCGGCGAGGCGCGCGCCGGATGGGTCTACAAGGAATGACACCGCTGCGGCTGGTCTTCCTGGCCCTGACCGTCTGGGGCGCGATCCACCCGATGTCGTGGTTTCTCGCCTACATGCGCGAGACGGGGACCGGCCTGTCCGGCCTGATCGACGCCTGGTACGTCAATGCCTCGACCACGGGCCTCACCTGGGACCTCATCATCTCGGCCATCGCCCTGACGGTCTGGATCCTCGGCGAGAGCGTGCCGCGCCGCGACTGGCTGGCCCTTGTCGCCATCCCCGCCACCTACTGCATCGGCGTCAGCTGTGGCCTGCCGCTTTACCTTTTCCTCCGCTCAAGGCCCCGCTGACTTCTTCTGTCCCCAAACATCCCACGGGGGGTGCGGGGGGTGTGAAACCCCCCGGCTCCGACCTAAGCAAAAGGCACCACGCTTGGACCATTTCCTCTACCGCAACGGTATCCTTCACGCCGAGGATGTGGCGCTCCCCGACATCGCGGTGGCGGTGGGCACGCCCTTTTACGTCTATTCCACCGCGACCCTGACGCGGCATTATCACCTCTTCACCGAGGCCCTGTCTCCCCTGCCGCACCTGGTCTGCTTCGCGGTGAAGTCCCTTTCCAACGTCGCGGTCCTGAAAACCCTCGGCGACCTCGGCGCAGGGATGGATGTGGTCTCTGGCGGGGAATACCTGCGGGCCCGCGCGGCGGGCGTTCCCGGCGAGCGGATCGTCTTTTCCGGCGTGGGAAAGACGCGTGAGGAGATGCGGCTGGTGCTGACCGGCGGGGTCCGCCAGCTGAACGTCGAGTCCGAGCCCGAGATGCGTGCCCTGTCCGAGGTGGCCACCTCGCTCGGCGTGACCTGCCCGATCACCGTCCGCATCAACCCCGACGTGGACGCCCGCACGCACGAGAAGATCGCGACCGGCAAGAAAGAGAACAAGTTCGGCATCCCCATCGACCGCGCGCGAGAGGTCTATGCCGAGGCCGCAGCCCTTCCGGGCCTGCGCGTCGTCGGGATCGACGTGCACATCGGCAGCCAGCTCACCGAACTCGACCCCTTCGAGCAGGCCTACCGCAAGGTCGCAGAACTCACCCTCGCGCTGCGCGCCGACGGCCACAGCATCACTCGCCTCGACCTCGGCGGCGGCCTTGGCATTCCCTACACCCGTTCGAACGACGCCCCGCCCCTGCCCACCGACTACGGCGACCTCATCAAGCGCACGGTCGGGCATCTGGGATGCGAGATCGAGATCGAACCCGGGCGGCTGATCTCCGGCAACGCGGGGCTGCTGGTGTCCCGTGTCATCTACGTCAAGAACGGCGAGGGGCGCGATTTCCTGATCCTCGACGCCGCGATGAACGACCTTGTCCGCCCCTCGATGTACGGCGCGCACCATGACATCGTGCCGGTGGTCGAGCCCGCCCCGGGGGGCGAGCCTGCGCCCTTTGACGTGGTCGGTCCGGTCTGCGAGACGGGGGACACCTTCGCCAAGGCCCGCTCCTTGCCCGCGCTGGCCGAGGGGGATCTGGTGGCCTTCCGCTCGGCAGGCGCCTACGGCGCGGTGATGGCGTCCGAGTACAACACCCGCCCGCTGGTGCCCGAGGTTCTGGTGAAAGCGGATCACTTCGCCGTCATTCGCGCGCGCCCGACGCTTGAGGAAATCCTGGAAAGAGATACCATCCCCCCGTGGCTGTGACCGCGGTATCTCCTGCGGCACGACCCCCGAACGGCGAGGCCTGATGACCGACCGTCCGAACCAGAATGGGCCGACCGACAGGCTCAACGACACCACGCTGGCGCGCCTTACGGTGCCGCTGCGACTGACGCTGGCCGGGCTCTGGGCGGAACGGGGGGTGCGCAGCTTCTGGCCGCTCTGGACCATCCTTCTTGCGGTGCTGGCCGCGCTGTCCTTTGGCCTGCAGGATACGCTGCCGGTCGAGGCGGTGTGGATCGGACTTGTCGCGGCTGTCGCGGGCGGGGCCTGGGCGGTCTGGACGGGCTGGCGTACCTTCATGCCGCCGACGCGGACCGATGCGGTCGCGCGGCTGGATGCGACGTTGCCGGGGCGGCCCCTTGCGACACTGGCCGACACGCAGGCCATCGGCGCTAGTGATCCCGCCTCGGCCGCCGTCTGGGCCGCGCACCGCGCGCGGATGGCGGCGCGGGCGGCGGGCGCGAAACCTGTCCCGCCCGACCTGAAACTCTCGCGTCGCGACCCCTTTGGCCTGCGCTACATCGCGCTGACCTGCATGGTCATGGCGCTCTTGTTCGGCTCGCTCTGGCGCGCGGCCTCGGTCACCGGCCTCGCCCCCGGCGCGGCCGAGGCGCTGGCGGCAGGCCCCGCGTGGGAGGGCTGGATCCAGCCGCCGCCCTACACCGGCAAGCCCGCGCTCTACCTCAACGACATCGACGCCGGAGAGGTCGCTGTGCCCGTCGGCAGCCGCGTGCAGGTGCGACTTTACGGCGAGGTCGGTGCGCTGACGCTGGCCGAAACCGTCTCGGGCCGCCCCGGCACCGACGTCCCCCCCGCCTCGGACCCCGCGCAGGAATTCACCATTGCCCAGTCCGGGCAGATCGAGGTTGCGGGGCCGAACGGTCGCGTCTGGCAGATCATCGCGACGCCGGATGCCCTGCCCATGGTGTCCGTCACCGGCGAGGCGACGCGCGAGCAGGACGGCAACATGCGCCTGCCCTTCGCCGCCGAGGATGACTACGGCGTCACCGGCGGCCACGCGACCATCACGCTCGACCTTGCAAAGGTCGATCGCCGCTACGGCCTGACCGTCGAGCCCGAGGCGCGCGATCCCCTGATCCTCGACCTGCCCATGCCCATCCGCGGCGACCGCGCCAAGTTCGAAGAGGCGCTGATCGACGACGTGTCCAAGCACCCCTTCGCCAATCTGCCCGTACAGGTGCGGCTGGAGGCGACGGATGCCGCAATGCAGACGGGCCAGTCCGAACCGCTGTCGATGGTCCTGCCCGGCAAGCGCTTCTTCGATCCGCTGGCTGCAGCGGTGATCGAGATGCGGCGCGACCTTCTGTGGAACATCGCGAACGTCAAGCCATCGGTCCAGATCCTAAAGGCGATCACGCACAAGCCCGAGGGCTTCATCCGCAACGAACGCGGCTGGCTGCGCCTGCGCGTCGCCCTGCGGCGGCTGGACCTGCAACAGGCCAGCCTGACGCCCGAGGTCCGCGACGAGATTGCCGAGGAGCTGTGGAACATCGCCCTGATGTTCGAGGAGGGCGACCTCGCCTCGGCCCTGCAGCGCCTGCAGCGCGCGCAGGACCGTCTGGACGAGGCGATCAAGAACGGCGCCGACAAGGCCGAGATCGACGAGCTGATGCAGGAGATGAAAGAGGCGCTCGACGACTACATGCGCCAATTGGCCGAGCAGAGCCAGCAGAACCCGGGCGACCAGCCGCAGCAGGATACCGAAGGCCTGCAGATGTCCGGCGACCAGCTGCAAGAGATGCTCGACCGTCTCCAGCAGCTGATGGAAGAGGGCCGCATGGCCGAAGCGGCCGAGCTGATGGAGATGATGCGTCAGCTGATGGAGAACATGCAGGTCACGCAAGGGCAGGGCGGTCAGGGGCAAGGCCAGGGCAATCAGGCGATGCGCGACCTGGGCCAGACCCTGCGCGATCAGCAGGGCCTGTCGGACGAGGCCTTCCGCGAGTTGCAGGACGGCCAGCCGGGTGAGGGGCAAGAGCCGGGCGAAGGCCAGCAGGGCCAGGGGCAGCAGCCGGGGCAAGGTCAGGGCCAGGGCGACCAGCAGGGGCAGGGCTCCCTCTCCGACCGCCAGCGTGAATTGCGCCAGCGGCTGCAGGAACTGGGCCAGGGCCAGCTTCCGGGCGACGGAACGGAACAGGGCGAGGCCGGGCGCCAGCGTCTTGACGACGCGGGCCGGGCCATGCGCGAGGCCGAAGAGGCGCTGCGCGAGGGCGACCTTCCCGGCGCGCTTGACCGTCAGGCCGAGGCGATGGAGGCGCTGCGTGAAGGCATGCGGTCCCTGGGCGAGGCGCTGGCGCAGGAACAGCAGCGCCAGGACGGCCCCGGCCAGGGCGAGGCTTTCGGCCGTGCCGATCCGCAAAGCCAGCGCGACCCCCTCGGCCGCGAACCCGGCGACGGCGCGCGCATCGGATCGGACCGCAACCTCTTGCAGGGCGAGGATGTCTATCGCCGGGCCGAAGAACTGCTGGGCGAAATCCGCCGCCGTCAGGGCGAACTCGCCCGCCCCGAAGCCGAGCGCGACTACTTGCGCCGCCTTCTGGACCTGTTCTGAGCCCTAGGGCGTCTCGCCGGTCAGCCCACGCAGCGCGCCCACGGCCCGCTGCATCGTGTCGTCCAGCCAGACGCGCGCGACATCGACGCCTTGCACATAGCTAGCCATCACGGGGGCAGACCCCGGCAGATGTTGGGCAATGCGCGGCGCCATCGTGTAGGCGGCGGTCAGCAGGACGGCGATCATCAGGGTCACCACGAACCCGGCGCGGAACCCGCCCCGCGTCCGTGCCTTTTCGGCCAGAATCAGCGCTTCGGCCTCGGCCCCACGGGCCTCGCTGCCGGCGCGCAGGGTCGAGTTGATTTCCTCGATGTCGGGCAACAGGTCGCGGCGGGGCGCCACGCGGTCGCCGGTGCCCTGCATGGCCTCCATAGCGTCGAGGTCCGTGACTGGCGGCGCACTGGCGATGGCGTTTCGCTCTGGTGTCGGCTCTGGCGCAGGCGCCGCTGCCGTCAGGCCAAGGTCTGGCTGAACCTCCGGCATGGCGGGTGCCTCGGCACGGCGGACGGCCGTTTCGCGCGCTGCCTCCTCTCGCAGAATGGCCAGCAGGTTCTCGTCCAGCGTGCGTGGCGCGGGGGCCACAGCCGGGTGCATCTGCACCACCGTCGCCCCCACGATCCCGCTGTCGTCGGTGTCCTCTGCCGCATCGGACGTCTCAGCCGACGGCGGCTCTGCGGCATCCGGCGGGGGTGTTGCGGGCTCGGCGGTCGGCACCGCATGAAGCGCGGCGGCGGGACGGGTCTCAACCGGCGCCGGATCGGGCGGGGTGGCGAGTGGCGCGGGGGCAACCGCCGCTTCGGCCAAGGCAGGCGCTACGGCAACCGGGACCGGTTCGGCGGGCTTTGCGACCGCTGACGGGCTTGCTGCAAGCAGCGCCTTCATCGTCTCGGCCTCGCGTTCTGCGTCGGGATGCAATTGAAACCAGGCGTGTCCGCAGTTCGAGCATTGCACGTCGCGCCCGCTGGGCGGTATGGCTGCATCGTCAACCGAATACTCTGCGTCGCAGTTCGGGCACATCAATCGCATGCAAAGGTCCCCGTCCGGTTTTCCCGTTCCCTGGTGATGTTGTAACCGCGATGGCCGGCTTATCCAAGCCTTGCTCATTAACGAAGGGCTACATGCGATTGAAACCCGTGACTTCTTCGGCAATCTTGCCTGCCAAACCGCCCGCCGCGCCATGCCAAGGACCCCCAGCCCGTGATCGCCTTTGACAATGTCGCCTACAGCTATGGCGGCGGAGAGTTGCTGTCGGAGGTCTCGTTGCGGCTTCCGCCGGGGTCTTTTCACTTTCTCACAGGGCCTTCCGGATCGGGCAAGACGACGCTTTTGAAGCTGTGCTACGCCGATCTTCTGCCGACGGCCGGGCGGATCACGCTCTTTGACCGCGATGTGCGCAGCCTGTCGCGCGATGACATCGCGCGCACGCGGCGGCGGATCGGGGTGGTGCATCAGGACTGCCAGTTCCTTGACCATCTGCCCTTGGCCGCCAACGTGACGCTGCCCCTGTCAGTGTCGGGCCGGGACGTGCCGGTGCAGGATCTGACCGAGTTGCTCACCTGGGTCGGCCTCGCCTCGGTCGCGGGGCAGTTGCCGCCTTCGCTTTCCGGCGGAGAGAGGCAGCGGGCCGCGCTGGCGCGGGCGGTCATCATCGGACCGGACGTGATCCTGGCGGACGAGCCGACGGGGAACGTGGACTGGGATATGTCGCTGCGGCTGCTGCAACTGCTGGTCGAACTGAACAAGATGGGCCGGACGATCCTGATCGCCACGCATGACCTGAACCTGATCCGCGCCGCCAAGGCACAGGTGGCCGCGCGCGTGCTGCGCATCGCGCAGCGGCGGGTGCAACTGGCCGGGGCCGACCTGTGAGGCGCCTCATCGCCCTGTTCCGCACCGACCCGCAGTCGGCCCGCGTGGTGCCCCCCACCGGCCCGACCGCCTGGCTGACCGGCTTCACCGCCGCCGCGATGGCGTTTCTGGCGGTCTTCGCGATGGCCCTGTCCATGGCCTCGGGCCGCCTTGCCGACCGCTGGAGCGCCGCCCTGACGGACAGCGCCACAATCCGCATCTCGGCCCCCGCCGACCAGATCGCGATCCAGACCCGCGCCGTCCTCGACGTCCTGTCCACCACTCCCGGCATCGCCACCGCCCGGGCCCTTGGCCCCGAAGAAACGCGCGCCCTGCTGGAACCATGGTTCGGCCCCGACCTGCCGCTGGACGCACTCCCCATCCCGCAACTCGTCGCGGTGACCGAGGAAGCCCCAGGGTATGACGGCGAAGGCCTGCGCCAGCGTCTGGCGGCCGAGGCGCCGGGGGCGGTCCTCGACGACCACACCCGCTGGCGCCGCCCGATGGCCGAGGCGGCGGGGCGGCTGCGCTTTCTTGGTGCGCTGTCGCTGGGCCTGATCGCGGCCTCGCTCGCCACGATGGTCACGCTGGCGGCTAGCGCGGCGCTGGCGACCAACGGCCAGGTGATCCGCGTGCTGCGGCTTGTGGGGGCCCGCGACGCCTATATCGCGCGGGCCTTCACCCGGCGCTTCACCCTGCGCACCCTCTGGGGGGCGGCGGCGGGGACGGCCCTGGGGATGATCGGCGTGGCGCTCTTGCCAAGCGCCGATCCGGCGGGCGGCTTCCTGACCGGCCTTGGCTTTGCCGGGTTCGGATGGCTCTGGCCCCTCGTCCTGCCCCCCGTCGCCGCCGTCGTCGCCTTCGTCGCCACCCGCCTTGCCGCTTTCACCAAGCTGCGGGAGATCCGCTGATGCGTGCCCTCCTGCAACCCGTCCTGTCCCTGATCTTCATCGTCCAGATCTACGCGATGATGGCCCTGATGGCGGTCTGGTTCACGCCCATCGCCATCGTCCGGCGCGAGGCGGCGTTCGACGCGGTGCAGACCTGGTGCCGCTATGTCCGCTTCTGCGCGCGCCACATGCTGGGCCTGCGGTCCGAGGTGCGCGGGACCGTCCCCACGGGAGAGGTCCTCGTCGCCGCCAAGCACCAGAGCTTCTTCGACATCATCATCCTCGTGTCCGTGCTGCCCCGGCCCAAGTTCATCATGAAAAAGGAACTCACCTGGGCGCCAATTCTCGGTTGGTACGCGCTGCGCATGGGCTGCGTGCCGGTGGACCGGGGCAAGCGCGGCAAGGCGATCGAGAAGATGAAGGCGGACGTAGCAGCGGGGTCCGCCAACCCCGGCCAGATGGTGATCTACCCGCAAGGCACCCGCGTCGCCCCCGGCGCCACGCTGCCCTACAAGGTCGGCACCGGCCTTCTTTACGAACAACTCGGCCAGCCCTGCATTCCCGTCGCCTGCAATGTCGGCGTCTTCTGGCCACGCCGGGGGCTCTGGCGGAAGCCGGGGCTGGCGGTGGTCGAGTTCCTGCCCGCAATTCCCCCGGGCAAGCCCGTCGCCGCCTTCATGACCGAACTGGAGGCCACCATCGAGCCCGCCTCGGCCCGCCTGATGGCCGAGGCGGGGTTTGGAGCGTGACATGGACTGGATCGCCGACCTCGACACCCTGCACGCCCACTACGGCACGCCCGGCCAGGCCTCGACCGTCAAGGTCACGCCCCGCCTGACCCCCGCCTACCGCGCCTGGATTGCCCGCTCGCGCTTTTGCGTGCTGACCACCGTGGGGCCCGAGGGGACCGATGGGTCCCCTCGCGGCGACGACGGCCCGGTGGTGGCGATCCTCGACGACCGCACGCTCGCGCTGCCAGACTGGCGCGGCAACGACCGCATCGACTCGCTTCGCAATATCGTGCGCGACGGGCGGGTCAGCCTGATATTCCTCGTCCCCGGCTCGCACAATGCCATGCGCATCAACGGCACAGCCCGCCTGACCGCCGACGACACCCTCCGCGCCCGGTTCGAACGTGACGGCAAACGCCCCCGCACTGTCATCGTGATCGCCATCACCGAAGTCTATTCCCAATGCGCCCGCGCCCTGATCCGCGCGGCCCTCTGGCAGGGCGACCAGTCGCAGGGCCTGCCCACCGTGGGCGACATGCTGCGTGAAGTCACCGAGGGCGCCATAGACGGCGCGGCCTACGACGCCGACTGGCCGGGCCGCGCGGCCCGGACGATGTGGTAGCGCCTCACTCTTCCTCGCGCGCCGCCTTCCGCTCGCGATAGCTCGCCACCTTCGCCCGGTTCCCGCAGGCCTGCATCGAGCACCAGCGGCGGCGGTTGTTCTTGCCGCGGTCGTAGAAGACCATCGTGCAGGCAGGGTTGCTGCAATGGCGCAGCCGGGCAGGCTCGTGGTCCGACAGGAAGCGCGCGAAGTCGAGCGCGGCGGCGGCGGCGACCGGGCCGGTTGCGAGCCTCTCCTCCTCGACCAGCCGCCCCTCTTCCAGCCGCCGCGTCACCGTCACACCGGCCAGAACGGCATTGACCGCCTGCACCGCCGCCGTCCGAACCGGCAAGCCTTTCGCAAGATCGTCAAATACCGGGCGCAGCGCATCGCGCAGGGTTTGGGCACCGGCAACGTCCTCTGACGAAGGCGCCTCTCCATGACCCAGACCCGCCAGCCGCGCCCAGTTCTGCAACGGCCCTTCGCCGCCGATCAAGTCCAGCACTTGCCCGCCGATCACCGGCTGCGTGTTCAAGAGGTCGATCCACAGCGCGCCGCCCAGAAATGGCACGCCCTCGCGAAAGTCGGACGGCTCGGGGGTGGTCATGCGGGGGCTCCTGTTCGGTCGGTCACAAGGATGTAACCCTTAAAAGTTCTATTTACAAGTAACGCATCGTATGTAACTATCTAAACCACATATAATCGGTGTCAACCCCAAAGGGACCAATCCATGAAACGCGCCTTCCTCCTCCTCGCAGCGCTTCTCGCGACCCCCCTCGCCGTGCAGGCCCAGGTTGTGCATGACGGAAACTCGGTCAGCATCCCGGCCGACAGGCTCGGCTTTGGCGCGACCGGCGTGAAGACCGACATCGGCGAGCTTTACGCAGGCCCCGCCTATGGCGACCTCTCCACCGGCAAGCACGGCACCTTCATCAAGATGCCCGCCCATTTCGTGAGTGATCCCCACATCCATACCGAGGACTACTTTGCCGTGGTGATCGAAGGCATCGGCGCGAACGGCCCGGTGACGGGAGAGGATATCGCCCTGCCCGCAGGCTCCTACTGGTTCCAGCGCGGGGAAGAGGCGCATGTGACCAAGTGCCTGTCGGACACCGACTGCCTGTTCTTCATCGTCCAGCCCGGCAAGTTCGACTACCTTCCGGCCAACTGACCGGACAGCGGGGCGCCCCCGCAAGGGGGCGCCCTAGCTCAGCGGGCAGTCCGTCACCGACAGGTCCACCGCCAGCGTCGCCTCCGGCCCGTAGGTCAGACCGGACACGTTGATGTACAGCGCCCCGCCCTCGGCATGGATATCCGCTTCGGTCACAGGCATCGTCGTGGCAGCCGTATCGATGCGCCAGCCGTCGAACAGCGCGCAATCCGTCTCGAACCGCAGGACATAGCCGTTGAAGGCGGCGGTCCAGAACTCGCCCGGAACCTCGCCATAGGAAAACTCGATCCGGCTCGGTCCGATCTGCACCTGCACGGGCACCACGTCAAAGCCCGGCGTGCGGAACTCGGGTCCCATGCCGAACTCGATGCCCTCGCCGACCGTGACGGTGCGGCCCCGGCTTTCCAGGATCGGTGCGGCGGGGTCGTCCCAGGTCAGCACGTTCAGCGTGACGATGCGCCCGTCCAGCGTGCCGCCCGCATGGGCCGGGACCAAGCACAGGGCCAGCGCGGCGCAAATCCTAACACTTCGTAAAGCCACGCCCGTAACCCGTTGAATCTGCACAGCCGACTCCTTGTCCACACGTGCGACACGCAGCAGAGGTCAGGCGGCGAGGCCCTTGGACCCCATCTCGATGAACTTGGTGCGGCGGTCGCGGATCAGCGTCTCGGGCTTCTTGCCAGTCAGTTCCTTCAGCATGATCTCGACGGCCTTTCCCACCGCATCAACCGCCTCCCGCGGGGCCCGCTGAGCGCCGCCGACGGGCTCCTTGATGATCCGGTCCACCACGCCCAGCTTCTGCAAATCCTGCGCCGTCAGCCGCAACGCCTCGGCCGCCTCGCGCATCTTCTCGGCATCCTTCCACAGGATCGAGGCGCAGCCTTCGGGCGAGATCACCGAATAGATCGAGTGTTCCAGCATCGCGATCCGGTTCGCCGTGGCAAAAGCGACGGCCCCGCCCGACCCGCCCTCGCCGATGATGACGGCGATCAGCGGCACACCGATTTCCAGGCATTTCTGGGTGGACCGCGCAATCGCCTCGGCCTGCCCCCGCTCTTCCGCGCCCTTGCCCGGATAGGCGCCGGGCGTGTCGACCAGCGTGATGACCGGCAGGCCAAAGCGGTGCGCCAGATCCATCAGGCGGATCGCCTTGCGATACCCCTCGGGCCGCGCCATCCCGAAGTTCCGCTCGATCCGGCTCTTGGTGTCGTTGCCCTTTTCGTGCCCGATCACCACCACCGGCTGGTCGTTGAACCGCGCCAGCCCCCCCATCACGGCATGGTCGTCCGCAAAGTTCCGGTCACCGGCCAGCGGCGTGTAATCCGTGAACAGCGCGTCGATGTAGTCCTTGCAATGCGGCCGGTCGGGGTGGCGCGCGACCTGGCATTTGCGCCAGGGGGTAAGGTCCTTGTACAGGTCGCGCAGCATCGCCTCGGCCTTGCGGTCCAGCGCCTCGGCCTCTTTCGTCACGTCCATCTCGCGGTTGGCCCGCGCCATCGCCCGCAACTCCTCGGCCTTGCCTTCGATCTCGGCCAAGGGCTTCTCGAATTCGAGGTAGTTCATCGGG
>CAZVIS010000064.1:0-2576 GCA_964627355.1 uncultured Rhodobacterales bacterium
CGATGTCGCCCTGGATGCGCGCGGCGGCCTGCATCGCACGGCGGCGGGTGTCGAGCGTCGCCTCCTCGCCCGGCTCCGGGGCGAGTTTGTCGAGTTCGGCGACGGCGTGGCGCAGATATTCTTCCTCGCCCCGTGCAGCCGCGACACGGGCCGTTTCCTCGGCATGGGCTTTCCGTGCCCGGGAGAGGGCAGCCCAGGCGCCGCGCACCTCGCCGAGGTCGGCCGCTGCAAACTCGTCCAGCATGGCGCGATGCCCGCGCGGATCCAAGAGGCCGCGGTCGTCGTGTTGGCCATGGAGTTCGACGAGGACATCGGACAGGGCGCGCAACACCTCGCCACTTGCCCGTCGATCGTTCACGAAGGCCGACTTGCGGCCGTCGGCGGTGGTGACGCGGCGCAGGACCAAGTCGTCATCCGGGGCAAACCCCGCCTCGGCCAGAACGGTGCGCGCGGGGTGGTCAGGCGTCAGGTGAAAGGCGGCCGTCACCTCGCCCTGCGCGGCCCCTGCGCGGACCAGATCCGCCCGCCCCCGCCAGCCGAGGACCATGCCGAGCGCATCGAGCAGGATCGACTTGCCCGCCCCCGTTTCCCCCGTCAACACGTTCAGGCCCGGCGCAAATGCCAAGTCCAGACGATCGATGATGAGGATATCGCGGATTTCAAGGCTTTGCAGCATCCGTCAGACCCGCCGACAGGCGGGCCCCCCGTTCACAGCCACTCGCCGCGCAGCACCTGCCGGTAGATGCGCGTCAGCCAGCTCTCACCCTTGGTTTCAAGCGCCAGACCACGCCCGGTCAGCAGGCGATAGCTGTCATCGTAGAAGGGGCTCGCCTGATAGTTGTACCCAAGGATCGCGCCCGCCGTCTGCGCCTCGTCCGTAAAGCCGAGGGCAAGGTAGCATTCGACCAGACGGTGCAACGCCTCGGCCGTGTGGGTGGTGGTCTGGAAATCCTGCACCACGGTGCGGAAGCGGTTGATCGCCGCCGCGTAATGCCCGCGTTTCAGATAGTAGCGCCCGATCTCCATTTCCTTGCCAGCCAGATGGTCGAAGGCAAGGTCGAACTTCAGGATCGCGGAACTGGCATACTCGCTGTCCGGATAGCGCTCGATCACCTCACGCATGCCCTGAAGGGCCTGGAAGGTCAGGCCCTGGTCGCGGCCCACGTCGTCGATCTGGTCATAGTAAGACAGGGCGAGGAGGTACTGAGCATAGGCTGCATCCTCGTCGCCGGGATAAAAGTCGAGAAAACGCTGCGCGCTGGCGCGTGCATCCTCGTACTTGCGCGCCTTGTGTTGTGCAAAGGCCTGCATGATGAGGGCGCGCTTGGCGAATTCCGAATAGGGGTAAAGCCGTTCGACCTCTGAAAAAAGCCGAATCGCCTCTTCGGGTTTCCGTCCGCTACGGTCAAGCTCGACCTCGCCCTGACGGTAAATCTGCTCGGCCGTCAGGCTTTCAAGCGAAACCTCTGCCTCGCGCTGCCGCCCTCCGCAGCCGGCCAGGACGAGAACCATCAGCGCCGTGCAAAAGACCCGTGCGCCTGCCCAACCGCCTGCCATCTTCAGCCAACCTCAAGGTCATAACCCGGCCTTAACCCACCGGTTTGGCCCGTCCTAGCACAGAAAAATCCGGGGCGCAAAACGCCATTGATGGTGGATGCGACGGTCAGCGGAGCCGCGGCAGATCGGCCTGGACGACGCCGACGCCGGGCAGCTTTTGCCCCATCGGCTGCTCGCATTCGACCCAGGCAAAGGCATCAGGCATCGCAAAGAGCTTGCGCAGCAGCCGGTTGGTCAGTGCATGACCGGCACGGCTGCCGATATAGCGCCCAAAGATCGGCCCACCGGCCAGCGCCAGATCGCCAAGCGCGTCCAGCATCTTGTGGCGCACCGGTTCGTCCTTGTGACGCAAGCCGCCCGGAGACAGCACGCGGTCACCATCAAAGACCACCGCATTCTCGTAGGTGCCGCCAAGAGCCAACCCTTGCGCACGCATCGACAGAACGTCCGCCTCGCGGCAGAATGTCCGGCTGTCGGACAGCTCGCGCACGAATGCCCCGTTTGCCATTGACATCTGCATCGACTGCCGGCCGATGGCGGCATCAGCAAAGTCGATGCGGAAGTCGATCTCCAGCATTTCCGCCGGTTCCAGCCGCGCGACCGCGTCGCCCTCGCTTACCTCGACTGGCGCAAGGATACGAACTGCACGCAGCGGCACCCCCTGTCCGGCCAAGCCAGCAGCAAGGAACCCCGCCACAAATGGCACAGCAGAACCATCGAGGATCGGAACTTCCGGCCCGTCGATGTCGATCAGCGCGTTATGGATACCCATGCCCGCAAGCGCCGCCATCAGATGCTCGATGGTTGAGACCTGCACGCCAGCGCGATTGGCCACAACCGTGCAAAGACGCGACGGCACGACCGCATCCCAACGAGCCGGCACCATTGCGTCATCGCCTGCACCCTGCGCGGCAACATCGGCTCGGCGGAACCAGAGCCCGTGGTCCGCGGCAGCCGGCCAAACGGTCACCGAGGCCGGAAGACCGGAATGCAGACCCAACCCAGAAAAGGCGGCCGGT
>CAZVIS010000064.1:2586-6837 GCA_964627355.1 uncultured Rhodobacterales bacterium
GGTGTGGACAAGGTTCGTTGCACGCAGTTCCTCTTGGCGGGCGGGTGGCAAGGACGACCCACACAATTTTAGTTAGGCGAGCGGCGCGTCGGCGACAACTCACGCTTTGTGACCGGATGTGACATCTGCCGCATTGCAGCAAGCATCTGGCAGAAAACGAAAAAGGCCCGCGAGCGCGGGCCTTTCCGATGCCTGCATGATGCGCGTTCAGTTCGCTTGGCGGCGCAGGAAGGCGGGAATCTCGATGCGTTCCTGATCCGCGTTCATCTCGGGTTCATCATCATAGGCGGTCATGGGGGGCTGCGCACGGGCGGCCGGAACAGCCGGTTGGGGTGCCTCTGCGGCGTGGCCCGCCATCCGGTTGATCAGGGAACCGATGCCAAAGCGCGGACGCTCGGAGGCCGGCTTTGCCGGGGCAGGTGCTGCGGCTGCAACGGCCGCGCGAGAGGCGGGGGCGCGGCTGACGGCGGCCTGCAGGCGGGCCATCGCCTCGGGCGAGGGGGTCCCCGCCTGGCGCGGGCGCGGCGCCACGAAGTCCGCTGCTTCTTCCGAGGCAGGCGCGCGGGCCAAGGCCGCTGCGGGCAGCGCAGCAGGGCGGTAGACCGGCGGCGGCAGGTCGCTTTCGACTTCAGTCGTTTCCTCCATTTCGGGTTCGTCTTCGGGCATTGCATCGAAGAGGCCCGGCGCAGCGGTGGCGGGTGCGGCGGCCACCGCAGGTGCGGGCTCGCGCTTGGGTTCCGCCTGCGGCGCGGGCGGAACAAAGGCAGCAAGCGGCGCCGCCATCGAGCGGCGGGCGACCGGCGTTTCAGCGCGGTTTGCGGCGCTGGCGTCGATGCCGGTGGCCACGACCGACACGCGGATGCGGCCTTCCATGCCGGTGTCCAGCGTGGACCCCACGATGATGTTCGCGTCCGGATCCACCTTCTCGCGGATGATGTTCGCGGCCTCGTCCAGTTCGAACAGCGTCAGGTCATAGCCGCCGGTGATGTTGATGAGCACTCCCTTGGCGCCATGCAGGCTGATCTCGTCCAAGAGCGGGTTGGCAATCGCCTTCTCGGCGGCCTGCACGGCGCGGTCGTCGCCCTGCGCTTCGCCCGTGCCCATCATGGCCTTGCCCATCTCGTCCATCACCGCGCGTACGTCGGCGAAGTCGAGGTTGATGAGGCCAGGGCGCACCATCAGGTCGGTCACACCCTTGACGCCCTGATAGAGCACATCATCGGCCATCGCGAAGGCCTCGGTGAACGTGGTGCGCTCGTTGGCCAGACGGAACAGGTTCTGGTTCGGGATGATGATGAGCGTATCGACCACGCGCTGCAGCGCCTCGATCCCCTCTTCGGCCTGCTTCATCCGCTTGTTGCCCTCGAACTGGAAGGGCTTGGTGACGACGCCGACGGTCAGGACGCCCAACTCGCGCGCGGCCTGCGCGATGATCGGGGCGGCGCCGGTGCCGGTGCCGCCGCCCATCCCGGCGGTGATGAAGCACATGTGCGCGCCGGCGAGGTGATCGACGATGGCTTCGATGGACTCTTCAGCGGCGGCGGCCCCGATGGTTGGCTTGGCGCCGGCGCCGAGGCCCTCGGTGACCTTCAGGCCCATCTGGATCGTCGCGTTGGCGCGCGACTGCTGCAGCGCCTGCGCGTCGGTGTTGGCCACGACGAACTCGACCCCTTCGAGGTTCTTGTCGATCATGTTGTTGACGGCGTTGCCCCCGGCACCACCGACACCAAAGACGGTGATGCGGGGCTTCAGCTCCTCGCGCTGCATGCTCATCGTAAGGTTCAGTGCCATACCCGTCCCGCCTGTTTTCTGGTTGCGCCGCCGTCTTTTCATTTCGCGCCGTGCGACGGCGCCACCGATCCCGGTTGACATGAGAATTTACCTGCCCCTGTGCCCAAGGTCACGAGAAAAACGCCTCGTTCCCACAAAATATGGCGGGAAAGCGGCACCTTTCCGCGTGATATCGGGGGATGTACCGGATATTGGGGTCACCAGTTGTCCTTCAACCATCTCAACGCCCGTTTCAGCGACCGTGCCGGGTAGCGCTCGTTCGGAATTTCAAAGTCCCACCACTCGTCCTGCGGGTGCGCGGCGAACAGGCACAACCCTACGGCGGCAGAAAAGGCCGGACCGGTGACCGCCTGCGGCAGGCCCTGCACACGGAGCGGGCGCCCAAGGCGCACACGCTGGCCGAGGATTCGCGCGGCGAGGCCGTCAAGGCCGGGGACCTGGCTTGCGCCGCCTGTCAGCACGATCTGCTGGCTGGGCAGACTGTCGAACCCGGCGGCATCGAGGCGCGACCGCGCCTCTTCGAGGATCTCCTCGACCCGAGGGCGCATGATGCCGATGAGTTCGGTCCGGCTGATCGCGCGGCGGTCCTTCTCCCAGTCGCCCGAGTCGCCTCCGATCGCGATCATGTCGCGGTCGTCCATGCCGGTGGCCTGCACGCCGCCATGCTTGGTCTTGATGCGCTCTGCGACGCTGAGGGGCACTTGCAGGCCCTTGGCGATGTCGGACGTCACATGGTCCCCGCCCATACGGACCGAGTCCGCATAGATCATGTGCTTCTTCATGAAGATCGAGATGCCCGTGGTGCCACCGCCCATATCGACGCAGGCGGCCCCCAGCTCCTGTTCGTCCTCCACCAGGCTCGAAACCCCCGAGACATAGGCCGAGGATGCGAGCCCCGCGATCTCGAGGTCGCAGCGCTTGATGCAGTGGATCAGGTTCTGCACCACGTCGCCATCGACCGACAGAAGATGCATGTCGCAGGCCAGCCGGTTGCCGATCTGCCCGCGCGGGTCGCCAAGGCCGGTGCGGTGGTCGAGGGCAAAGTTCACCGGCTGCGCGTGCAGCACATCGCGGCCCTGCCCGATGTCGGGCACGTCACAGGCCGCGAGCACCCGCGCCACGTCCTGTTCCGTCACGACCGAGTCCTGCAAGGGCAACTCGCCCGCCAGCCCATAACTGCGCGGGTCAGCACCCGAGAAACAGGCGATCACATGGTCCACCCGCACATTCGCCATCTTCTGCGCGCCCTGCACGGCGGTGCGGATCGCGCGCTCGGTCTCGTTCATCACCGAGATTTCGCCGAACCGCACCCCGCGCGACCGCGTGGTGGCCGCCCCGATGATGCGGAAGGACGACTGCCCCGCCATCGGGCCCACGCCATCCGCCTCCCTCGGCCTGACCTCGCCGTCAAAGCGCAGGATCAGGCAGGCGACTTTCGAGGACCCCACATCCAGAATGGCGATCACACCCCGCTGCATCGCGGTGCGCCGCATGTTCCGCATGGCCCGTTGGGCCTGATAGAGATCGGTCATAGCTCTGACTCCGCAGGAAGGATGCCGCGCTTGCGGCGCATCTCGGCAAGGGCATAGGGGGCAAGGCGGACGGCGGGCCGGTCGGGCAGGCGCAGGTCCACAGCGACCACGTCACGCGCAAACAGACCCTGCGCCTGATCCAGCGCGATCAGGCGTTCGAGCGCGGACAGGGGATCGGTCTCAGGCAGCAGGATCCGCTGGTCGCGGTCAAGGACAAGGTCCCACCGGCGTTCCCCCATCCGGACAAGGCCCCGCAGCCGGGGCAGCAGGGGACCAGCGGCGCGGATCAGGTCCAGCGCCTCGGTCGCCGCCACGTCGGCGCCAGCACCCGCGACAAGCGGAAGGTCAGACCGCATCGCCCGGCTGTCGATCCCTGCAATCCGGTGCCCGGTGTCATCCAGCAGGATCAGCCCCTCGGGCGCGCGCCAGACCAGCGCAGGTTCGCGCTCCTCGACCCGCACCTGCAGGACGCCCCCGGGCTGCACCCGCAGGTACACCGCCTTGACCGCCGGCAGCGCCACCACCCGGTCATGCGCCCCGGCCAGATCAAGGTCGAGCGAGGATTGCGGCAGAGGCACCGCTAGCGCGCCCCTGACCATCTCTGCCAGCGGCGGCGAGGCGCCCTCGACCGACAGAAGGGTCACCATGAACTCGGGCCGGTTCTTCACCCCGTCGCGGAGGGTGACGAAGGTTTCGGCCAGCGCATCGCGGCGGCCCTGGTCCGAGAGGTACAACCCCACGCCAAAGGCCAGAACAAAGCTCGGCACCCCAACCCGCATCAGCCGCCGGAAGATCGGCGTCAGCCACAGCCGGTGCATGCGGTAGGACCAGCGGCTTGGCGCCGGGTCGCGGCGGGCTGCTTCGGGTGCGGGGCGGCGGCGGATCAGCGATCGCATGAGGCGTCCTCGACAATCCAGGTGCAGAAGGC
>CAZVIS010000064.1:6937-13137 GCA_964627355.1 uncultured Rhodobacterales bacterium
TCACCGTCACCGTCAGCTCGCGCCCCGGGGCGTAAGCCTCGACCATCACCTGCGCTGGCATCGTTTCGGCCAGCCGCGGCGCATTCTCGCCCGGGCGGACCATGTAGACGCCGACCGAGGAGCCCTCGTTGTTGGGCTTCACCACATAGGGCGGCGGCAGGACGTGCCCCGCCGCGACCGCCTCGCGCGGGACGATCCGGCTGGGGACGACCGGCAGGCCAGCGGTCGCGTAGATTTCCTTGGTGCGCTGCTTGTCCATGGCGAGGGCAGAGGCCATGACGCCCGAATGCGTGTAAGGCAGCCGCATCCATTCCAGAAGGCCCTGAACGCAGCCATCCTCGCCCCATCGGCCATGCAGCGCGTTGAAGGCGACGTCGGGCTTGATGTCATGCAGACGCAGGGCCAGATCGCGGTCGGCATCGACCTCGACCACCCCGTATCCCGCCTCCCGCAGGGCGCGGGCGCATTCACGCCCGGAGGACAGGCTGACCTCCCGCTCGGCGGAAGGGCCACCCATCAATACCGCCACCTTGGGGGCTGTCCCGCTCGACACGCCCGCCATCTGCTGCCTCGTGGGTCGCGTTGGACCCTTATTCTTGTTGTTCTGCCGCCGGTTCGCCGACGCGCATGATTTCCCACTCTAACGTGATGCCCTGCGTTTGGAAAACCCTTTTTCGGACCTCCTCGCCCAATCCCTCCAGATCGGCGGCTGTCGCCCCCCCGGCGTTGATGAGGAAGTTCGAGTGCATCGGGGACATCTGCGCGCCGCCCTTTCTGGCCCCGCGCATTCCCGCCTGGTCGATCACCTTCCAGGCCTTGAGGTCATGCGTGTCATCGGCCCGGCCGGTGGAAGAGAACCCGGCGGGATTGCGGAAGGTGGACCCGGCGGAACGGTCCTTCGTCGGCTGGCTGGCGTCGCGCCTGGCGATCTGGTCGGCCATCCGCGCCTCGAGCGCCGCAGGGTCGCCTTTTGGCGCGCGAAAGGTCGCCTGGACGATCACCGCGCCCTCCGGCAGGTCCGACTGGCGATAGCGCAGATGCAGGTCGGCGGCAGGCAGAGAGCGAATGTCGCCCCCCCGCGTCACCACCCGCACCTCTTCCAGCACATCCGCCACATAGGACCCGTAGCACCCTGCGTTCATGCGCACCGCACCGCCGATGCTGCCGGGAATTGTCCGCAGGAAGGTCAGATCCACCCCCGCCTCTGCCGCCCGCCGCGCGACGTGGGCATCGAGCGCAGCCGCCCCGGCAGTCACCCGGTCCCCCTCCACCTCAATCCCGTTGAGCCCCCGCCCCAGCCGGACCACCACCCCCCGGATGCCCCCGTCCCGCACGATGAGGTTCGACCCGACCCCCATCGGAAACACCGGCACCGAAGGGTCGAGGTCGCGCAGGAACGCCGCAAGGTCCGCCTCGTCCACCGGCTGGAACAGCCACTCCGCAGGCCCGCCCACACGCAGCCAGGTCAGGTCGGCCAGCGGCCTTTGCGGGGTCAGCGGGCCGCGTGTTGGCGGAAACCCAGTCATTTTCCAGACCACTGCGCAAGGATGCTGGCCGCGACGCCACCGATCAGGGCCCCAAGCGCGGCAGGAAGCAGGATGAAGACGGCGATCCCGAAGCCCGTCCACCACGCGGCGGTCACCTGCCCGTCCCGCGTCAAGTCCCCGAACAGGATCAGGCCCGCAAGGCCAAGACCCAAGGCCAGCCAGACCGCAGGACCCATCCGCATGGTGCGGATCGACAACCAACAGGCGAGGACCGCCGCGACGATCATCGAAAGGATCGGGACCGTGAACACCCACGAAACCTCTTGCTACTCCGCCGGCCCCGCCACGCGCGCCTTCACCCACCGCCACAGGAAGAACACCGGCCAGCGCAGCACGCTCATCCCGGCGAGGAGCACGACAAGCCCCCAGATCGGCCCGCCCTCATAGGTCACCCAGCCAAGGATCGGGATCCCCACGGCGATCAGCACGATGGCCTGCGGCCAGTGCTTGCGGCGCGATGGGATCATCGCGGCAATGTTGGCTGCGACGGCCCAGAGGCAGGCGGCGGCGATGGCGGCGGTCATCGCCCCCCCTCGCGCGGGTCCACGGGTCGCTGGACAGGTCGGCCCAGGAGGCGCTTTGTTAAGTAGATCAGCGGGTTGCGGAACATCGACAGGAACGCAAGCAGCGCCGGGATTGCCCAGTACCAGCCGTATTCGACCCCGATCCAGGCAATCAGCACCGGGGCCAGGACCAGAAGGGTGATCCCCGGCGGGAATTGCAGCCGATAGGGCAAAAGGGCGGTGACCGTGGCCGCCAGCACCCACAGGATGGCTGCCAGCCCGGATGTCATGCCGCCTGCCCCATCAGACGGGCGGGCAGCGCATTGGCCCAGGCCGAGATCGTTCCCGCGCCAAGGCAGACGACCATGTCGCCGGGCCGCGCCTGTTCGCGCACCAGACGTTCAAGGTCGTCCTCGTTCAGGATGGCGCGGGCGTGGCGGTGGCCGTGGGCGATGAGGCCCGCGACAAGGTCATCGCGGGTGGCGCCGGGGATCGGCTCTTCGCCCGCTGCATAGACCTCGGCAATCGCCACTACGTCGGCCTCGTTGAAGCAGGTGCAGAAGTCGTCGAAGAGGTGCGAGAGGCGGGTATAGCGGTGCGGCTGGTGGACAGCGATCACGCGGCCCTTCGTCGCCTGCCGCGCGGCCTTGAGCACGGCGGCAATCTCGACCGGGTGGTGGCCGTAGTCGTCGATGATCGTCACGCCGCGCCACTCGCCGACCTTGGTAAAGCGGCGGTTGACGCCTGCGAAACTGGCCAAGGCCTCGCGGATCTCCGCCCGCTTCATCCCCAGATGCCGCGCCACCGCGATGGCCGACAGGGCGTTCGACACGTTGTGGTCCCCCGGCATCGGCAGGGTGCAGCCCTCGATCTTGGCCCCCTCGCCTTCGTTCTGAAGAAGCACGTCGAAATGCGCGACCCCGTTCTCATAGGTCAGGTTCACTGCCCGCACATCCGCCTGTGCGTTGAAGCCAAAGGTCACAACACGGCGGTCGGTCACGCGGCCGACCAGCGCCTGCACCTCGGGGTGATCCGTGCAGCAGACCGCGAGACCGTAGAAGGGGATGTTCGACACGAAGTCATAGAACCCCTTCCGCAGGGCATCAAAGGTGCCCCAATGCTCCATGTGCTCGGGGTCGATGTTGGTGACGATGGCGATGGTGGCGGGCAGGCGATTGAACGAACCGTCACTCTCGTCCGCCTCGACCACCATCCACTCGCCCTCGCCAGCGCGGGCGTTGGACCCATAGGCGTGGATCACCCCGCCGTTGATGACGGTCGGGTCAAACCCGCCCTTGTCCAGAAGCGTCGCCACCATCGTCGTCGTCGTCGTCTTGCCATGCGTCCCAGCGATAGCGATGTTCGACCGCAGGCGCATCAGTTCGGCCAGCATCTCGGCGCGCCGCACGACCGGCAGCTTTCGGCGCCGTGCCTCTTCCAGCTCGGGGTTGCCCCGCTTGATGGCCGAGGACACGACGACCACCGCCGCCTCGCCGATGTTCGCGGCCGACTGCCCCTCGAAGAAGACAGCCCCCAGTTTCACCAGCCGGTCGGTGATCTTCGACGCCTTGGCATCCGATCCCTGCACCCGATAGCCGAGCGTCATCAGCACCTCGGCAATGCCCGACATGCCGATGCCGCCGATGCCGATGAAGTGGATGGGGCCAAGCTCGATGGGCAGTTTGGTGGCGTTCATGGGGTTTTCCCGCTGAGGCGTTCTACGATTTCGACCAGCCGCTCCGTCGCGTCGGGTCGGCCGAGGGCCAGTGCATTCACGGCCATCCGGGCGGCATCCTCGGGCTGGCCGAGGACCCGCGCCATGTGCATGGACAGGGTTTCGGCGTCAAGCGCGGATTCGGGGATCAGGATCACGGCCTCGCCTTCCACCATCCCGCGCGCGTTGGCGGTCTGGTGGTCCCCGGCGGCGGCGGCGAAGGGGATCAGGATGGCGGGGCGGCCGATGACGGTGATGTCGGCGACGGACGAGGCGCCCGCCCGGCTGATGACCAGCTGCGCTTCGGACAGGCGGCGGGGGATGTCGGTGAAGAAGGGCTCGACCTCGGCGTTGATTCCTACGGCGGCGTAGGTTTCCATGGCCCGCGCAGCATCTTCGGGGCGGGCCTGATGGGCAACACGGAGGCGGGCGCGGAGGGCCTCGGGCAGACGGGCGAAGGCGGCGGGGACAACCTCGGACAAGATCCGCGCGCCCTGGCTGCCGCCGATGACGACCACGCTCATCGGGTAGTCACCGGGTGGGATGTAGGGCGCGCCTGCACGGTCGAGCACGGCCTGCCGGACCGGGTTGCCGGTGTGGGTGCCGGTGACGCCTTGTGGCAGCGCGGCCGGCCATGTCCCGCAGGCGACGGCACCCACGCGGCGGGCGAAGACCTCGTTGACGCGGCCAAGGACGCCGTTCTGCTCATGGATCATCCTTGGCAGGCGCAGCAGTACCGCCGCCGCCAGCGCCGGGATCGAAGGATAGCCGCCGAAGCCCACCACGATCGCCGGTCGGTCGCGCAGCATCCGCGCGGCCATCGACAGGACTCCGCCCGCAATGCGCAGCGGCACCATCGCCTTGTCGGCAAGTCCGCCCCGCGCGAAGGTGGCCGAGGACACCTGTTCCACCTTCACCACATGCGGAAACCCGCCCGTGTAGCGCGCGCCCCGCGCGTCGGTGGACAGCTTTACCCGCCAGCCGCGCCGCACCATCGCCTCGGCCAGGGCCTGCGCGGGGAACATGTGCCCGCCCGTCCCTCCCGCCGCGATCAGCAGCAAGGGCCCGCTGACGGCAGGGCGGCTCACCCCCTGCCCCGCCGGAACATGTCGCCGATCTGGCCCTGCGGACGCACCCGCGTCAGTGCTAGCAGGAACCCCAGCGTGATCCCCGCTGCAATGACAGAGGATCCGCCATAGCTGATGAAGGGCAGCGTCATCCCCTTGGCGGGCAGCAGGCGCACCGCCACCCCCATGTTGATCATCGCCTGCACGCCGAAGATGCAGGCCAGCCCCGCCCCCGCCAGCCGGATGAAGGGGTCCCTCTCTCGGATAAGCCGCCACAGCGAGCGGACCACAATGAGCGTGTAAAGCGCGATGATCACACAGACGAGGACCAGCCCATATTCCTCGGCCGCGACCGCGATGATGAAGTCGGTGTGCGCGTCCGGCAGCGACCATTTCACCTGCCCCTCTCCCACGCCCACCCCGAAGAACCCCCCCTCATGGATCGCGTTCGTGGCATAGCCAAGCTGCGTGCGGGGGTCGAGGTCGGGTGTCAGGAAACCGTCGATGCGACGGGCAAAGTGTTCGGACGCGTTGTATGCCGCAAAGGACGCGACGCCGACCACGCCGATCACTCCCACGATAAGCAGCATCGGCGCGCCCGCGACGAAATAGACCACGCCCCAGGCGAACAGAACCAGCGCCGCCTGACCGAAATCAGGCTGCAGGGCCAGCAGCAGGACGATAACCACCGCGATGGAAAAGGAAATGGACTTGCCTGCGGGCCCGTTCGGCTCGGCCGCCGCCGCCATCAGCCAGGCGCAGAGGATGACGAAGCCGGGTTTCAGAAACTCTGACGGTTGCACTGAAGCGAAGCCAAAGCTGAACCACCGCACCGCGCCCTTGCCGAAATCGGTGCCGAAGACCGGCAGCACGGCCAAGGCGGCGAACCCCAGCAGGAACCCGACAACCCCGATCCGCCGCACCATCGCGGGCGTGGCCATGGACAAAAGCACCATGACCACCAGCGCGATGCCGCCAAAGAAGGCCTGACGCTGGACATAGTAGAACGGGTCCAGGCCGTTCCTCTGCGCCAGTGGAACCGAGGCGGCAAGGCCCAGCAGAATCCCGATCGCGAACAGCGCAAAGGCCGCCGTCATCGACCAGCGGTCGATCGTTCGCCACCAACGGGGAAGAACCGGCTCGCCCACCCGCCCGGGGCTGGAGCCATAGACCATGTCCGTCATGGGACCGCCTGATGTTTGCCTGCACTGCCTCGACCGTCCGGGTTGGCCCCGGATCGTGACGGAAAGAGTAGCCGAGAAGGGGCGGCGTGGCTAGGGGAAACCCCCCGTCACCGCACCTTCAATGTCGCCAGCCCGATCATCGCGAGGATCAGCGAGATGATCCAGAAGCGGATGACGATCTGCGG
>CAZVIS010000065.1:0-12985 GCA_964627355.1 uncultured Rhodobacterales bacterium
ATCCCAATCGACTATGCCGGCGAGACGCCGGGGATCGAAGTGCGCCTGCAGGAGATGTTCGGGGTGACGCGGCATCCGATGGCGGGCGCCCTGCCCCTGCGCATCACGCTTCTGTCGCCGGGGGGCAAGCCGGTACAGGTGACGACCGACCTGCCGGGCTTCTGGACCAACAGCTATGCGGACGTGCGCCGCGACATGCGGGGGCGCTATCCCCGCCACCCCTGGCCCGAGGATCCGACGCAGGCCGAGCCCACCCTGCGCGCCAAACCCCGGGGAACATGACGCGCACTGTAACCCGATGTGATGCGCCCGGGCTTTCCAACCCCTGCCCCGCCGTGTAGCGGATCAAAGCGCTTTGGGAGGGGTCCATGTCACCGGCACGTTGGGCGGTTTCCGCCATGTTTCTGGCCAACGGGTTCGTCATGGGAGCCTGGGCGCCGCAGATCCCGCTATTGCTGCCGCGCCATGGGATCGATGAGGCGGTACTGGGGCTGTTGATCCTGGGCCTCGGGCTTGGTGCGGTCGGTGCGATGCTCTTCGCGGGCCGCCTGATCGCCCGCTTCGGCGCGGCGCGCACCTTGCGCGCCTTTGCGCTGTCCATCGTGCCCGCCCTGCCCTTGGTGGTGTTTGCGCCGAACCTCTGGGTGCTCGCGCCCGCGATGGCGCTTCTGGGGGCGATGATCGGCTGCATGGATGTCGCGATGAACGCGAACGCGGTGGAGGTGGAGCGCAAGCTTGGCCGCGCGATCATGTCGGCGAGCCACGGGTTCTGGAGCCTGGGCGGTTTTGTCGGCGGCTCGCTCGGCGGGGTGGTGATCGCAAGGCTGGGGTCCGAGGCGCAGGCGCTGCTGACCGCCGGAACGGCGGGGGTGATCGTGCTGGCCGCGATGCCCTTCCTGCTGAACGTGCCCCCCGAGCCGCACCCCGAGGATGCGCCGCGCCAGCGCTTCCTGCCGCGGGATGCGGGGCTGTGGCTTCTCGGCGCAATCGCGCTCTTCTCGATGGTGCCAGAGGGGGCGGTGCTGGATTGGGGCGCACTGTACCTGCAACAGGAGCTTGGGGCGGATGTGGCGCGGTCGGGGCTGGCCTTTGCGCTGTTCGCGGGCGCGATGGCGGTGATGCGCTTTGCCGGGGATGCGGTGCGGGACCGGTTCGGGGCGGTGCGTACCTTGCGCGTCTCGGGGTTGATCGGGGCGGCAGGGCTGGCGGGGGCGGCGGCGGCGCCAAACGATCTGGTGGCGATTGCGGCCTTTGCGGTGGCCGGGTTGGGGGTGGCCAACATGGTGCCGGTGATCTTCTCGGCGGCAGGCAACCATCCCGGCATGGCGTCCGGCACGGCGATGGCGGCGGTGACGATGGTGGGCTATTCCGGTATTCTCGTCGCGCCCTCGACCATCGGGTTTGTCGCGGCCGAGACGGGGTTCCGCCTGACCTTTGCGGTCCTAGCGCTGCTGTTGCTGGTCGTTTCGGCCATGGCGGGACGGGCGGCGGCCGCCGAGCGGGGCTAGCGCTTGTGGATCACCGCGACCTGGTCGCGCCGCGCCTTGTCGTAGCGCACCTGAAAGACGAAGCAGCCTGATATCTCCTGCGCCAGTGCGTCAAAGGCCGCCTGCATCTCCGGGTCGCCATGGGCGAAGGTTCGCGTCTCGGCAAAGCCCCGGAACAGCTTGGCGGTCTTGGTGATCCCCGTCCGCTCATAGGCCTCGGGCTGCCAGCGCAGATCCTCGATGATGTAGAGGCCGCCTGACTTTACCTTGGGGAAAAGCTCGAGAAAGCCGTATTGCTGGTGATGGCTTGCGTGGCTTGCATCGTCGATCACCACGTCCAGCGCGGGCATCCCCGCTGCCGCGGCCGCGATGTTCTCGCGCGCGTCCATGTCGCAACGGACGAAGGTGAAGCGGTCATGCACGAACCACGCAAAGTCCGACACGTCGAGGCCGAGGATCTGCGCCTTTGGAAAGAACTCCAGCCACATGCGGACGGACGGCAGATCCTTCGTCTCGCGGTCCGCGCTGCCGCCAAGCTCGGGCCCGCCGATCAGGAGCCCCATCTCGAGAAACGTGATCTTCCGGTCCCGCAGGGGGTGGAAGAGCATGTGGTACAGCTCGGTATAGCGGTGCTTGGACGACCCCTTGTCCGACCCGAAGCGGTCCGCCAGATCCGTCAGATTGGTGGCCATGCCTGCCCCTTCCCCATTCCCCGGCCCGCAGATTGCGTTGAGGGAACGAAGCGAGGCAAGCCCTTTCGGCCCGCCTTACACGCCGAGGTAATCCGCCTTGCCGATCGGCACGCCGTTGTGGCGCAGGATGTTGTAGGCGGTGGTGACGTGGAAGTAGAAGTTCGGGATCGCCCAGTTGGCGAGGAAATCGGCCCCGGTGAAGTGCAACTCTCCCCGCCCGGTCTTGATGACGACTTCGCGCGTGTCGGCCGCGTCAAAGGCCCCGGGGGCAGCGGTGTCGAGGAAGGCGATGCAGCGCTCGATCCGGGCGCGAAGCTCTGGCAGCGTGGTTTCGACATCGGGGAAGGACGGATTCTCGACCCCGGTAAGGCGGGCGACCATGCCCTTGGCGGCATCGGTCGCGATCATCACCTGACGGGCAAAGGGCAGCATGTCGGGGAAAAGGCGCGAGGACACCAGCACGGCGGGGTCGATCTTCTGCGCGTCGCAATGCGCCTCGGCCTTGGCGAGGATTGCGGACAGCGCCGTCAGGGTGCGGCGGAACATAGGAACGGGGGATTGCATGGGGGCCTCGTTGGTGGTGGTTCGCGGTCTCGTAGTGGCTTTTGACACCGGGCGGTATCCGCGATGTGACGCTACCCTCAGCACCGGCAGGACGGCCCCGTGCCCATCTTCAGGCGGCCCCCGCAGCAATCCTCGAGCAGGAAGGCGATCAAGCCCGAAAGGGTTGCGTGATCGGCGGCATAGATGATCGACCGGCCCTGCCGCGCGGCACGCACAAGGCCTGCCACCTCCATCTCCTTGAGGTGGAAGCTGACGTTCGAGGGGGAAACACCGACCCGCTCGGCCAGGTTCCCCGCCGCCAGCCCCTCCTCGCCCGCGACCACCAGCACCCGCAGGATGCGCAGCCGCGTTTCCTGCGACAGGGCACCGAACACGGTCAGGGCTTGACGTTCCTCCATATTTCTATATTCCTAAAACTATCGAATCAAAGAGTGTCAAAGATGATCCCCGCGGATGCCCAAGACCTGACCCTGTCTGAAGTGCTGGCCTTTGCCGATGCCCATGCAGATCTTCCCCTAATCTTCCACCACGACGGTCGCCCGGTGAAGCCTGGCTACCACGTCACCGAAGTCAAGGCGGGCCAGTTCGCCGCCCTCGACTGCGGGGCAAACCCCGAGGCCTGGGCCGAGATCTTCGTCCAGCTTTGGGACGTGAACGAAGACGCACGGGCGCACATGGCGTCGGGCAAGTTCGCCAAGATCATCCGCAAGGTCGCGGACCACGTCGGCCTCGACGCCGCCGCACGGCTGACCTTCGAGGTCAGCGACGGGGTCGCCCCGATGCAGCTGCACCGCGCCACGCAGCCCGAGATCCGCGACGGCGCGCTGCATGTGCCCCTGCTGCCCCGCGCGGCAAGCTGCAAGCCCCGCGACCGCTGGCTAGAGACGCACGGCCCTGCAAAAGCCCGCGCCTGCTGCTGACTCAGACCCCGAGGCACCAGCGCATCACCGCCTTCTGCGCGTGAAGGCGGTTCTCGGCCTCGTCGAACACGACCGAGTGCGGGCCGTCCATCACCGCACTGGTCACCTCGTCGTTCCGGTGCGCGGGCAGGCAATGCATGAAGAGCGCATCGGGCTTGGCCCGCGCCATCAGCGCCTCGTTCACCTGATAGGCGCGCAGTTGGTTGTGACGGCGTTCCTTGGCGCTTTCGGGATCGTGCATGCTGACCCAGGTGTCGGTGACCACCAGATCTGCGCCTTCGACCGCCGCATGGGGGTCGCGGGTGATGCGGGCCTGCACGCCCTTCGACTGGGCAAAGTCGAACCACGCCCGCTCCGGATCCAGCGGTTCGGGCCCGGTGAAGGTGAAGTCGAACCCGAACTGGCCTGCGGCATGCAGGAAGCTTGCGCAGACATTGTTGCCGTCGCCCGACCAGACGACCTTGCGGCCCCGGATCGGCCCGCGATGTTCCTCATAGGTCATCACGTCGGCCATGATCTGGCACGGGTGGGTGCGGTTGGTGAGGCCGTTGATGACCGGCACCGTTGCGTATTCCGCCATCTCGAGCAGCGTCGCCTCCTCGAAGGTGCGGATCATGATGAGATCGACGTAGCGCGACAGGACCCGCGCGGTGTCCGCGATGGTCTCGCCATGGCCAAGCTGCATCTCCTTGCCCGACAGCACCATCGTCTCGCCCCCCATCTGCCGCACGCCCACGTCAAAGGAGACGCGGGTGCGGGTCGAGGGTTTCTCGAAGATCAGCGCGACCATGCGGCCCTTGAGCGGCTGGTCGTCGTCGGGTGCGCCACGCGGGCGATCGTTGCGCGCGGCCTTCATCGCGCGGGCGGCGTCGATCATGGCGCGCAGGTCGGTGGCGTCGGTCGTGTGGATGTCGAGGAAATGTTTCATGGTTTTCTCTGTAGAAGCGGGGGGCCAGCCCCCCGCACCCCCCGGGATATTTGGGGACAAAAGAAGTCAGGCGGCCTTGGCCGTGAGGCGAGTGGCGGCGCGGTCAAGGCGCGCGACGGCCTCGACAATATCCTCGTCGGGGATGTTGAGCGCGGGGAGCAGGCGCAACACGTTATCGGCGGCGGGGACGGTCAGGATGTGCTCGGCGTAGCCCGCCTTGACGACCTCGACGGGGGCGATCCGGCATTTCAGGCCAAGGATCAGGCCCTGCCCCCGCACCGACTCGAAGACGTCCGGATGGGCGGCGACAAGGCCCTCCAGCCGCTGGCGGAAGAGGGCGCCCTTGCGCGACACCTCTGCAAGAAAGGCGTCGTCGGAGACGATCTCCATCACCTTGGCGCCCACGGCACAGCCCAACGGATTGCCGCCATAGGTGGACCCATGCGTCCCCGCGACCATGCCGGAGGCCGCGTTTTCGGTGGCCAGCACGGCACCCAACGGGAAGCCCCCGCCGATCCCCTTGGCCACCATCATGATGTCCGGCGTCACCCCCGCCCATTCATGCGCGAACAGGCGCCCCGTCCGCCCCATCCCGCATTGCACCTCGTCCAGCACCATCAGCGCGCCCGTCGTATCGCAAAGGTCGCGCAGGCCCTTGAGGCAGGCGTCGGGCAGAACACGGATGCCGCCCTCGCCCTGGATCGGCTCCACCATCACCGCCGCCGTCTTGTCCGACACGGCAAAACGCAGCGCATCGTGGTCGCCGAAAGGCAGGTGTCGGAAGCCGGGCATCAGGGGGCCAAAGCCCTTGACCATCTTCTCGGATCCGGCCGCCGCGATTGCGCCGGTGGAGCGTCCGTGGAACGCGCCCTCGAAGCAGACGATCTCGGTCCGCTCGGGAAATCCCTTCTCAGTCCAGTACTTGCGCACCATCTTGATGGCGAGTTCCGCCGCCTCGGTCCCCGAGTTGGTGAAGAACACCGTATCGGCAAAGGTTGCGGCGACCAGCGCATCGGCCAGCGCCTGCTGCTGCGGGATCTGGTAGAGGTTGGACACATGCCAGAGCGCGCCCGCCTGTTCCGTCAGCGCCTGCACCAGCGCGGGATGGGCATGGCCAAGCGCGTTGACCGCGATCCCCGCGCCAAGGTCGAGGTATCGCTCTCCCTTGTCCGTGGTCAGCCAGGACCCCTCTCCCTTCACGAAGGACAGGGGCGCGCGGTTGTAGGTCGGCAGGACGGACGGGATCATGGTGATCTCCTTCGGGGAAGGCCCAGAGGTGCCCGAGGGCGGGCGTCAAGTCAATGAAAGGCAGGCAGGAACGGGCGTCGATGCGTCAGGCGCGTCGGCGTCGGGGCAGCGCGAAGGGGGCGGTGCGGGTGTCCATGGCGGAGGGATAACCGCAGCAGCCGAACCTGTAAAGCCGGGATCGCCTTGTATCCGCCGTGCGGAACGCTAGAATGCGCCCCTGCCCACGGACCCCCTTGGGCATCCATGACCGGAGAGAGCGGATGAGCTGGACCGACGAGCGCGTCGAGACCCTGAAGCGGATGTGGGCCGAAGGGCAGAGCGCCAGCCAGATCGCCAAGGAACTGGGCGGCGTGACGCGCAACGCCGTGATCGGCAAGGTGCATCGTCTTGGCCTGTCGAACCGCGTGGGCGGTGGCGGGGCCGAAGAGGCCGAAGAGCCCGTGGCTGTTGCGCCGCGCGTCGAACCTCTCGCCGCACGCCCGGTCGTGACCGAGATGCCGCGTCCGGCCGATCCCGCGCCGAAGCCCACGCCCGAACGCGCGGCGGTTCCTCCGGCTTCGAACGTCACCCCCCTGCCGATCCGCAAGGCCATCGTCCCCGCAGGCCAGCCCCTGCCGCCGCAACCCTCGGCCAACGAGATTTCGCCCGAGGCTTTGGCTTCGGTCCGCGAGGTCGAAAAGAGGGCAAAGAAGTTAACGCTGATGGAACTGACCGAGCGGACCTGCAAATGGCCGATCGGCGACCCCGCGACGGACGACTTCTGGTTCTGCGGCCTGCCCTCGCTGCCCGGCAAGCCCTATTGCGAGGCGCATGTCGGCGTGGCCTTCCAACCGATGAGCGCACGCCGCGACCGTAGGCGCTAAGCCCTTGTTCAGGTTCGTCGATCCGGATCATCCGTTCTTTGCCAAGCTCTGGGTTCGGTGGGCTACGGTGCTGGTTCCGGCGGGAATGGCGGGGTTGGACGGATACCTCGGTAACTGGGGATGGGCGGCAGGTTTTGCCGCGATCGCGGCCTATGCGTTGTGGATGCTTATCATCATAGGCCCCAAGGGTGGGGGCAATGCTCAGCCCTGAAGGCGGGCGAGGAGTTCGGCGGCAAGGGCCGCGATCTCGGTCTGCGCGGGGGACTTGCCGACTTCGGCGGCCCCCTGTCCGTGGCCGAGCGTTTCCGCGAAAACGATGCGATTCCCGAGGGTTGCGGCCGTGATGTCAGGGCATAATGCCGCAGCCGCAACCGCCACTTCCTCGGCCAGCCTCGTGCCCGCCTTGGTCCGGTTGAGGATAATGGTTGCGGGTTTGCCGACGCGGGACGCTAGATCGAGTACCCCGTCGGTCGCCCAGAGGTCCACGTGGCTGGAAGAGACCGGGATCAGGATCAGCGTGGCCTCGCGCAGCGCGGGGCGGAGGTCGCTGTCGATCTTGGGGGGCGTGTCGATGATGACGATGTCGTTGGTTTTCTTGAGCTTTTCGACCTCGTAGCCGACGCCCCATGCACTTGCTGTCGAGAAGTCCATGTCCTGCACGCCCCGCTCGCGCCGTGTCATGAACCAGCGGCCGAGCGAGCCTTGCGGATCCGTGTCCAGCAGCGCAACCCGTTGACCCAGCTTGACAAATTGCACGGCGAGGTTGACCGCCAGCGTGGTTTTCCCGCTGCCGCCTTTCTGTTGGGCAATAGTTAATACATGGGCCATGGGGGACCTTTCTGCGGTGCAGCATAGGGTGATTCGCGGGGAGTTAACAGCGGATCGAGCCGCGCATCTCTCCACTGTCGCCGATCAGCGTCGACTCCACCAGCTTGCAGCCCGTCACAGGTTCCACCAGACCGATCATCGTCGCCCGGATCTTCTGGTGCTCGCCGCGTGAGGCATGGCCGAGGCGGATCACCTCGACCCGTTTATCCGTATGGAAAACAACATATTGGCGGCCGTCCACCACAACCTCGTCACGGCTCGCCCCGAAAAACTCGGGCGCGGGCTGCGCGCCGCAGGCGGCGAGCGCGAGGGTCAGGGGGAGAAGCGTGCGGCGGCTTAACATTCCGCCACCCTTGCTGCCCAAGGTTAACGGGGGGTTAAGGAAACCGGGGCGGCGAGGGCAATGCACAACCCATGCACATCGCATGCACATCCCATGCGAACGCCGTTCACGCGTCCCGTTAACCCCCCTGCCCCACCCTGTCCGTCCAAGAGACGGAGACTTAGATGCCCGATCTGACAAAACTGACCGCGAAGCAGACGGCCCACTACACCTACATGATGGATGTGATGCGCCGCCTCGAATGGGACCTGCACCACCGCATCGAGGAGACGGGGCGCATCCCGGCCGAGTGGCACGAGATCGCGCAGACCCGCCCGACGATGCCGAAGGTCCGCGTCACCCTGGCGCTGGAGGCCGACGTGGTGAAGTTCTTCCGCTCGCTGGGGCCGGGCTATGGGCCGCGCATCAATGACGTGCTGAAATCCTATGTCCATGCGCGGCTGGCCGGGGTGATCCGGGGGGCGGAGACGATCAACCTCTACAAGGAGCGGGAGGCGCTCTACGAGGGCGCCAAGCCCGCCTTCGGCGACACCGCGCGGGCCATGGGCGAGGACTGGCAGGACGCCCCGGGCGAGGACACGCCCGAGATGCGGCGGCAGCGGCTGCGCGAGGCGATGGCGGCCCGAGGAGACTAGACGGGGGCAGAGTAGGCGGGAACCCTTTGGGGTGGCAGCGCGTTTCACAGCACATCCCCTTGGAGAGATTGCCCATGCCCCGCCTGACCCGCCCGCTGCTTCTGCTGTCCCTGATGTCCCTTCTCGCCGCCTGCGAAACCTTCGAGGGCTTCGGCCGCGACGTGCAGACCACCGGCGCGGTCATCACCGAGGAAGCGCAAGAGGCGCAGTAAGCGCGCCCCTCTCCTTTCACGAGTTCCCCGAGTGACCAGTTCGGGGGTGCCTTGCTGCTTGCGGGCGCCCCTTTCCCCCCCTTTGCCCAAGGATGCCCCCCATGACCATCACGATCTGGAAGACCCTCGCCGCGCTGTGTGCGGTTGCTTTCCTCGCGAACTGCGCGCCGCTGATCGGGGCGGGGGCGGTGATCGGGGCGGATCAGGTGGCCGAGCAGGATGGGGATCAGGGGTTGTTTTGAGGTGGTGGGGCGGGGTTTAGCCCGCCGCTTGCGGTCGGTGCGAATGGCGGGGTGAACCCCGCCCTACGGGTTGCTAACAACTCTAAGGCTCGAACCGCAAGGAATGCCACAGAGCGGCTGCATGGCCCTTTGCTTGACTCCTGCATTCCTTCCGAATATCGAAACTTGTGCCGTTCACCCAAAGATAAAGAGACTCGATGATCTGTATCGAGTCATTGAGCAAGCCGTGCATTTCCAGCATGTCTGCACGTGCGGTTTTTCCCTCGCCTTCCGCATAGGTCTCTGAGAGCAAGTGGGCTAGATGATTCCTGGTATTCTCGGCTGCAACAATATTGGAAGGAATGATAATGTCCGATACCCGCTTAAAGCTCTTTCTCAGAGCTGCCTTTGCCTTGCGAACTTGTTGGGCAGCGAATTTCTGATTGCTTACGCGAATTGACTCCTCGATTGCTGCATGCAGCTCTGGATCATCGGTAGGGTTCAGTATGCGGGGCTGAATATTCTGCCAGTGAGACGCAAGTTCATCCCAAATCAGATCCAGGACTTCTGGGCTCTCAATAAGCTTTACTGCGGTCGGAATTGACTTACGATTTTGCTCTGGCTTCTCCCAAAGAGCCATTACTCTGATGGCCTCATACCTCGCGCAAGCAGATCTTACAGCATTAAGTGCTTGGATAGCCCTCCCGTCTGTCACTTTTGATGTTACTACGTCAGACAAAACAAGGAGCTTATTGGACTCATTTAGCTCTAAGAGTTGAACTGCCTCGTCAGTAAGATCTCTTGTAATCTCCTTAGCTCTTTCAAGCCGTGTTTGGGCGTCCAAATCCAAGAGATACTTGCTGAAATCTGCTCGTCTACCCATTCATCGTAAGCGCTGAAATGAACGCCTCCTTCAGGATCTCCAGTTTGCCGAACCGGCGCATCTCACCCACCCCAATCCTCGCGCCCGTGAAACACCCGCGCCACCAGCACCAGCGCCTCCCGCACCTCATAAAGACAAACGTAGCCACCTTTCCCGAACCGCACAACCAACGCGCGCAGGCGGGTGTCGGGGATGGGGCGGCCGGAGAGGGGGTGGGTGGCGAGGCGGGCGAAGGCGCTGGTGACCGTCGCCAGCATCCGGTCCGCCGCTGCCGGGTTCTTCTGACGCAGGAAGGTGTCGAGGCGGTCGAGGTCGGCCAATGCGCCGGGGGTCAGCGCAACTTGGTAGGGGTCGGGCATGGGGCGGCGGGGTCGCTTGCCCGGGTGGCGGACCAAGTGCGGAGGGAGTCGAGGCTGTGGCCGAGGGCGTCCTTGTCAAACGCGGCCAGCCGGGCCTCGGCGATGCGAAGCTCGGCCTCGGGGATGATCGGGTCGGGGGCCGTGTGGTTCATTGAAGAAAGGTAGCGCGGAAGGGGTCAGGAGTCCATCTTCAGCGCCGAGATGAACGCCTCCTGCGGGATCTCCACCTTCCCGAACTGGCGCATCTTCTTCTTGCCGGCCTTCTGCTTCTCCAGAAGCTTCTTCTTGCGGGTGGCGTCGCCGCCGTAGCATTTGGCGGTCACGTCCTTGCGCATGGCGCTCAGCGTCTCTCGCGCGATGACGCGGGAGCCGATGGCGGCCTGGATCGGGATCTTGAACATGTGGCGGGGGATCAGGTCCTTGAGTTTCTCGACCATCGCGCGGCCCCGCGCCTCGGCCCTATCACGGTGGACCATCATCGAGAGGGCGTCCACCGGTTCCTCGTTCACCAGGATCGACATCTTGACGAGGAAATCCTCGCGGTATTCGGCGAGGGTGTAGTCGAAGCTCGCGTAGCCCTTGGTCACCGATTTCAGGCGGTCGTAGAAGTCGAACACCACCTCGGCCAGCGGCAGGTCATAGACGACCATCGCGCGGGCGCCGGCATAGGAGAGGTCAAGCTGGATGCCGCGGCGGTCCTGGCAGAGTTTCAGGATATCGCCGAGGTATTCGTCGGGGACCATGATGGTCGCCTTGATGCGCGGCTCGGTGATGTGGTCGATGTAGGTGGGGTCGGGCATGTCGGCGGGGTTGTGAAGTTCGATGACTTCGCCGCTGCGCATGTGGAGGTGGAAGACCACGGAGGGCGCGGTGGTGATGAGGTCGAGGTCGTATTCGCGTTCCAGCCGGTCGCGGATGACCTCGAGGTGGAGAAGTCCGAGGAAGCCGCAGCGGAAGCCGAAGCCGAGGGCGGCGGAGGTTTCCATTTCGGAGGAGAAGGAGGCGTCGTTGAGGGAGAGTTTCTCGATGGCGTCGCGCAAGGCTTCGAAATCGGCGGCATCGACGGGGAAGAGGCCGCAGAAGACGACGGGTTGGGCGGGTTTGAAGCCGGGGAGGGGCTGGTCGCAGCCCTTGCGTTCGTGGGTGATGGTGTCGCCGACGCGGGTGTCGCGGACCTGCTTGATCGAGGCGGTGAAGATGCCGATCTCGCCGGGGCCGAGTTCGGCGATGTCCACCATCTGGGGCTTGAGGACCGCCAGCTTGTCGATGCCATAGACGGCGTTGGTCTGCATCATGCGGACGCGGTCGCCCTTGCGCATGAAGCCGTCCATGATGCGGACCATGACGACGACGCCGAGGTAGGCGTCGTACCAGCTATCCACCAGCATCGCCTTCAGGGGCGCGTCGCGGTCGCCCTTGGGGGCGGGGAGCCGCGTGACGATGGCCTCCAGCACGTCGGGGATGCCGAGGCCGGATTTCGCGGAGATCAGGACGGCGTCCGAGGCGTCCAGACCGATCACATCCTCGATCTGCTGGCGGATGCGTTCGGGCTCGGCGGCGGGGAGGTCGATCTTGTTGAGGACGGGGACGATCTCGTGGCCTGCGTCCAGCGCCTGATAGACGTTGGCGAGCGTCTGCGCCTCGACGCCCTGCGAGGCGTCCACCACGAGGAGCGACCCCTCGACGGCGCGCATGGACCGCGAGACCTCGTAGGCGAAGTCCACATGGCCGGGGGTGTCGATCAGGTTCAGGATATAGGTCTGCCCGTCCTTGGCGGGATATTCGATGCGGACGGTGTTGGCCTTGATGGTGATGCCGCGTTCGCGCTCGATATCCATCGAGTCGAGCAACTGCTCTTTCATGTCGCGCGCGGCGACCGTGCCGGTCATCTGGATCAGACGATCGGCGAGCGTGGATTTCCCGTGGTCGATATGCGCCACGATCGAGAAATTGCGGATGTGCGAGAGCGGTGTCATGGGCGGGATATGGCGGGGAAAGCGGGGCCGGTCAATGGCGGCGCGGGGCGCGAAGGCGCGGGTGTGGCACGAAAGGTTGTGGCCTTGCGGGGGCTTGGCCGCCATGGGTGGGAGCGCGGCGGCAAAGCGCCGTGCTGCCCGCGCAACCCATTGAAGAAACTTGCCCGAATCGTCATAATGTTTCCAAATCAACGACCTGTGGCGGAGGGTTCCTCCCCGTCCCCGGCAACGAGGCGAGAGCGATGCAGAACACCCTGACCCTGGCCGCAACCGGCCTTTTCCTTGCGGCCACGGCGGCCTTTGCCGGGCCGATCGAGACTGCCTGCAACCGATCCGACCGGCAGGCGGCAAATCCTGCGGTGTGCGGCTGCCTGCAGCAGGTCGCCGACATGACCCTGCGCGGGGCCGACCAGAAGCGGGCTGCGAAGTTCTTCGGCGATCCCGAGCAGGCGCATGAGGTGCGGATGAGCACCACCGACCGCGACAATGCCTTCTGGGACCGCTACAAGAATTTCGGCGCGACGGCCGAGGCTTATTGCGCGGGGTGAGGGTGTGGGGTGCGTGCTTGTGCGTGCCGTTCCTTCGCGCCTAAGCGGTGCGTGCAAGCACGCACCTTACCACTCGGCGGGAGACCCGTGTCTCCTGCCGCAGCAACGCCGTCTCCACCTTTTTGCCGGGACGCCAAAGCGTTCCGGCCTGCGCCTGCCTGCCCCCGGGCAGGCGCAGATGCGCCTACCCCAGGCAGGCGCAGGCCTCTGTCGTCCTGGTGGTTAGGGTCGAGTGGCGTCGTTGCGCTTCGGGCGGGGAAACGCAATGCGTTTCCTGA
>CAZVIS010000066.1:0-12317 GCA_964627355.1 uncultured Rhodobacterales bacterium
CCGCCGCGATGACCGAGGGCGCGGGCAGGATCACCGCATTGACCTCATAGGCCCGGACGATCCCCTCCCACAGCACCAGCACCGCCACGCCAAAGATCACCGGCGCCACGATCCGCTCCGGCCCGCCCCGCGCCTGCCGTGCCAGCAGCGCGTTCACGCCCCACAGCGCCAGCCAGACGGCCAGCGCCGCCACCAGCCAAAGGGGATGCTGCGGCACCCAGATCATGCCCTGACCCCCATCCGCCGCCGCAACCCTCGCTCGATCCACCCCACGATCAGGATCAGCGCCCCTGCCAAGACCGCCGAGGCCACCAGCGCCGCCCACATGATGAGGGGCTCGCCGAACTGCGACCCGATCAGCATCCGCGCGCCCAGACCCTCGACCGCCCCCGTCGGCAACTCGCCCACGACGGTCCCGACCAGCGCCGCAGCAATCGCCACCTTCAGCGAGGCGAAGAGGAACGGCAGGCTCGCCGGCAGCCGCAGCTTCCAGAACTCCTGTGACCCCGACGCATTCCACGTCCGCAACTGATCCACCTGCATCGCGTCCGGAGATCGCAACCCCGTCACCATCCCCACCAGCACCGGGAAAAAGGTCAGATACGCCGAAATGATCGCCTTCGGCACATCCCGCCCCTCGACCCCCACCGCATTCGACAAGACCACGATCATCGGCGCCAACGCCACAATCGGAATCGTCTGGCTGATGATCGCCCAGGGCATCACGCTCATCTCCACCACGCGAAAATAGACGATCCCCACCGCGAGGCCCACGCCCACCACGATCCCCAGCACGAACCCGTAAAGCGTGGACCGCAGCGTGATCAGCCCGTGATAGACCAGACTCCGCTTCGACGTGACCTTCTGCCCCGCCACGCCCTTCCACACCTCCGCCGCCACCTGATGCGGCGCAGGCAGAACGGGGCGCGCCTGCGCCATCGTCAGCGGCACCAGTTCCGCAAACGTCACCGAGGTCCCCGCCCGCGCCGCCTGATCCCGGACAAAGGGCGCATTCATCGGAATGACAGCGAGATACCAGACGCACAGGATCGCCAGAAGCACCGTCAGAACCGGCAGCGCTTTACGCATGCGAAAGCCCCGGCCTCAGCACCCGCAAGATCGGCGCGCCTTCGTTTCTCTCAACCTGAACGTACGCACGCAGGGAAGACGTAAAGAAGACGCAAGGAAGACGTGCCTCAAACCTCATGCCCATGCCCCGCTCGCAGGCCTTCCCGCACCCGATGCGCAATCGCGATGAACTCGGGCGTATCGCGGATGTCGAGCGGGCGCTCCTTCGGCAATGGGCTCTCGATGATGTCGGTAATCCGCCCCGGACGGGGCGACATGACCACGATCTTGGTGGACAGAAACACCGCCTCGGGAATGGAATGCGTAACAAAACCAATGGTTTTCCCGGTCCGCGCCCAAAGCTTCAGAAGCTCTTCGTTCAACCGGTCCCGCACAATCTCATCCAGCGCCCCGAACGGCTCATCCATCAACAGGATGTCCGCGTCATAAGCCAAGGCCCGCGCAATCGAGGCCCGCTGCTGCATCCCCCCCGAGAGCTGCCACGGAAACTTGTTCGAAAACCCATCGAGTTCAACCAGTTGCAGGACGTCCTTCACCCGCCGATCCTGCTCCCCCCGATCAAACCCCATGATCTCCAGCGGCAGCCGGATATTCCCCGCAATCGTTCGCCACGGATACAACCCTGCTGCCTGAAAAACATACCCATAAGCCCTTGATTTCCGAGCCTCCTCTGGCGTCATCCCATTGACCGTCAGCAGCCCTCCGGTGGGTGTCTCCAAAGCCGCCACACAGCGCAGAAACGTCGTCTTCCCGCAGCCCGAAGGCCCGATGAAGCTGACGAATTCCCCCTTGCCGATCGAAAAGTTGACGTCCTTCAAGGCTTGCACCGGCCCGTCCGCCGTAGGGAAAACAAGGTCCACCCCCCGCGCCTCGATCACGATGCCCGTCTTCGATGAAGCAAGAACCATTTTACCAGTCCGTCGCAGGCTGTTCGTCGTGACGCGGCGGACGCACGTGTGAAAGCATCTCCGTTTCGCAAGCACCGAACGCTGCAAAATTCCTTCGGCCCTGAGCAAGGCTTACCTTGTTGGCGCCACCTGACATCTCAGGGTTTTCAAGCTGAACGGGATCATCCTCCCAGAAACAGACAGAGCAAATCTCGTAGCTCCCCGGACCGTCGTCTTCCAACGTAAGATACCCACAGCACGGACATGGACGCGCCACCTCCATCACACCCCCGTCGCCGGAATCCCCGTCCGCTCCACCGGGCGGGGCGCGGTCAGGGCCTTCCACTGGCTCAGCGCACGGTTCACCGCAGGCCGCGCCTCGCGGCCGACGAACTTGCCATGCCCCTCCTCGGTCGTCACCGCCCCGTCCGTCACCGCGACCTGCCCCCGTGTCAGCACGAAGCGCGGCAGGCCTTTCACAGCTTTCCCTTCGAACACGTTGTAATCAATGGCGGATTGCTGCGTGGCCGCCGAGATCGTCTTGGACTTCTCCGGGTCCAGCACCACCAGATCCGCATCCGCCCCCACCAGCACCGCCCCCTTCTTCGGATACAGGTTGAGGATCTTCGCGATGTTGGTCGAGGTCACCGCCACAAACTCGTTCGGCGTCAGCCGCCCGGTCCCCACGCCGGTCGTCCACAGCATCGGAAGTCTGTCCTCCAAGCCCCCGGTTCCATTCGGAATCTTCGAGAAATTTCCCACCCCGAACCGCTTCTGTGCCGTCGTGAAGGCACAGTGATCCGTCGCCACGCAAGACAAGGTCCCCGACATCAGACCTGCCCAAAGGCTGTCCTGATGCGCCTTCGACCGGAAGGGCGGCGACATGACGCGGCGCGCGGCGTGGTCCCAGTCGGGATGGAAATACTCCGTCTCGTCCAGCGTCAGGTGCTGCACCAATGGCTCGCCCCACACCCGTTTCCCCGCCGCCTTCGCCCGCCGGATCGCCTCATGCGCCTCCTCGCAGCTCACATGCACCACATAGAGGGGAACCCCCGCCATGTCGGCGATCATGATCGCGCGGTTCGTCGCCTCTCCCTCCACCTGCGGGGGGCGCGAATAGGCATGCGCCTCGGGCCCCACGTTCCCCTCGGCTAGCAGTTGCGCCGTCAATTCCGCCACCACGTCGCCATTCTCGGCATGCACCAAGGCGACCCCCCCAAGGTCACCAACCCGCTTGAACGACGCATACATCTCGTCGTCGTTCACCATCAGGGCGCCCTTGTAGGCCATGAAGTGCTTGAAGGAGGTGATGCCGGCCTTCACCGACAACTCCATGTCTTGCCACACCTTTTCGCCCCACCAGGTGATCGCCATGTGATAGCTGTAGTCACAGGACGCCCGGCCCGACTTGTTGTGCCACATCTGGGCGGCATCCATCAGCCCCTGCCCCTGACCCGGCAGGATGAAGTCCACGACCATCGTCGTCCCGCCCGAAAGGGCCGCCCGCGTCCCGCTCTCGAAGTCGTCCGCCGAATAGGTCCCCATGAACGGCATCTCGAGATGCGTATGCGGGTCGATCCCGCCGGGCATGACGTAGCAGCCGGTCGCGTCAAGCACGCGGTCGCCCTTCAGCCCCGGCCCGATGGCGGTGATGACCCCGCCCTCCACCAGCACATCCGCCGCATAGGTCAGGTCTGCCGTGACGACCGTCCCGCCCTTGATTACCGTCGATGCCATCGCCGTTCCCCTCTCGTTACGGGCAGGTGTCGTAGACCGCCCCGCTCAATTCCCGGTCCTTCAGGATCATGCTGATCCCCCGCGCCTTCGCCACAGCGCAGGCGGCGGCAAAGTCGATGCCGCTGTCGGTGTATTCGATGGCAAAGATCGGCTTGCCCGCCTGCGTATAGGGCGCAAGCGCGCCGCAGAAGTCCCACTCAAAGCAACCCTCGACCTGAATCCAGTCCATGAATTCCACAAACTGGGCAGAGAGTTGCGGGACGTTCTTCTGACCGATCGTCAGGTCCATCCCATGCGCGATGTCGGTCAGCGCGCGGACATAGGCGACCCCGTCGGCTTCGGTCAAAGGAAAGCCAGAGTCCGCCTCGAACACATCCATGTTGTCCGGGCTGACCCCATCATAGCCCGCCGCCTGACACTTCTGGAACCGCGCCTCCATGATCGGCACCAGCACATCGAGCGCCCGAATATCCAGGTACCGCTCCCCCGGCCAATCGCCGAGCGGCTTGCCGATCACCGCGTCCGGAAACGCCGCGAGGTCAGTCCGCCAATCCTCGACCGAGCCCACCGAGACATAGCATATCGTCCGTATCCCCTTGGATTTCATCTGAGAAATGGTCTCGGCCCCATGCGTGTCTGGGTCGAGCACCATCCAGCCCACTGGCCGCTCAAGCTGAAACGGCTCGGTGAACTGGATGTCCCAGGTATCACCGACCTGCACGAGGATGAGCGTGGCGAGGAGGAGTTTCATGTGGCGGCTTGGCAGTCAGCTAGGGGCGAGGCAAGTGAGGTGGCGACCTTCTCGATGCGCACATCAACCGCGCAGGTGGGATTGGCAGTGGGGACCTTAACGTTCTTGATGGTGGCGGTCATGCTCCTCGCTCCAGAAAGCGGTCCGCAACGGCCATGATGACGCCGAACAAAACCGTCGCGACGGCGGTCTCAATGTAGCGGCGAGTAGCGCTTGGGGGATAGTCGGCAGCCAGGTCTTCCAGAAACTTACCTCCTAGAACGATGGCTGCGAAGACACCCATGCGAACAAGGTGCTTGATCACCCCACCACCCCCGCCACCTCGAGCACCGAATGCAGCAGCACGTCCGTCCCCGCCGCTGCCCACTCGGACGAAATCTCCTCGGCCTCGTTGTGGCTTAGCCCCCCGACGCAAGGGCACATCACCATCACTGTCGGCGCGACACGGTTGATCCAGCAGGCGTCGTGGCCTGCGCCCGAGACGATATCCATGTGGGAATAGCCCAGCTTTTCAGCGCTCTGGCGGACGATCTTCACAAGGCCCGGATCGAAGGTCACCGGGTCGAAGTGGCCCACGGGTTCGATCTTGCAGCCAAGGCCAAGCTCTGCCGCAACGGCATAGGCCGCCCGCTCCACCTCGGCCCGCATCGCGTCGAGTTTGCTCTGTTCTGGGCTGCGGATATCGACGGTGAACACCACCTTGCCGGGGATCACGTTGCGGCTGTTGGGGAAGTGGAAAAGCTGCCCCACGGCGCCCACGGCATTCGGCAGGTGGCTCATGGCGATCTGGTGGACACGCTCGGTGATCCGTGCGGCCCCAAGCCCCGCGTTCACCCGCATGTGCATGGGCGTGCTGCCGGTATGGGCGTCGCGGCCCGTCAGCGTGATCTCCAGCCACCAGAGGCCCTGCCCGTGGGTGACGACGCCGATGGTTTTCCCCTCGGCCTCCAGGATCGGCCCCTGCTCGATGTGCAGTTCCAGCATCGCGTGCATCTTGCGGGCGCCGACGGGTTCATCCCCGACCCAGCCGATGCGCCGCAACTCGTCGCCGAAGGTCTTCCCCTCCGGGTCCGTGCGCCCATAGGCATAGTCCTGCGTGTGAATACCGGCGAAAACGCCCGACGCCAGCATCGCGGGGGCAAAGCGCGCACCTTCCTCGTTCGTCCAGTTGGCGATGACGATGGGGTGCCGGGTCTTGACCCCCAGGTCGTTCAGTGAGCGCACGACCTCCAGCGCCCCCAGAACGCCCAGAACGCCGTCGTACTTGCCCCCCGTGGGCTGGGTATCCAGATGCGAACCCATGTAGACAGGCAGTGCCGAGGGGTCCTCTCCGCCCCGGGTCGCGAACATCGTGCCCATGGTGTCCACGCCCATGGTCATCCCCGCCGACTCGCACCAGGACTGGAAGAGACGACGCCCCTCGGCATCGGCGTCGGTCAGGGTCTGGCGGTTGTTGCCACCCGCGACGCCGGGGCCGATCTTGGCCATCTCCATCAGGCTGTCCCACAGGCGCGCGGGATTGATGCGGAGGTTCTCGCCGGGGGCGGGCATGGTGTTTTCCCTGTCGTTTCCGTGCTTTGCGCAACGTTGTTCCGGCCATGGACCGATTCCGATCCTGACCGCTTGGTCAAAGGCAGGCGACCACAGGGGCGCGCGGGGGTCAAGGAAAAACCCCGGACCTTAGGGCCCGGGGTGCACAAGGGGCGGGCAGATGCCCGCAGATTGGGCGGGGCTTGATGCCCCCTCCCTTAGGCTGTTGCGGGGCGAAGCCCGCCCTGCCGGGCCGGGCGGCGCGCAGCAGGAAGATACCGGGAATAGCCGAGGTCCGCGCTCTCGATCTCGCCCGCGCGGCCCGAGATGAGGTCGGCGAGCAGCCGCCCCGACCCCGCCGCCATCGTCCACCCCAAAGTCCCGTGCCCCGTGTTCAGCCACAGGTTCGGCACGGTCGAGGCGCCGACAAGCGGCGTCCCGTCGGGCGTCATCGGGCGCAGGCCGGTCCAGAAGCTGGCACCCTTCAGGTCGCCGCCACCGGCGAAAAGATCCCCCACCGATTTCTCCAGCGTCGCCCGACGCTTCGGGTTCAGCGACAGGTCGAAACCGGCGATCTCTGCCAGACCACCCACGCGGATCCGGTCGCCAAGCCGCGTGATCGCGACCTTGTAGGTCTCGTCCATCACGGTGGAGACAGGCGCGCGGTCCTCGTCCACGATCTGGGCGGTGATCGAATAGCCCTTCACCGGATAGACCGGCAGGTTCATACCGAAGGGCGCGGCGAGACGGGGCGAATAGGACCCCATGGCCAGCACGAAGGCATCCGCCGTCAGCGTGCCCTGATCGGTCACCACGCCAGTGATCCGGCCCGGACGGCCCACCAGCCGGTCGATCGAGACGCCCCATTTGAAGGTCACGCCCATGGCCGCAGCTTTCGCCGCCAAGGCATTGGTGAACTTGAAGCAATCGCCCGTCTCGTCGCCCGGCAGGCGCAAGCCCCCGGCGATCAGATCGGCGGCCCCGGCCAGCCCCGGCTCTGCCGCCAGACAGCCCGCACGATCCAGCACCTCGAACGGAACACCATCGGCCTTGAGCACCGCGATGTCCTTGGCCGCTGCCTCGACCTGTTCAGGCTTGCGGAAGAGTTGCAGCGTGCCCTTGGTACGCTCGTCGTAGACGACGCCGGTTTCCCCACGCAGTTCGATCAGGCAATCGCGCGAGTATTCGGCCAGACGGACCATGCGCGACTTGTTCACTTTGTAGGCGTGCGTCGTGCAGTTCGACAGCATCCGCCACATCCATTCGACGCGCTGGCGGTCGATCTTGGGCTGGATGACCAGCGGCGCATGGGCCTGGAACATCCACTTCAGCGCCTTCATCGGGATGCCGGGGGCGGCCCAGGGGGCGGAGTAGCCGGGGGACACCTCGCCCGCGTTGGCGAAAGAGGTCTCCAGCGCCGGGCCAGACTGGCGGTCGATCACCGTCACCTCATGCCCCGCGCGGGCAAGGTAGTAGGCCTGCGTCACCCCGATGACACCCGCGCCCAGAACGATGATCTTCATGGCAGCCTCCGCCGGATCGCCGGGGCCGGTTGCCCCGTTGCGTTGCAAGGGTGATGCCACGAAGCCCATCGAATTTCTTCGTTCATTCGTCAAGGAATCGGAGCCTTGGCAGAAGCAACGTGCGCAAGACATGCAAGATGCGCGTTTTTCTTTCGTGATACTGAGAATTCAACGAAGATTACTCTGTAGAACCTGCGGTCCACCGCACAGCCTTCACCGCCCCCTCGCTTCCCAACCCGCCCCGGCTGTCCTAGAACACCCGGAAAAGGAGACCGCCATGGACATAGCCACCCTCGAAGCTGAAGCCGCCCGCGTGGTCTTTCCGCGCTTTACCGAGGAAACCGCGCTGGCCCTCGGCCAAATGCTGGTCACGCTGGCGACCGAACGTCGCCACCCCATCGTCATCGACATCCGCACCTCTGACCGGACGCTGTTTCACGCGGCCCTGCCCGGCTCGGCCCCGCTCAACGACAAATGGGCCTGGCGGAAAAGCAATACGGCGCTGATGTTCCAGATGGCCTCGATGCTGGTGGGCGCGCGCAACCGGGCCAAGGAGCAGACGCTGGCGCGTGACGGGCTGGAGAGCACGGCCTATGCCGACAACGGCGGCGCGGTGCCGGTGCGGGTCGCGGGTGTGGGCGTGGTGGCGGTCGCCACCGTCTCGGGCCTGCCGCAGGCCGAGGATCACGCGCTGGTGGTCGAGGCGATGGAGGCGCTGCTCGCGCGGATGGTCAGCTGAGGTCCAGCCCCGCCGCGCGCAGCCCGTCCGCGATGCGCTGCGCATCGGCCTGCGCCATCGGCAAACGCTCGATGTGGCGGGCAAAGCTGTAGTCCGGGTTGAGCGCCTTCAGCTCGTCCCAGATCTGCCGTGCACCGTCGCGGTCTCCCAGATGCCCAAGCGTCGAGGCAAGAAAGGCGCGGCTGAGATCCGTGCGCGGCGCAAGCTCGATCCGCTTGCGGAAGGCCAGCTCTGCCTTCTTGTACTCGCCGGCCACCAGATAGGCTGTGCCCAGGAAGTGCTTGTACTGCTGCGCGAAATGCGGATCGAGCCGCATCGCCCGTTCCAGATACGGCACCGCAGACAGCGGATTGCCCAGATAGACCATGATGTGGCCAAGCGTGCCATAACCCGTCGCCGAACTGGGGTTCAGCGCAATCGCCCGCTCGGCATCCGCCTTGGCGCCGGGCAGATCCTTGATGTAGATCTTCACGATGGCCGAGGCGATATAGGCGATAGGCTCGTTCGGATCCTTCTGCAACGCCAGCGCCGAATAGCGCATGGCAACGGCCTGCGGATCGGCGGTTCCCGTCCAGCGGTTCACCAGATCGACGCTGTAGACCATGCTCATATAGGCATAGGCCTCGGCATACTGGGGGTCGAGGTCGATGGCCCGCTGCAGCAGCGACAACACCTTGTCCACCGCCGCCGAGGCCTTGTTTGACGATGAGGCCAGCATCTCAAGCCAATGCTCGCGCGCGCGCAGCACGCAATCATGCGCCTCGACGCTGAAGGTGCCGCCGCGCGCGACCAGCGCCCGCTCGGACGGCTGCAGGGTGACCTTCAGCGCCTCGACGATCTTGAGCGTCACCTCGTCCTGCACGGCGAAGATGTCGGTCAGGTCGCGGTCATAGCGGTCCGCCCATAGATGCCCGCCCGTCCGCGCGTCGATCAGCTGCGCGGTGATGCGCACGCGGTTCCCCGCCCGCCGGATCGACCCTTCCAGCACCGAGGTCACGCCAAGCTCGCGCCCGACCACACGGATATCCACGTTCCGCCCCTTGTAGGCGAACGAGGAGTTCCGCGCGACGACCATCAGCCCGGCAACCTTGGACAGATCGGTGATGATGTCCTCACTGATCCCGTCCGAGAAATACTCCTGCTCGGGGTCGCCCGACATGTTGTTGAAGGGCAGGACCGCGACCGAGGGCACCTCGTCATGATGCGCGGTCGTATCGCTGAGTGCACCGTCCCCGCCCCAGATCCAGGCGCGGACAGGTGTCGCGATGTTCTTGAGGTCAAGCTCCCCCGCATCCGCAAACGCCACCTCCACCTTGCCCCGCACCTGCGCATGCACCGCATCGGACACCAGAATGCCACCGCGCGGGGCCAAAGGCTCTAGCCGGGCCGCGACGTTCACCCCGTCACCCAGGATGTCGTCCCCCTCGATCACGATATCGCCGAGGTTCACGCCGATGCGAAAAATCACCGGCTCCTGCCCCGGGCGGTCCGCGTTGAACGCGGCCATCACGGTCTGGATCGAAACCGCGCATTCCACCGCATCCACGGCGCTGGCGAATTCGACCAGCGCCCCATCCCCCATCATCTTGACGATGCGGCCCCGGTGTGCGGCGACCGCCGGGTTGAACCGCGCCGCCCAGACCTCGCGCAGCACCGCCAGCGTGCCCGCCTCGTCCGCGCCCATCATCCGCGAGTACCCGGCCACATCCGCCGCAAGGATTGCGGCCAGACGGCGGTGGGTTCGCATCGCTGTCATTTTCGTCAGAACCTTCCGGGCCGTAACGCGGGCCAATGCGACAAATTGGGGATGATGCATCCCCGGGGCAAGGGCCTTTCGCGCACAGGTCCCATGCGATCAGTGTAACCGCTTGAGCACCTCGCCCAGCGTCCCGATCAGCGTATCGATATGCGCCCGCTCGATGATGAGGGGGGGCGACATGGCGATGATGTCGCCCGTCGTGCGGATAAGGATGTTGCGGTCATAGGCGCTCAGGAATGCACTGAAGGCCCGCTTCGTCGGCTCTCCCGCGATCGGATCCAGTTCCACCGCACCGATCAGGCCCAGGTTGCGGATATCCACCACATGCGGCAGGCCCTTGAGCGAATGCAGCGCCTCTTCCCAATAGGGCGAGATCTCGGCGGCCCGCTCGAACAGCCCCTCCTCACGGTAGACCTCCAGCGTGGCCAGCCCTGCCGCCGCCGCCATCGGGTTGCCCGAATAGGTATAGCCATGGAACAGCTCGATCATGTGCTCGGGGCCTTGCATGAAGGCGTCGTGCACGGCAGCGGTGGTCAGCACCGCGCCCATCGGGATCACGCCGTTGGTCAGGCCCTTGGCCGTCGTCATCATGTCCGGCAGAACGCCAAAGTAATCTGCACCAAAAGGCGCGCCCAGTCGGCCGAACCCGGTGATGACCTCGTCAAAGATCAGCAGGATGCCGTGCTTGGCCGTGATCGCCCGCAGCTTCTCGAGATACCCTTTCGGCGGCAGGATCACGCCCGTCGATCCCGCCACGGGTTCCACGATCACCGCCGCAATCGTCTCGGCCCCGTGCAGCGCCACCATCCGCTCAAGATCATCGGCAAGGGTCGCCCCATGCTCGGGCTGGCCGCGCGTATAGCGGTTCTGGTCGGGCAGATGCGTGTGCGGCAGATGGTCCACCCCGGCCAGCAGCGTGCCGAAGTGCCGCCGGTTGTTCACGATTCCGCCGACCGAGATCCCGCCGAAGTTCACGCCGTGATAGCCCCGCTCACGCCCGATCAGCCGCGTCCGCGACCCCTCGCCTCGCGCCCGGTGATGGGCAATCGCCAGTTTCAGCGCCGTTTCAACACTTTCCGAGCCGGAGTTCGTGTAGAACACATGCGCCATCCCCTCCGGCGCGATCCCGATCAGGCGGTTGGCCAGTTCGAAGGCCTTCGGATGCCCCATCTGGAAGGCAGGCGCATAGTCCATCTCGGCGGCCTGCCGCTGAATCGCCTCGGTGATCTTTGGCCGGCAATGGCCCGCATTGCAGCACCACAGGCCCGCCGTCCCGTCCAGCACCTGCCGCCCGTCGTCGGTGGTATAGTGCATGTCCTTGGCCCCCACGAACATGCGCGGCGCCTTCTTGAACTGCCGGTTCGAGGTGAAGGGCATCCAGAAGGCATCAAGGTCGTTTGGCTTGCGGTCGAGCGCCATGGCGGGGGGGTGTCCTGCAGCGAAGGGGAAAGAGGGGCCAAAGCGTTTGACCATGCCCCGCACCCGACGTTAGCATGCCCCCCGCCTCCGTCAAGGCCACCCCCCGCGGCCGGGGACCGAAGGAACACCCGATGAACCAGCCCCGCACCCGCATCCAGGCCCGCAACCAGGAGACGATCCTTGATGCCGCGCTGGAGGTCTTCTCGGGCCACGGCTTCCGGGGTGCCACCCTAGACCAGATCGCCGAGGTGGCGGGGCTGTCGAAACCCAATCTCCTCTACTACTTCCCCTCGAAAGAGGCGATCCACCAGACCCTTCTGACCCGCCTCCTCGACACCTGGCTCGACCCCTTGCGCGCGATGGATGCCGCAGGGGACCCGGTGGAGGAGATCCTCGCCTACATGCGCCGCAAACTGGATCTCGCCCGCGACTACCCCCGCGAAAGCCGCCTCTTCGCCAACGAGATCCTGCAAGGCGCCCCCCGCATGGCGCCTGCCATCGAAGGCGACCTCAAACGCCTCGTGGACGAGAAATGCGCGGTCCTCGCCCGCTGGATGGACGAAGGCCGCATCGCCCGCGTGCAACCCCAGCACCTCATCTTCTCGATCTGGGCGCTGACCCAGCATTACGCCGACTTCGACACGCAGGTCCGCGCCGTCCTCGGCCCCGGCCACGATCCCTTTGCCGAGGCAGGCAGCTATCTGGACACGCTGTTCCGGAAGCTACTGGCGCCCTGACAGTTGCGTCCGGACAGGCGCGCACGGCATTCCTCCCCCGTCCCGGGCCCCTCCCGACGGGTTCCCTCAAGGTAGGCATCACGGACCACGCGTCCCTCTGAGAACCGGTCCTGCCCTTCTTTTGTCCACAAGTATCCCGGGGGTGC
>CAZVIS010000067.1:0-12031 GCA_964627355.1 uncultured Rhodobacterales bacterium
GGTTCGTAGACGATGAACGTGTCCTGACGGATGCGGCTGGAGACGGCGTAGATGTCCACCACGGTGATCGTGGCGACGAGGGGCGTCGCCTTCAGTTGCAGGACCGTCTCGCCGCCGAGGGTGGGCAGCGCGCGGTGGATCGCCTGCGGCAGCCAGATGCGCATGAGGATCTTCCACGGCGGCATGCCCATGGCCCGCGCGGCCTCAAGCTGGCCCTTGGGCACGGACTTGAAGGCGCCGCGCATCACCTCTCCCTCATAACCCGCGAAGGACAGGGTCAAGGCGAGGACGGCATAGGGCCAGGCCTGCCGCAGGATCGGCCAGAGGTCGGACTGCCGGATCCAGGGGAACTGCGGGAAGAGGGAACCGAGGCCGTAGTAGAGCAGCCAGAGCTGCAGCAGCAGCGGCGTGCCCCGGATCACCGTGCAGAACACGCGCGAGGGGGCCGACAGGTACCACGGCCCGACCGCCTGCGCGAGGCCGAGGGGGATCGCCAGCGCCATGCCAAGGGTCACGGTCACGGCAAGGATCCACAACGTGCGCCAGATGCCCTGCGCCGCCAGCGGCAGGTATTCGGGCAGCCAGTCCCACCGCAGAGACATGACGCACCAGACGACGACGGCCAACGCCACCGCCAGCATGGCGATGCGGTGCGGGGGCAGCCAGCGGGGCAGCGTCATGGCCTGAGCCTTTCTGTAGCAGCCTGCCCTGACGGAGCCCCCCACCCCCATCCCCTCCCCACGAGGGGGAGGGGAGGTGCGTGATGACCGCCGTGCGCGCAAGGTCGGGCGCTGGCGCTTTGGGCGGACCGAGGTGCCTCCCCTCCCCCTCGTGGGGAGGGGATGGGGGGCCGTGTGGAGAGGCCGAGGAGAGGGGGACCATCTGCCCCCCTCGGCCCGGGCGGGCCTTCGCCCCCCGAGGATACTTGGGGACAGAAAAAGGAAAAGGGTCGGATCGTAGGGCACGGGCGCGCGGCCTTGTGTGTCATCGTCCGCTGGCCCCCAGATCGGGCTGGCCGCGCCGGGCCCAGCGTTCGATGCGGGCAAAGAGGGTGCCCGAGGCGAGCGACAGGATCAGATAGAGCGCGCCCGCCGCCATGAAGAAGGTGAAATAGGCCTTGGTCGCCCCTGCCGCCTGCCGCGTCTCCTGCGTCAGTTCGGCAAAGCCCACGATGGCCAGAAGGGCGGTGTCCTTGGTCGCCACCAGCCACAGGTTCGCCAGCCCCGGCGTCGCGTTGGCCATCATCGCGGGCAAGGTGATGCGGCGGGCGAGCATCAGGGGCGGCATGCCCATGGCGCGCGCGGCCTCGGTCTGGCCTGCGGGCACGGCGAGGATCGCGCCGCGCAGCACCTCGGTCGCATAGGCGCCCTGCACCACGCCCAGAACCGCGATCCCGGCGGCAAGGCCCGAGATCTGGATACGCTCGTACCCCCAGGCCAGCAGCACCTGGTTCACCGCGTCGGTGACGGCGAAGTACAGGATCAGGATCAGCACCAGTTCCGGCACGGCGCGGACGATGGTGGTGTATACGGCCAAGAGGTCGCGCGTGACCGGGCCGCCGTAAAGCTTGCCATAGGCCCCGAGCGTCCCGATCACGAGACCGAGGCCGAAGGCCCCGGTCGCGATCAGTATCGAGTTCCAGAGGCCCCGGAGGAGGTTCGGCCCCCAGTCGGACAGAAGGGCGATCATCTGGTCCATGGCCAGCGCCGGATCCGGGGGCCGAGCCCGCGCTTACTCGCCGTAGATCGACGAGGCGAAGTAGGGCGCGCTGATCTTGTCGTAGGTGCCGTCGGCGATGACCTTGGCGATGCCTGCGTTGAACTTGGCCTTCAGCTCTTCCTCGCCCTTGCGGAGGCCGACGCCGACGCCCTTGCCGAGCACTTCCTCGTCATTGGCCACGGCGCCCATCGATTCGCAGCAGGCTTTGCCGGCGTCCGAGGCGAGGAAGGCGTCCATCGCGGTGCTGTCGGCCTGAGTCGCGTCGATGCGGCCCGCGATCAGGTCCTGGTTCGCCTCGTCCTGGGTCTGGTACACCTTGATCTCGGCGGCCGAGCCCGCGAAGTACTTCTGCGCATAGGCCTCGTGGATGGTCGAGACCTGCACGCCGATGATCTTGCCCGCAAGGCCTGCGGCATCGGGCGTCAGTCCCGCCCCCTTGGCCGCCACGATCAGCGCGGGGGTGTTGTAGTACTTGTCCGAGAAGTCGATCGTTTGCATCCGCTCTTCGGTGATCGACATGGACGCCATGATCGCGTCGATCTGACCGCTGGTCAGCGAGGGGATGATGCCGTCCCAGGCGACGGGCGTGATCTCGCAGGTCAGCTCGGCCGCGGCGCAGACGGCACCGATCATCTCGACCTCCCAGCCGGTCCAGTTGCCAGCGGCATCGGGCGAGGCGAAGGGCGGATAGGGTTCCGCGGCGATGCCGACCTTGACGGTCTGGGCCGATGCGGCCCCGGCCAGCGCGAGGATGGCGGCGGTGGCGAGAAGGATGCGTTTCATGGTGGTCTCCCCTTGGTTCATCCCGTCGTCTCAAGCGACGGATTTCAGAAACTGTTTCAGTCTGTCGGATTTCGGCGCGCCGAACAGGGCCTCGGGCGGGCCCTCTTCCTCGATCACGCCATTGTGCAGGTAGATGACGTGGTCCGACACTTCGCGCGCGAATTTCATCTCGTGCGTGACAAGGATCATCGTGCGGCCTTCGTCGGCAAGACCCCGGATCACCTGCAGCACCTCGCCCACCAGTTCGGGGTCGAGGGCGCTGGTCGGTTCGTCGAACAGCATGGCGCGGGGTTCGATGCACAGGGCGCGGGCGATGGCCGCGCGCTGCTGCTGACCGCCGGAGAGGAAGGCAGGATAGGCATTGGCCTTGGCGGCCAGCCCCACGCGGTCGAGCAGTTTCTCGGCCCGCGCGACCGCCTCGGCCTTGGGCACCTTCAGGACCTGAACGGGCACCTCGATCAGGTTTTCGAGGATGGTCTTGTGCGTCCAGAGGTTGAACTGCTGGAAGACCATGCCGAGGCGCTGGCGCAGGCTTTCGATCTGGCGGCGGTTGGCGGGGCTGCCGTCGGCGCGCATCGCCACATCCTCGCCGCCGATGGTGATCCTGCCGGCCGAAGGGGTCTCAAGGAAATTGATGCAGCGCAGCATCGTGGACTTGCCCGACCCGGACCCGCCGATGATGGCGACCACATCCCCCTCGCAGGCCCGCAGGCTGACGCCCTTAAGTACCTCCAGCGTTCCGAAGGACTTGCGCAGGCCCTCGATGCGGATCGCTTCGGGCCGGGCGGCGGATGCGGGGATTGTCGCTGATTGCATGGGCCTGTCGGGTTTCGTCCTTGCAGTAAGACCGCCGCCTGTTAGTTCTGCAAGCGTATAATTAGCGGACCCCGGAGGCGGGAAGCGAGGATGACCGGCGACCGCCGCAAATTCAGGCGCGAGGGCGAAGAGCGGCGGCGCGAGGCGCTTATTGCCGCCGCGGTTGATCTGGTGGCCGAGAATGGCGCCGCCGGGGCGACCGTGCGTGCGATTGCCGACCGGGCGGGCGTGACGCCGGGGCTGATCCGGCACTACTTCCAGACCAAGGAAGACCTGACCCGCGCCGCCTATGTCGAGGTGATGGACCGCATGACCGGGGCGAGCGTGGCGGCGGTGGCCGAAAGTGCGGCGCCGGACCCCGCAGCACAGCTTGTGGCCTTTGTGCTGGCCAGCCTGCGTCCGCCCGTGGCGGACATGACGGCGGTGGGGCTCTGGGCCGGGTTCATCCATCAGGTGCAGCGCGACCCGTTGATGCGCGAGACGCACCGCACCACCTATCTCGACTACCGCGACCGGTTGCAGGACATGATTGCCGCGCTGCCCCGGCAGGTCGATGCGGCACGCCTGCGCGCCGACGCCATCGCCTGCAATGCGGTGATCGACGGGCTTTGGCTGGAGGTCGCGACCCTGCCCGAGGCGTTCGAGCCCGGCGAGGTGGAGCGGATCGCTCTGTCGGCGCTTGGCGCGATCCTTGGCACGGATTTGGCGGGGGCGGCGCCATGAGATACGCCGCCGTGACCGACAGCCTGTCGGGCCTGGGCGGCGCGCGGTGGGCGCTGCATGCGCGAGCGCGCGCGCTCAAGGCGGCGGGCCGCCCGATCATCGAATTGACCATCGGCGAGCCGGATGTGCCGACGCCCCCCGCGCTGGTTCAGGCGGCGGCGCGGGCGATGGCGGCGGGGCGCACGGGCTATTCCAACGGGCGGGGCGAAGCGGCACTGGTTGCGGCGCTGGCCTCCCGCTACTCGGCGCGGCGCGGGCGGGTGATCGGGGCCAATCAGGTGATGTGCTTTCCGGGCACGCAGACCGCGCTTTACGCCGTCTTGCGGACGCTCGTCGGTCCGGGGGACGAGGTTCTGATGGGCGACCCGGCCTATGCGACCTATGACGGCGTGGTGGCCCAGACCGGCGCCGCCGTGGTGCCGGTGCCCCTGCGCCCCGAAGCCGGGTTCCGCATCCGGGCCGAGGATATCGCGGCGCGGATCACGCCCCGGTCGCGGGTGATCTTCCTCAACACGCCGCACAACCCGACGGGGGCGGTGCTGACGAACGGCGACCTTGCCGAGATCGGCGCGGTCGCGCAGGCGCAGGACCTGTGGATCCTCTGCGACGAGGTCTATGAAGAGATGGTGTTTCAGGGCGTCCGCTTTGCCTCGCCGCTGGATGACCCCGCGCTGGCCGAGCGGGTGGTGGTGGTCAGTTCGATCTCGAAATCCCATGCCGCGCCCGGGTTCCGGTCGGGCTGGTGCGTCGGCCCGGCCGAATTCTGCGCGCGGGCCTTGCCCTTGTCGGAAACCATGCTCTTCGGCAACCAGCCCTTCATCGCGGACATGACGGCGCTGGCCGTCTCGGCCCCGTCGGAGGTGGCGCCGGGGATGGCCGCACGGTTCGCGGCGCGGGCTGCGATGATCCATGCGGCGCTGGACGGGGTGGCGGGGCTGCGGGTGAACCGGCCAGAGGCGGGAATGTTCGCGCTGGTCGATGTGCGGGCGGTCTGTGCCTCGGGCGAGGTGTTCGCGGGGCGTCTGCTGGACGAGAAGGACGTGGCGGTGATGCCGGGCGAAAGCTTTGGCGCCTCGCTGACCGGGTGGCTGCGCCTCAGCCTGACGCAGACGGATGACCTGACGGCGGTCGCCTGCACGCGCATCGCGGACCTTGCGCGGGAGATGGCATGAGAACGGTGGGCGAGGAACTGGTGGCGGGGCTGGCCGCGCACGGCGTGGACACGGTCTTCGGCATCCCGGGCGTGCATACGGTGGAGTTGTATCGCGGCCTCGCGGGGTCCGGCGTGCGGCATGTGACGGCGCGGCACGAGCAGGGGGCTGCCTTCATGGCCGACGGATACGCGCGCGCCTCGGGCAAGCCGGGGGTGGCGTTCGTGATTACCGGGCCGGGGGTGACGAATGCGCTGACCGCGATGGCGCAGAGCCGCGCGGACTCGGTGCCGGTGCTGGTGGTGTCGGGGGTGAACCGGCGGGCCAGTCTCGGCCGGGGTCTGGGCCATCTGCACGAACTGCCCGACCAGGCTGGCATGGTGCGGGCCCTGTGCCCGACACTGCAGGTCACCTGTCCCGAGGCGCTGTCCGAAACGCTGGATCGCGCCTTTGCCCTGATGCTGGGTGGGCGGTCACAGCCGGTGCACATTGAGGTTCCAACCGACGTGATGCCCCTGCCTGCCGCGCCGACACCCCAGGCACCGCCTTCCATCCTACCGTGGTGGCTGCCCGACCCCGAGGCGGTTCAGAACGCGGTGCGGCACTTGCAGGCCGCGCAGCGCCCGGTGATCCTTGCGGGCGGCGGGGCGATCCGGGCCGAGGCGACGCTGCGCCTGCTGGCAGAGCGGCTGGATGCGCCGGTGGTGCAGACAACCAATGCCCGGGGCCTGATGTATGCGCATCCGCTGGGGGTACCCGCCTCGCCCAGCCTGAATGCCGTCCGCGCCCTGATCGCCGCGTCGGATCAGGTGCTCGCGGTGGGCACCGAGCTCGGCCTAACCGACTACGACATGTATGTGCGGGGCGAGATGCCCGACCTGTCGGGCATGATCCGCATCGACTGTTGCCGCGAGCAACTGGCGCGCCACCGGGCGGCAATCCGCATCCACGGGTTTGCCGATCCTGTGCTGGGTTACATCTGGCGCGACCTGACTCCGGTCACGCGCGACGGCGCCGCCCGCGCTGCCCTTGCCCGCGCCGCTGCGCGGGCCGAGCTTGACCCCCACATGCCGCCGCAGTTGGCGATGGTCGAGGCGATCCGCGAGGCGATGCCCGACGCCATCGTGGTGGGCGATAGCACGCAGCCGGTCTATGCCGGGAACCTCTATTTCGACGCACCCTTTCCCGGCGCCTGGTTCAATGCGGCCACGGGCTATGGCGCCCTTGGCTTTGCGCCCGGCGCGGCGGTCGGGGCGGCGATCGGGTCGGGGCGGCGGGTGGTGTGCCTGATCGGCGACGGCGGGTTGCAGTTCAGCCCCGGAGAGCTGCGGACGGCGGTGGATGAGGGGCTGCCCATCACCTTCCTGGTTTGGAACAACGCAGGCTTCCGCGAGATCGCCGAGGCGATGGCGGGTGCGGGGACGCAGGTGATCGGCTGTTCTCCGTCGCCGCTTCGCATGGAACCCTTCGCCGCCGCCTGCGACCTGCCCTTTGCCCGCGTATCCGCCGACCCGGCCGAGGTCGCCGCCGCACTGGCGGCGCCTCATGCCGGGCCCCGGCTGATCGAGATATCCTTGATCTGACCTGTTGCGCCGTTGGCGGGGGCTGGAGCCTCCGGCGGGGATATTTCAGCCAAGATGAAGTCGCATCCTCTTCATCTTGGCCAAAATACTCCGGGGTCCGGGGCAGCGCCCCGGGGTCTTCGGGCCGGGCAGGCCCTTCCGTTTCATGCGCCCACGCGCTAGAGGCAGGCGTCCGGAGGGGATCATGGCCAAGACACGCATCGCAGGGATCAGGGTTGACCGGCTGGCGGCCTTTCGCGGGGCCGAGGCCGCGCGCTATGCCGCCGGGCGGCCCAGGGCGAAGGCGGCGCTGGAGGCCGGGGCGGGGGCGTTCCTCCACCGGGTGCCGATGCACTGGATGACGGACTGGCCGATGCCCTTTCCGATGCTGGTGGAGCGGGCGGAGGGCGCGCGGCTGACCTGCATCGACGGGTTCGAGGTGGATGACTTCTGTCTGGGGGACACGGGGTCCATGTTCGGCCATTCGCCGGCGCCGGTGGCCCGCGCGATCCGGCGGCAGGCGCGGCGCGGGCTGACCTACATGCTGCCGACCGAGGCCGCGATGGAGGCGGGGCGGCTGTTGAGCGCGGTCTTCGGGGACTTCCGCTGGCAGATCGCGACGACCGCGACGGATGCCAACCGGTTCGCGCTGCGGGTGGCGCGGGGGGTGACGGGGCGGCCGAGGGTCCTTGTGTTCAATGGCTGCTATCACGGGTCGGTCGATGACACGTTGGTCACGCTGCGAGACGGGCATACGGTGAACCGGCCGGGATTGGTGGGGCAGGTTTACGATCTGTCACAGGGGGCGGTGGCCTGCGAGTTCAACGATCTGGCGGGGGTCGAGGCGGCGCTGGCAGGTGGCGACGTCGCGGCGGTGCTGACCGAGCCGGTGATGACCAATTCCTGCATGGTGCTGCCCGAGGCGGGGTTTCTGGAAGGGCTGCGGGCGGCCTGTGACCGGCATGGCAGCCTCCTCATCATCGACGAGACGCATACGCAGTCATCAGGGCGCGGGGGCTATACGGCGGTACACGGGTTGCGGCCGGATGTCTTTGTCGTGGGGAAATGCGTGGCGGGGGGGATGCCGGTGGCGGCCTGGGGGCTAAGCCCCTCGGTGGCCGAGCGGTTTGCGACGCATGAAGCGGCGCGGGAGCCGGGGTTCTCGGGCATGGGAACAACGCTGTCCGCGAACCCGATGCAGATGGCTTGCCTCGTGGCGACCCTGTCCGAAGTGGCGACCGAGGCCGCTTACGCGAAGATGGAGGCGGGGGCGGCGCGGCTCAAGGCGGGGCTGTCGGGCGTGATCGCACGCCGGGGGTTGCCGTGGCATGTGGTGCGGGTGGGCGCGCGGGTGGAGTTCATCTGTGCGCCGGGGCCGTTGAAGAACGGGGCCGAGGCGGCGCTGGCGCATAAGCCGGAGGTGGAAAAGGCGGTGCATCTGGGGCTGCTCAATCGCGGCTGCCTGATCGCGCCCTTTCACAACATGATGCTGGTGTCCCCGGTCACGAAGAAACGCCAGATCGACCGCCTGATCGCCGCCTTTGACGAGGTGACCGGCGCCTTGGGAGACGCCGCATGAGCCCCAGTGGATCGCAGGTTGCCGAGGCCGAGGCGTTTCTCGCGGCCAACCCGGAGATAGAGGCGGTCGATCTCGTCTTGCACGATTCGAACGGGATCGGGCGGGGGAAGATCATCCGGCGGCACGAATTGTTGCCCTTTTACAAGAACGGGCGGCATCTGCCGATCTCGATCCTGGGCTTGGACATCTGCGGCGAGGATGTGCACGAGACGGGCCTCATCTGGGACCAGGGCGACGGGGACCTGCGGGCCTGGCCGATTCCGGGGACGCTGAAACCGCTGCACGGGACCAATCCTGCGCGGGCCGAGGTGTTCATGAGCATGTATGGCCTTGACGGGCAGCCGATGAGTTCGGACCCCCGCCATGCGCTCGCCCGGCAGGTCGAGGCGATGGCAGCGGAGGGGTTGCATCCGGCTGGGGCGTTTGAGCTCGAGTTCTTCCTGCTGGCGAACGACCGCGGCCCCGACGGGCGGGTGCGGCCTGCAGACGATGTGCTGGACGGGCGGCCGAGTTCCAAGACCGAGGTCTATTCCGTCGATCACCTGCACGGGATGCTGCCCCTGTTCAGCGACATCTATGCCGGGGCGGCAAAGGCGGGGATTCAGGCCGAGACGATGATCTCGGAATACGCGCCGGGGCAGTATGAGTTGACGTTGCACTACCGGACGGATGTGCTGCAGGCGGCGGATGACCTGATGCGGCTGAAGCGGATCGTGCGGGCGCAGGCGCGGGCGCATGGGGTGACGGCGTGCTTCATGGCGAAACCGGTCGAGCAATATGCCGGGTCGGGGATGCATTTCCATGTGTCGCTGATGGATGGTGCGGGGCGGAACGTGTTCGTCGAGGCGGTCGAGGGGCAGTGGTCCGACACGATCCGGCACGCGCTTGGGGGCCTGCGCGCGACGATGGGGGAATCGATGCTGGTCTTCGCGCCGCATGCGAATTCCTGGCGGCGGTTCGCGGCGCAATCTTACGCGCCGGTCAGCCCGACCTGGGGGGTGAACAACCGCTCGGTCGCGTTGCGGATCCCGGCGGGGGACATGAAGGCCCGGCGGATCGAGCATCGCCCGGCGGGGGTCGATGCGAACCCCTATCTCGTGGCGGCGACGGTGCTGGCGGGCATCCGCAAGGGTCTGGCGGAACGGCTGGATCCGGGGCCGGAGACGACCGGCAACGGATATGCCGACGCGCCCGACGCGCCGCCGATCCCGCGCGACTGGCGCGAGGCGATCGAGGCGGCGCGGGGGTCGGCGTTCCTCAAGGGAGCCTTGGGCGAGGACATGCACCGGACGTTTGTCGCGATCAAGGCGGCAGAACATGCGCGGGTGATGCGCACCATCGCGGACGTGGATTACGACCTGTATCTGCATACGGTGTGAGCAGGGAGCCCCCCACCCCCATCCCCTCCCCACGAGGGGGAGGGGAGGTGCCCTGCCCTTCCGCCGCGCGCCCGACAGACAACTCCGCGCGGCGAGGGCGTTGCCAGATGCGACGAGCAGAGTTGATGCAATCCCGCCCGTGCAGCGCGGCTCCCCTCCCCCTCCGTGGGAGGGGATGGGGGTGGGGGGCCCCCTTGCAGGACTACGCCGGATGACCCGGTGCCTTGCCCGAAGGCGCGCGGTAGGGTCTGGAAACGTCGCGCAACGAGACATCCAGCGCCTCGACATCGACCGCAATCGCCCCGTCCCCGGCCAGCGTCAGGGTCACGGTGCCCATGCCGTCTTCGCCCGGCGTCCACGACAGCGACATCAGGGACAGAACGGTATCCTTGTCCCGCCGGTCCACCCCTTGCGTCCGCACGGCACCGGCATCGGCAATCACCAGAAGCGCCTGCGCCCGCTCATACGGCCTGCGCTCGGCCTCGGCAGCGGCGCGATCCTCCCAGCGGAAGCGGTTGAGCAACAACGCGAATTTCCGCGCCCGGCGATCCCACTTCATCTCGGTCGACGGAAACACCGCGTCCTGCACGAGGGCCGAGAGCACCGCCAGATCCTCGGCATCATGGGCCATCAGGTTCAGCGACCGTTCGGCCCCGTCCTCGAACCGGGCATCCGCCATCAGGAAATCCGCTCGATCAGCGCGCCGCAGGCGGAAAGCTTTTCCTCCACCCGCTCATAGCCGCGGTCGAGGTGATAGACGCGGCTGACGACCGTTTCCCCTTCGGCGGCCAGCGCGGCAAGGATCAGGGACACCGACGCACGCAGGTCGGTCGCCATCACCGGCGCGCCACGCAGTTTCTCCACCCCCGTCACCGTCGCGGTCCCGCCATGCACGTCGATCCGCGCGCCCATCCGCATCAGTTCCGGCGCATGCATGAAGCGGTTCTCGAAGATCCGCTCTTCCAGCACCGACACCCCGTCAGCTGTGCACAGAAGCGCCATCATCTGCGCCTGAAGATCGGTGGGGAAGCCGGGGAAAGGCTCGGTCACCACGTTGATCCCGTGGACGCGGCCATTGTTGCGGCTGACCTTCAGGCCACGCGCCGTCTCGGTCACGCTGACCCCGGCTTCGTCCAGCTTGGCAGCGAACGCCCCGACAAGGTCCATCCGGCCCCCCAGACATTCCACCTCGCCCCCGCAGATCGCCGGGACCAGCATGTAGGTACCAAGCTCGATCCGGTCGGCCACCACGGCATGGGTGGCGCCGCCCAGATCCTCGACCCCTTCGACGGTGATCGTCGAGGTCCCCTCGCCCTCGATCCGCGCGCCCATGCGGCGGAGGCATTGGGCGAGATCGACAATCTCGGGCTCGCGCGCGGCGTTCTTCAGGACGGTGGTCCCCTTGGCCAGCGTCGCGGCCATCAGGGCGTTTTCGGTCGCACCCACCGAGACGAACGGAAACTCGATCACAGCACCTTGCAGCCGCCCGCCCGGCACCGTCGCGTGGATGTAGCCGTCACGCAGGTCCATCACGGCGCCCATCGCCTCCAGCGCCTTCAGGTGGAGGTCAACGGGCCGCGCGCCGATGGCACAGCCGCCGGGCAGCGAGACCACCGCCTGCCCGCCCCGCGCAAGCAACGGCCCCAGCACCAGGATCGACGCCCGCATCTTGCGCACGATGTCGTAATCCGCCCGGTGCGAGGTCAGGCCATGCGACGAGAGGGCCAGAACCTGCCCGCCCTGCAAGGACGCCACCTCGGCCCCCAGCGACTGCAGAAGCTGCGTCATCGTGCGGATGTCGGCGAGGCGCGGCGCGTTGGTCAGCGTCAGCGGCTGATCCGTCAGCAAGGTCGCGGGCATCAGCGTCAGGCAGGCGTTCTTGGCCCCCGCAATCGGGATCACCCCGTGCAGCGCGCCGTTGCCCTTGATGCGTATCGAATCCATCTGCCCCTCACGCTTCGCTTGTTGTTGGAGCGTCGCCCACCGGTCCGCCGGATCTGGCCCGCGCCTGCGCCTTGCGTCGGGCCATGTTGGCCTTCAGCGCCGCGGCAAGGCGAGCCTTTGCGTCGTCCTTGGCCCGTGGCGCGGGATCGGGGCGGCGGTCGGCCTTGGGATCGGTGGTCTCGCTCATGCTGCCTTCTAGCGCAGGGCGGGCGGGGGGTCCAGATTGGCTGGCCCGCACACGCGGTCGGGCGCCGGAATTGCCCTTGCACGGGGCCACGAAGGCGGCTATCCACCGGCCCGTTCGCGGGGGCTTCCCCCGCCCCGGCGCTGCAGTAGCTCAGTGGTAGAGCACTCCCTTGGTAAGGGAGAGGTCGA
>CAZVIS010000068.1:0-11801 GCA_964627355.1 uncultured Rhodobacterales bacterium
AGGATATGCAGGTGGAAATGCGGCACCTCCTGATGCGAATTCACGCCCGCATTGCCGATCACCCGATACCCTGCGCCACCCGACCCCGGGCTGATCTCGAGCATCTCGCAGACCTTCGCCGCCGTGCGGTGGAAATCCACGAACTCCTCCGCCGTCGCCTCTGCTGCGAAATGGCCGAAGTCCACATAAGCGCCCTTGGGTATCAGCAGAACATGCACCGGCGCCTGCGGGCGGATGTCGTGGAAGGCGAGCGTATGCGCGGTTTCCAGCACCGTGCGGTTCGGGATCTCGCCCCGCAGGATGCGGGCGAAGATGTTCGTCGGGTCATAGGCATAGGGCATCGGCTCAATCCACGAAAAGGTGTTCGGTCTCGGCAATCTTGCGGGCGCGGTCGGTGGGCACGCCAAGAAATCCCGCCAGCGCCAGCGAATTCTCCTCGACCCCCGCACCCTGACGCAAGCGGTAAAGCCCCGCAAGGTCGGCATCCCGCAGCCGGTCGCTCTCGAACTTCACGTCATAGCGGATGGTAGGCAGCAGGCGGTCGAGCGTTTCCTGCGGCGTGCGGTCGCCCGCCAGCCCGACGCGGCGGGCATGGCCCACAAGGTAGTCGTCGGTAAAGTCGCACTCGATCTCCAGAAATCGCGTCTTCGCCTTGTCGGACGCGAAGTCGCGCAGCAGGTCGATGTTGGCGGGGTCGATGCACATCACCAGCCGGTCGCTCTGCCAGAAATCGAACAACATCCGGACCAGCGCCCGCCGGTGGCGCGTGCGCTTTTCCAGCGTGGTCTGGATGCCGCCAAGGTCGGGCAGCGCGCAGGACGCTTCGTTGAACAGGTAGTCCACCGCCGGATAATTGGTCTCCTGCCGCACCCGCTCGACCAGCCGCTTGGCCACGTGCCACTTCTTGCAGATCACCATGAGCAGCGTCCGCTCGCGCCCCAGGCTCGATTCCGCCTCCCAGAAGCGCTGCGCAAAGCGCCGCCCGACCCGGCCCCGCCCGGTCAGGAACTGGAACAGGCTGCGCCCCTCGCCCGAGATGGGGAACGTGACGCCTGTCTCGGAGTAAAGCTGCCCCAGACGGGTCTTGAGGTCCTGCGCCTCGGGGCTGATCTTGCGGGCGAAGAGGTAATCCTGACTCAGCAGCATGTCATAGTGGTCGTTGTAGAACGTGACCGGCATCCCGTAATCGGTGAACATCAGGAAGGTCGGCGTGCGCGACCGGATCTCGGCCTCGGGCACCAGATGCCGGACCAGAGTCTGAAAAAAGGTCTCGTCGGGGATCCATGTGGTCGCGAAAAAGCGCAGAACGTCCCGCCGCCGGTCGCAGAAGGCCAGCACCGCCTCGATCGTGCGGCGGCGCAGGCACCACCACTGGCTGCCGATCTGGATGGCAAGGTCCACAGGCACCCGCCGCTGCAACCCCAGCCTCCGCTGCCACTCCATCGAGGCATAGAACAGCCGCTTGCGCCCCCGCTCGTTGAAATAGTGCCGGTAGATCAGCCGCTCGTCCTTGATGCCGGTCTTGATCCAGTCCGACTTGAAGAAGTCAAAGCTCTCGATGTAGTCCACATCGTTCCGGTCAAGGTAGTCATGCGCGTATTCGGCCGACTTGATCGGCATGCAGTCGCCCGACAGCATGTAGAAATGCGTGGCCCGCGGAAATGCATCCACCGCCGCCTTCACCGCCTCGAGCGAGGCCGCAACAAGGCTCCACTCCCCCCACCCGCACTTGATCCGTCGCCGGGCAAAGGTCACGCCGGGATTGTCCGCCAATGCGGTCCGGATCCGGTCGAAGTCGGTAGCCCGCGCCCGCCCGTCAAAATGGATCGAGACATAGTCCCCCGCCGCCGTCAGCCGCCGCGCCTGCGCGATCACCCCCTCGGGGTCCTTGTGGCACAAAAGGATATAGGCGATCGTCGCCATCGGGTGCGGACCTGCAGACAGAACGCGGACAACTTCCCTAGCCTGTCCGATCACGCATTGAAAAGACAGAGATTGTTTGCTTTTTTGGTCTTGTGTGTGCCGTGCCCGCGCAGGGCAGGATTTTGGAGAGCGGTATGGGATTTCCCGGAACCTGGATGACGACCAGCGGCAGCGTCATCTACCGCGTCGTCCCGAAATGCGCCTGCTCGACCATCGGACAGATCCTCTACTATGCCGACAGCGGGCGCTTCTTCGACGGCGACATCCATGACGCGACCGAAGGCCTGCACAAGTGGGCGCTGGAACCCAGCCAGCCCCTGATCGAGGCGGCGGTGAAGGGGCATCAGACCTACGCCTTCACCTGCGTGCGCAACCCGTACACGCGGGTCCTGTCGTCCTTCTTCGACAAGATCTGCGGCATCCAGCGCAACGGCAAACGCTACCGCGGCAACCTCGTGCCGCTGCTCACGCAGAAATACGGGATCGAGGTGGGCGGTCCGGACGGGAAAGAACCGTTCGACCAGATCGCCAGCTTCCGCCGGTTCCTGCTGTTCGTGCGCGACACCATCCGCTTCAAGAAGCCGATGGAGCCGGACATCCACTGGTCCGCGATGGCAGGCCACATCTCGACCTTCATCGTGAACGGCGGCCGCTACGACCACATCTTCTTCACCGAGGCGTTCAACGAGGGGATGCAGACCGTCCTCGACCATGTCCCCCAGAAACACCCCGTGATCCTGAAAGACATCCCCCGCTTCAACGAGAGCGAAGGCCACGGCCCCGCCCGCGCCCACCCGGTCGAGGATTACTTCGACGACCTCTCACGCCACCTGATGTGGGAGATCTACAAGCGCGACTTCCAGCTCTTCCAGTACGACTTCGACAACCCGGCCAACAAGATGCCGAAAGGTCCCGTCGATCTGGCCGAGGTCCACGCCAAGCTCGGCGACTGACCTGCCCTTCATCTTGGCCCAAGTATCCTCGGGGGGGTGAATTGGCCGTCAGGCAAAGAGGGGGGCGGAAGGCCCCCCTACTTGCGGAACACCAGATACTCCGGCACCCGCCCCTCGCGCAGCGCCTTGGTCTCGTACCTCGTCCGCACCCAGCCGTCCCACGCGGTCCCACCGTCCGACACCGCCACGAACCCGGCCTTCGGCGCCTCCTCCCGCGCCTGCCTTGCGTAGTCGGCGATATCGGTCGCCAGCCGGAACTCGGCGCCCGGGGCACAGGCGCGGTAAAGCGGTCCCAGATAGCCTTCCGTCACGAACCGTCGCCGGTGGTGACGCGCCTTGGGCCAGGGGTCGGGGTAGTTGAGATAGACGCGGGACAGGCTCCCCTCGGGCAGCACATCCAGCAGGTCGCGCACATCGCCCGGGTGGATCGCGACATTCGTCACCCCCGCCGTGCGCAGCTTGCCAAGCGCCATCGCGATGCCGTTCACGAAAGGCTCGCACCCGATCAGCCGCACCCCGGGATTGTCCGCAGCCACGGCCACCAGATGCTCGCCCCCGCCGAACCCCACCTCCAGCCAAACCTCACCGCTGACCTCCAGCACCGCACGCGAAGGATTCTCCTCGACCGTCACGCCGGGCAGGCGCCAGCGGTCCAGATCCTCGGCCAGATAGCCCTTCTGGCTCGCCCGCAGGGTCTTGCCATGCACGCGGCCATAGAAGTTGCGGCGAAGGGGAACAGGGTCGGTCATCGGGGCCTCACTCGGGACAGGTGCGGGTAAGCCCCCCGCGCGCGCCCGTCAACCGCTCACCCGCGCTGGATCAGCACCAGCCCCAGGGCCATCGCCGCCACCCCTGCCGCCCGCGTGACCGAGATCGGCATCACCGGTGCTCCGAACAGGCCGAAGTGGTCGATCACCGCCGCCGCGACCATCTGCCCGAACAACACGCAGAAAACCGCGTTTCCCAGGCCAAAGCGCGGGGCGATCCAGGTGATCGAGATCAGGTAGAAGGCCATCAGGAACCCGGCGAAGAACAGGTGCACGGGCTGCGCGGGCAGCGCTGCCAGCGCCCGGACCGACCCCGAGGCCACGACCGCCACCGAAGCCACCAGCGCGGCCACCACAAAGGCCACCAGCCCCGCCGCAAAGGGCGCCCCGATCCGCGCCCCAAGCTGCGCGTTCAGCGCCGCCAGCACCGGAATGCCGACCCCCGCCGCCACCATGATCGTGGCGTCCCGCAGCATCGCGTCAGACCGCCGCCTTCAGCGCATCCGCCAGATCCGTCCGCTCCCACGAGAAGCCGCCGTCCGCCTCGGGCGCGCGCCCGAAATGGCCATAGGCGCTGGTGCGGGCATAGATCGGGCGGTTCAGGCCCAGATGGGTACGGATACCGCGCGGGGTGAGGTCCATGACCTTGCCGATGGCCGCTTCGATCACCGCATCGGGCACCACGCCCGTGCCATGCGTATCGACATAGATCGACTGCGGCTTGGCCACGCCGATAGCATAGCTGACCTGCAGGGTGCAGCGCGTGGCCAGCCCCGCCGCCACCACGTTCTTCGCCAGATACCGCGCGGCATAGGCGGCCGACCGGTCCACCTTCGTCGGATCCTTGCCCGAGAACGCGCCCCCGCCATGCGGTGCCGCCCCGCCGTAGGTGTCCACGATGATCTTCCGCCCCGTCAGCCCCGCGTCCCCGTCCGGTCCCCCGATCACAAAGGCCCCCGTCGGGTTCACGTGCCATTCCGTCTTGGCCGTCAGCCAGCCTTTGGGCAGGATGTCCGCGATGTAAGGCTCGACAATCGCGCGGATATCATCCGACGACTGCGCCAGGCTCTCATGCTGCGTGGACAGCACGACCGAGGTCACCTCGACCGGCTTGCCGTTCTCGTACCGCACCGAAAGCTGCGACTTGGCGTCGGGGCGCAGCAAAGGCTCCTTCCCGGCCTTCCGCGCCTCGGCGAGCCGCCTCAGGATCGCGTGGGCGTACTGGATCGGCGCGGGCATCAGTTCCGGCGTCTCATCCACCGCATAGCCGAACATGATCCCCTGATCGCCCGCCCCGTCGCGGTCCACCCCTTGCGCGATATGGGCCGACTGCTCGTGCAGGAAGTTGAGGACGTGACAGGTGTTCCAATGGAACTTCTCCTGCTCGTAGCCGATATCCTTGATGCAATCCCGCGCGATCTGCGGGATGCGGCCCATCACGTCCTTCAGCCGCTCAGGGTCGGAGAGCCCGATCTCGCCGCCGATCACGACGAGGCTTGAGGTGGCAAAGGTCTCGCAGGCGACACGGGCGTTCGGCTCGATCCCCAGCATGTAGTCGAGGACGGCATCCGAGATGCGGTCGCACAGCTTGTCGGGATGCCCCTCCGAGACGGACTCGGAGGTGAAAACGTAGGAATTGCGGGTCATGGGGAAGTGCTCCGTTGGGTTACCCCGCCACGCCAGGAAGCCGTTGTGACAGGTCGTTCACGCGGGGGTATGCGGGGACGACGGGGGCGTCAAGTGCGCGCGCGTGAACGAACCATGACAAGGCCTGCGGCGAAGAGTGTGAGCAACACCAGCACAGGCCAATCACCCCACCGGGCATAGGGCGTAGGCGCCAGCGCACCTGGCAGCGCCGCATCCAGCCGCCCCTGCACGCCAAGCTGCATCGAGGCAAGGATCCGCCCCCGCGCGTCGATCACCGCCGACACGCCCGTATTGGCCACCCGGATCAGCGGCAACCCCTGCTCGATGGCGCGAAGGCGGGCGAGCGCGAGGTGCTGATAGGGGCCGGAGAGCTTGCCGAACCACGCGTCATTGGTGATCTGCAGCAGCCAATCCGCGCGACCCTCGGCTTGCGCGGCGCGGGGAATGTAGGGAAACACCGCCTCATAGCAGATCAGCGGCACCACGTGGCCAAGCACGGGGCCAAGGTCCAGCAGCACCGGCCCCTCGCCCGCCGAATAGCCGAACCCCTCGGCGGCGGCAAAGGCGCGCAGGCCGAACCATTGGTAGAGTAGGTCGCCGAACGGGATGTACTCGCCAAAGGGTACAAGGTGGTATTTGTCATAAACCTGCGCGATTTCCCCGTCCGGCGCGACCACCGCCAGCGAGTTCCATCCCCGCGACCCCCCGTCCGTGCGCTGGATCCCCACCGCCACCTGCGCCCCCGCCCCCGCCTCTCCGATCACCCGCAGCGCATCGCCTGCATTGTCGAGGAGATAGGGCACCGAGGTTTCGGGCCAGATCACCAGCGCGGGCACCGGGTCCGCAAACTCGGCCGTCAGGGAGAGTTGCCGCAGGAAGAAGTCGCGGGCGCGTGAGGGATCCCATTTCGCCCCCTGCTCGGCATTGGGCTGCACAAGGCGGACGGTGGCGGCGCGGTCAGGCGGGGGCGGCGCGGTCAACTGAACAGCCCCATAGCCCCACACCCCGCCAACCAGCACCGCCGAAACCGCCAGCCCACGCAGGCCGAAGGCAACCGGCAAGGCCACAGCGACCATCGTCAGCAGCGTCAGCCCATAGGCCCCGACGACCGCCGCCGCCTGCCCCACCGGGGCCGAAATCCAGATGTGCCCTGGCATCGCCCAAGGAAACCCAGTGAACAGCGTCCCCCGTGCCACCTCGGCCAGCGTCAGCGTTACCGCAAAAGCCAGCGCCACCGGCCGCCCCAGTTGCGCCAAGGCCGCAGCCGCAGCCCAGAACAGCGCCATCCCCCCCGCCATCAGCACCAGTGCAAAGGGCGCCATCCAGCCGTGCCGTGCAATGTCGATGAAGAAGGGCTCGACGATCCAGCTAAGGGCTACGGCGAAATACCCCGTCCCGCCCGCCCACCCGATCCACGCCGCGGCCCACGTGCCCTTTGCCACCGCCACCCGCCACGTCAGCCCTGCCAGCCCCACCAGCGCCAGCGGCCAAAGGTCCAGCGGCGCCTGCCCCCCCGCCGCCACTGCACCGAAGGCCAACGCAAGCGCCCGGTCGGCCCATGGGCGCGCCTGCCGGGCGGCCAGCAGCGGCATCATTTCACGGCGGGCTCCGCCGTCTCCGGCACCGCCGCGACCGGCAGACGGACCCGCAGCCGCTTGATCCTTCGGGGGTCGGCGTCGATCACCTCGAAGGAGGCGCCGCTTTCGTGGCTGATGACCTCGCCCCGCGCAGGCACGCGGCCCGAGCGCAGGAATACAATCCCGCCAAGCGTGTCGATCTCCTCGTCATCCTCGGTCACGCGCAGGCGCAGGCCGATGGCCGTCTCGAAATCGTCCAGCGGGGTGGTCGCCTGTGCGAGGTAGCAGCCGGGCTTTTCCTCTTTCCACAGGACGCCCTCTTCCTCGTCATGCTCGTCCTCGATCTCGCCGATCACCGTCTCGATCAGGTCCTCGATCGTCACCAGACCATCGACGCCACCATATTCGTCGATCACCAGCGCCATATGCACCCGGTCCTTCTGCATCTTCTGCAACAGGACCCCCACGGGCATTGACGGTGGAGCGTAGAGGATCGGCCGCAGCAGCTTGCGCAAGGAGAACCGCCCCGTCGCGCCGAACCCATGCGTCAAGGCAAGGTCCTTGAGCAGCACTAAACCCTGCGGATGGTCCAGCGTGCCCTTGTAGACCGGCACCCGGCTGAACCCATGCTCGCGGAACACCGCGACCAGTTCGTCGCGCCCGATGTCCAGCGGCACTGCAATGATGTCCACCTTCGGCACCGAGACGTCATCGACGCGCATCCGGCGCAGGTTGGCGATGCCGTGCAGCGCGTTGCCCGTTGGCGCGTGCGGCGCTGCGGCGGCACTTGCCCCATGGCCGTCCTGCCCCCCTCGCGGATCCTTGCGGTTGAGAACCTGGAACAGCCGCCCCAGAAGTTTGCCCGACCGCGCCGCGTGGCGCCCGTTCCCTGGATCGGTCACGCCCAAGGCGGCCTCCGATCCGTCGCTGCTACTGCCCATCGGTCCTTTTCCGCCTGCAGATGCCCGATCCGGCATCCGTCATGAATATGGGTCCGCGATGCCGAGGCTGGCAAGAATGCGCGTCTCGGCCCCCTCCATCACCTCGGCGTCCGCGTCGTCCTCGTGGTCATACCCCAGAAGATGCAGGATGCCATGCACGATCAGGTGGGTGACGTGATCTTCCATGGGCTTAGCCGCCTCGGTGGCCTCGCGCGCACAGGTGTCGAAGGCCAGCGCCACGTCGCCCAGATGCTCGGGATCCTCTGCATCTCCCGCCTCTGGCTTGTGCGGAATGCCGCCGGGTGCGTCAGGCGACAGATCCTTGGCGGGCCAGGAGAGCACGTTCGTCGCCACAGCCTTGCCCCGGAACTGCTCGTTCAGCACGGCGATTCGCGCGTCGTCGCAGCCCATCACACACAGCGTCAGCCCGTCCGGCGCGATCCCCAGACCCGCCAGCGCCGCCGCAGCCGCCCGGTCCGCCACGGCGGAAAGGCCAAGGCCCTCCCACCGGGCGTCCTCGATCACAGTGTCAACCAGCGGCTCCATCGTCGGCCTCATAGGCCTCGATGATGCGGGCCACAAGCGCGTGCCGCACCACGTCGCGCGAGGTGAAGTAGCTGAAGGACAGGCCCTTGACCCCCTTCAACAGCCGCTCGGCATCCTGCAAGCCGCTGGCAACCCCGCGTGGCAGGTCGATCTGCGTGCGGTCGCCGGTGATGACCATGCGGCTGCCCTCGCCGAGACGCGTCAGGAACATCTTCATCTGCATGGTCGTGGCGTTCTGCGCCTCGTCCAGCACGACGAAGGCATTCGACAGCGTCCGCCCCCGCATGAAGGCCAGCGGCGCAATCTCGATGCGCTTTTCCTCCATCAGCTTCTGCACCTGCTTTTGCGGCAGGAAATCGTTCAGCGCGTCGTAGAGGGGCTGCATGTAGGGATCGACCTTCTCCTTCATGTCGCCGGGAAGGAAGCCAAGCCGTTCGCCCGCCTCGACCGCAGGACGGGAAAGGATGATCTTCTCGACCGCGCCCGAGATCAGCATGGTCACCCCGACCGCCACCGCAAGATAGGTCTTGCCGGTGCCCGCAGGACCGATTCCGAACGAAAGTTCATGATCGAACAACGCCTTGACATAGGCCTTCTGCGCCTCGGTCCGGGGTTCGATTGGTTTGCGGCGGGTGCGCAGCTCATAGCGGCCGCCGGTGAACATCTCGATCTGTTCGCCCTCGGGCGCCAGCGTCGAAGCAGGCTTGCCCAGCCGGATCGCCCCGTCGATGTCACCCGCCGCCACGTTCCGCCCCGCCTCAAGCCTTGCATACAGCGACCGCAGGATCGCCCCCGCCTGCTCGCGCGCCCCCTTGTCCCCGATCACCGCCAGCCGGTTGCCCCGCCGCAGGATGTGAACTCCCATCTGGTGCTCGATCTGGGCAAGGTTGCGGTCGTACTCGCCGCACAGGCCGATCAGAAGCCGGTTGTCAGGGAATTCCAGAAGCGTTTCGACGACGTCTTCCATGGTGGTCGGGGGGGTCAGCGCGCTGATGCCCAATGGGGTCTCCTTGTGGTTGAAGCCTTGAGTGAAAGTCTGCGCCCCGCCGGGGGCCCTGACAAGCGGCAATGCACCGCCTGATGCCAGAGTGGCGCGGTTTCATGCCGGTTCCGTGACAGTTGCACCACGAAATGCAGCGCAAACACGCTGCGGCCCCGCATTGGATGGTGGCGGCGGCTAGTCCAGCCGCGCCCCGGCCAGCGAATTCGTCTCGGAGCGCAGGATGCGCACAGGGACCAGATCGCCCGCCCGGCCCCGGTCATCGGTCACATGGACGGCTTGCAGGTGTTCCGACTTGCCGACCCACTGGCCAGCCAGACGCCCGGGCTTTTCGTACAGCACCGTCACCTGCCGCCCCACCATCGCCTCCTGCGCGGCGCGCTGCTGCACGGTGATGAGGGCCTGCAGCGCCTGAAGGCGGGCATCTGCCACCTCTACCTCAACCCCCGGCTTTTCCGCAGCAGGCGTGCCGGGGCGCGCGGAATACTTGAAGCTAAAGGCCGCACCAAAGCCCACTTCGCGCACCAGCGCCATCGTCGCCTCGAAATCGGCATCTGTCTCGCCCGGGAAACCCACAATGAAATCTGAGCTCAGCAGGATATCGGGCCGCGCCGCCCGGATCCGCTCGATCAGGCGCAGGTAGCTGTCGGCCGTATGCTTGCGGTTCATCGCCTTGAGGATGCGGTCCGACCCCGACTGGACCGGCAGATGCAGATAGGGCATCAGCGCCGGGACATCGCCATGCGCGGAGATCAGGTCGTCGTCCATGTCGTTTGGATGGCTGGTGGTATAGCGGATGCGCGCCAGCCCCTCGACCGCTGCCAGCGCCCGGATCAACCGGGACAGCGTCCAGTCGTCGCCGTCGCCCGCGCCGTGATAGGCATTCACGTTCTGCCCGAGCAGCGTGATCTCCCGCACCCCCCGCGCCACCAAGCCCCGCGCCTCATCCATGATCCGCGCGACCGGACGGCTGACCTCGGCCCCCCTGGTATAGGGCACCACGCAGAAGGCGCAGAACTTGTCGCAACCTTCCTGCACGGTGATGAAGGCGGTCGGCCCCCGCGTCGCCACACGCTCGGGCAGGTGGTCGAACTTGTCCTCGGGCGGGAAGTCGGTGTCCACCGTCCGCCCGGTTCCCGCCACCATCCCCGGCAGCCGGTGATAGCTTTGCGGCCCCACCACCAGATCGACCAGCGGCATCCGCCGCATAATCTCGGCCCCCTCGGCCTGGGCCACACAGCCCGCCACGCCGATCTTCATGCCGGGCTTCGCGGCCTTCAGCGGGCGCAGGCGGCCCAGATCGGAATAGACCTTTTCCGCCGCCTTCTCGCGGATGTGGCAAGTGTTCAGCAGCACAAGATCCGCCTCGGCAGCATCCTCGGTCGTCACATAGCCTTCGCCCGCCATGACCTCGGCCATGCGCTCGCTGTCATGGACGTTCATCTGGCAGCCGTAGGTCTTCACATACAGCTTCTTCGGCGCGGCCATCGCTTTTCCCTTGCAGGTCAGCCCCGGCTTCTACACCCCCCCGCGCCCCGCCGCAACGCGCGCCCCATTCCGTTTGACGCGGGCGCCGCTTTGTCCGACTCTCTGCGCTGCGGGGCGGGGAAACGGATGCGTTACAGGTCGCTGACCGACTATATCGCGGCGTCGGACGGCGGGGTCAAAGGCCCCGTGGCCGTCGTCGTGGCCGAAGACGCGATCGAGCTGGACGGCACGCTGCGGCACAACCTCTCGATCGGCTTTCGCGAGAATGTGGCACTGGTGCCCGAGGGCGTCGCGATCGGGGCGGACCTCGCCGACCGCGTGCACGAGGTCCGCCACGATGTCTTTGCCGACGGCGCCGTGACCGGTGCCGTTAACCGCCTGATCGACGCCATGCCGGGCCAATGGCTGTACTACTGCTACAACGGCGAGTTCCTGTATTTCCCCTTTTGCGAGACGCGCAACATCCGCGAGATGCTGGCCTTCCACGCCGAGGAGCGGCGCGAGGCGGTCATCAGCTATGTGATCGACCTCTACGCCGGGGACCTGTCGCGCTATCCCGACGCGGTGTCGGTTCATGAGGCGATGCTGGACCGGTCGGGCTACTATGCGCTTGGCCGGACGGACCCGGCGAACGGCTACCAGCCCCGCGACCGGCAGATGGACTTCTTCGGTGGTCTGCGCTGGCGGTTCGAGGAACATGTCCCCTGGGAGCGCCGCAAGATCGACCGCATCGCCCTCTTCCGCGCCAAGCCCGGCCTGCGGCTGCGCGAGGATTTCACGCTGACCGACGAAGAGATGAACACCTATGCCTGCCCCTGGCACAACAACATCACCACCGCCGTCATGAGCTTTCGCACCGCCAAGGCGCTGCGCCTGAACCCCGGGTCGCGCTTTGCGATCAGCGATTTCCGCTGGCGCAACTCGGTCCCCTTCCGCTGGCACAGCCAGCAGCTGATGGA
>CAZVIS010000069.1:0-11718 GCA_964627355.1 uncultured Rhodobacterales bacterium
CCCGCGCCTTCCACTTCGGCGCGGACGGGCTGCGGCTGCGGTAGCTGCGAAACCTTGGGTGGCTTTCTCCGGACAAGGGGCCCTCGGGCACGGCAGAACGCAGCACCGCGCAGGGGCTTCGGTCGGGCCCGCCCCTACTCGACCGGCAGGGGGCCCGCCCGGGCGACCTCGACCGCAGGCGCGTCCAGGACCGGCAGCGCCTCGGGGTCCAACGGTCGCCCGGTCCACAGGCGCGTGGCCTGCCGCGTGGGCACCAGCACAAGCTTGCCGCCCTCCACCCAGCCCGCGATGGCTCCGGTCTGGCGCAGGCTGATCTCGTCGATCAGGGCGCAGCTTTCGGGCCGTGGCTCGGCCACCTCGGCAAGGATCACCAGATCGGCCCCGGCGCAAGCCTCGGCCAGCCCGGCAAGCCCCGCCTTCCCGGCCAGCGCTACCCCTTGCAGTCCCGCCACCTCGAACCGCCTGACCCCTCGCGGCCCCACAAACCCCGGGCGCGCCACGGCATCGGCCTGTTCCGCAAGATCGCCGTCATTCTCGAGCCAGCTTTTCGCGGCAAAGCCCCCGCCCTTGCCCACCGACAAGGCACGCCCCTCCGGCCCCATCAGCCCCACAAGCCCCCCATTGCCTGCGATCAGAAGCTCAGGCCTTGGCGCCTGCGTCCAGAGTGCAACCGCGGAAAGGATCACCGCCACCCCCGCCAGCCGCGCCCGGCCCTGCCACAGGATCAGCCACAGCCCGCCAAGCGTGATCAGGGGTAGCACCATCGCCTGCGGCTCGGGGATCGCCGTCACCGCCCCCTCCCACCCGGCGATCCAGACCGCGACGGCAAGGATCCACCGTACCCCCATCTCCATCACCCAGAGCGCCGGCGCCGCAAGACCAAAGGGCGCCAGCAACGCCGCCATCACCCCCGCCGGCATCACCACTGCCCCCATCACCGGCACCGTCAGCAGGTTCGCGATCAGCCCGAAATCGGTGAAGCGGTTGAAATGCGCGGCGCCATAGGGGGCCGTCGCTACGCCCGCGATCACCGAACTCATCACCAGCGTGAAGACCGGCAACGACCAGCGTGGCAGGCGCTCGCGCATCACCCGCCCCTCGATCGCCCGGAACCCGGCGATCAGTGCAACGGTCGCGGCAAAGGACATCTGGAACCCCGGCTCCAGCAGGCTTTCGGGCTGCCACAGCAGCAGGATCACCGCCGCGATGGCGACCGACCGCATGGTCAGCGCGCGGCGGTCGAGCAGAATCGCGCCCAGCATCACTATCACCATGATGAAGGCGCGTTCCGTCGCCACGTTCGCCCCCGACAGCAGCAGGTAGAACCCCGCCACCCCCATCGATATGACCGCCGCCGCCTTCTTGGCATTCACCCGCAAGGCCAAAGGCGGCACCAGAGCCACGCCCCCCCGGATCAGGCCAAAGACGAAGGCCACGAGGAAAGCCATGTTCATCCCTGAGATCGCCAAGAGGTGCGCCAGGCTCGAGTCCCGCAGCGCCTGGATGGTTTCCAGCGAAAGCCCCGACCGGTCCCCCGTCATCACCCCTGCCGCAAAGGCCCCCGCATCGCCCCCGATCGCCTCTCGCATCGAGGCGGAAAGATACAGCCGCAACCGGCTGATCGACTGCGCGCTGTCGGCTGCAGGCTCAAGGATCAGGACCGGGGACCGCGTATAGCCGACCGCCCCCAACTGGTCGAAAAACGCCATCCGGCGAAAGTCAAAGCCGCCGGGCTCCACCGGCCCCTCGGGCGCCGAGAGATGCGCAGTCAGGATCACGGTCTCGCCGGGTTCAGGCACGCGGTCCTGCGGTTCCTCCTGTAGCGACACCCGCACGCGCAGGGGCGTGCGCGCGGGCGGCACGTCCGACAGCACCACCCGGTCCAGCGTCAGCCGCAAGGCATCGCTCTGCGAGCGGTCCACCGCGATCAACCGCCCCTCGACCGGGCCGTAGTAGCGAAAGGTCAGCATCGGGGCGTCCACCCGGTGCGCACGCATCCCTGCCGCCAGCATTCCGACCAGCAGGCAGGCCAGGGCCACGGCCAGCGGTTGCATCGCCTCGGGCCCCGTCAGGCGCAGCGCCACCGCCGCCACGGCGCCCACGGTGACCCAGACATAAAAGGTCACCCCCGGCTCCCACGGCAGCAGGAACCACAGGCCTATACCGATGCCCAGAAACACTGGCACCCAGGGAAACAGCGTGCCCCGCGCGGCGGCAAGCGCGTCCAGCGGCAGACGCATCAGGGCGATCAGGCCCACCACCTTGTTTCCCGCCCCCCGATTGCCTAAGACCCGGACCAAACCTAGCCGCGTCATGGTTTCCGAAAGGTTAACCGGCGCAATCGTAGAGGGTCCCTTGGCCGACATCGTCACCCGCTTTGCCCCCTCGCCGACCGGCTACCTGCATATCGGCGGGGCAAGGACGGCGCTCTTCAACTGGCTTTACGCACGGGGACGGGGCGGCAAGTTCCTCCTCCGGATCGAGGATACCGACCGCGAGCGTTCCACCCCCGAGGCGACGGCGGCGATCCTGTCGGGGCTGACTTGGCTGGGTCTCGACTGGGACGGAGACGCCGTCAGCCAGTTCGAGCGCCGCGACCGCCATGCCGAGGTGGCGCGCGAGATGCTGGCGCGGGGATCGGCCTACAAGTGCTTCTCGACGCAAGAGGAAATCGCGGCCTTCCGCGCGGCGGAAGAGGCGGCGGGGCGCTATCCGGTGTTCCTGTCCCCCTGGCGCGACGCGGATCCCGCGACCTGGCCGGATGCCCCCTATGCCATCCGCATGAAGGCCCCCCGCACCGGCGAGACGGTGATCGAGGATGCGGTGCAGGGCCGTGTCGTGGTGCGGAACGAGACGCTGGACGACATGATCGTCCTGAGGTCGGACGGAACCCCCGTCTATATGCTCGCGGTGGTGGTGGACGATCACGACATGGGGGTGACCCACGTGATCCGGGGCGACGATCATCTGAACAACGCCGCACGCCAGCAGATGGTCTATGACGCCATGGGCTGGCGGATCCCTACTTGGGCGCATATCCCGCTGATCCATGGGCCGGACGGCAAGAAACTGTCGAAACGCCACGGCGCCACGGCGGTCGGCGACTATCAGGTGCAAGGCTATCCGGCGGCAGGGATGCGCAACTATCTCACAAGGTTGGGATGGGCGCATGGCGATGCCGAGTTCTTCAAGACTCCTCAAGCATTGGAGTGGTTTGATCTGCCGGGAATCGGACGCGCCCCGGCGCGGCTCGACTTCAAGAAACTGGAGAACCTGTGTGGCCAGCACATCGCCGCAACGGACGATGCTGCACTGCTGCATGAACTAGAGGGGTATCTGGCGGCGGCAGGCCGTCCGGGGTTGACCGAGATGCAGCGCGACCGGCTGCACCGCGCCATGCATGCGGTGAAAGAACGCGCGAAGACCTTTCCGGAACTCCTTGAAAAGGCATCCTTTGCACTGGATGCGCGGCCCCTTGTCCTTGACCCCGCGGCCGAGGCTGCGCTGGACCCGGTATCCCGTGGCATACTGGAATCGTTGACGCCGCAGTTGCAAAATGCTGACTGGACGAAACCCGTGCTTGAAGCCATCCTCACCGGTGCGGCCACCGGTGTAGGTATCGGTTTCGGGAAGCTTGCCGCGCCCCTTCGCGCGGCGCTCGCGGGCAGGACGGTGACCCCCAGCGTCTATGACATGATGCTGGTACTTGGCCGCGACGAGACGATTGCGCGTCTGGAGGATGCCGCGGCCTGACCGCCCTTCCCCCTCGCGCCCCGACAAGGCCGACCGGCCCCCTGCGGGCGGCGGCACAACAAAGCGAGAGGGACGGAACATGGCTGAAACCAGGACCGCAAAGCTGACCTTCGGCGACAAGGCGATCGACCTTCCTATGCGGTCGCCCACGCTCGGGCCCGACGTGATCGACATTGGCAAACTCTATGCCCAGGGGAACGTGTTCACCTACGACCCGGGCTTCACCTCGACCGCCTCTTGCGAGTCGACGATCACCTACATCGATGGCGACAAGGGAGAACTCCTTTATCGCGGCTATCCGATCGAGCAGCTGGCCGAGAAATCGTCCTTCCTCGAAACCTGCTACCTGCTGCTTTACGCGGAACTGCCGTCCAAGGCGCAGCTTGACGATTTCGTCTATCGCGTCAGCCGCCACACCATGGTGCACGAGCAGATGCACTACTTCTTCCGCGGGTTCCGGCGGGACAGCCACCCGATGGCGACGATGGTGGGTGTCGTGGGCGCGATGAGCGCGTTCTACCACGACAGTACCGACATCAACGATCCCTGGCAGCGCGAGGTCGCGGCGATCCGGCTGATCGCGAAACTGCCGACGATCGCCGCCATGGCCTACAAGTACTCGATCGGGCAGCCCTTCGTGTACCCCAAGAACAAGCTCGATTACGCGAGCAATTTCCTGCACATGTGCTTCTCGGTCCCGGCCGAGGAGTATGAACCCTCGCCCGTCCTCGCCAAGGCGATGGACCGGATCATGATGCTGCATGCCGACCACGAGCAGAACGCGTCCACCTCGACGGTGCGTCTGGCCGGGTCGTCGGGCGCCAACCCCTTTGCCTGCATCGCGGCGGGCATCGCCTGCCTCTGGGGGCCCGCGCATGGCGGGGCGAACCAGGCAGCGCTGGAGCAACTGCGCGAGATCGGGACCGTGGACCGGATTCCCGAATTCATCAAGCAGGCCAAGGACAAGACGTCCGGCATCCGGCTGATGGGCTTCGGCCACCGCGTCTACAAGAACTTCGACCCGCGCGCCAAGGTGATGAAGGAGAGCGCGGACGAGGTGCTGGACCTTCTGGGCGTCCACAACAACCCGCTTCTGCAGGTCGCCAAGGAACTGGAGCGGATCGCGCTGCAGGACGACTACTTCATCTCGAAGAAGCTCTACCCGAACGTCGATTTCTATTCGGGCATCATCCTCGAGGCGATGGGGTTCCCGACGGCGATGTTCACCCCGATCTTCGCGCTGAGCCGGACCGTTGGATGGATCAGCCAGTGGAAAGAGATGATCGCGGATCCGACACAGAAGATCGGGCGTCCGCGACAGCTCTACATCGGAGAGCAGCGGCGCGACTATGTGGACGTGGCCGAGCGGTGATGGAACAGAGCGGGGGTTTCACCCCCCGCACCCTCGTGGGGTACTTTGACAAAAGTGAAGTTCAGACGGTTCCGCTGAGGGATTTCAGCGGGGTATAGAGGTCCACCCGCCGGTCACGGAAGAGGCCCCAACTTGACTGCAGGGAGGCAATGGCGTCGAGGTCGAGGGTGGCGGTCAGCACCTCCTCCCGGTCGCGTGACGCGCGCACGACCAGCGCCCCGGTCTGATCGGCGATGAAGCTCGATCCATAAAAGGTGACGGTGGTGCCTTCGGGCGCGGTTTCGGTCCCGATGCGGTTCGAGGCGACGACCGGCAGGATGTTCGCTGCCGCATGGCCGCGCATGACGGTTTCCCAATGCGGCTGGCTGTCGTAGCCGGGCGCCGGGGGTTCCGAGCCGATGGCCGTGGGGTAAAGCAGCACCTCGGCCCCCTGCAGCGCCATCGCGCGCGCCGCCTCGGGGAACCACTGGTCCCAGCAGATGCCCACGCCGATGCGGCCGAAGACGGTGTCCCAGACGCGGAAGCCGGTGTCACCGGGGGAGAAGTAGTATTTCTCCTCATACCCCGGTCCTTGGGGGATATGGCTTTTGCGGTAGAGGCCAAGGATGCGGCCATCGGCATCGACCATCGCGACGGAGTTGAAGAAAGCGGTCCCGGAGCGTTCGAAGAAACTCACCGGAAGGACCACGCCCAATTCGCGGGCCAGGGCGGCAAAGCGGGCGATGAGGGGGTGCCCGTCGGCAGGGGCGGCGAGCGAAAGGTATTCGGCCCGCTGGGTGATGCAGAAATAGGGCGTGGCGAACAGCTCCTGCACCAGCACGACCTGCGCACCCCGCGCCGCGGCGGCGCGGATCACCCGCTCGGCGGCATCCGCGTTGGCGGGCAGATCCCAAGAGCAGGCGAACTGCGTGGCAGCGAGGGTGATCGGGCGCATCGGGACCTCCATCAGGGACGGGGCATCCTGCCGCGAAGCGCATTCGTGGGGAAGATCCCTCAACTCCGTTGACCGGAGTACGTGATCGCGCGACGATGTACGGGCATTTTACCGGAGTGTTCCCATGAATCACCTTTCCCTCGCATTGGCGCTGTGCCTTGGCGCGGCGCTGCCCGCCCTTGCCGAAACCTCGACGTTCGGGAAACCGAAGCTTGCCTCTCCGTCCTCAACCGCCGATGCGCCAGCCCCCGTCGCAACAACGGAACCCGCAGGCCCCGCCAACATCGTCGCGACCGATCCGGCCGGGATCGCCGCTGCGCTGCAAAGCTTTGGCTACAAGGCCGTGCTTGAAACGGACGGCAACGGCGACCCGAAAATCCGGTCCGGCGCAGCGGGATCGAATTTCTCGATCTATTTCTATGGCTGCTCCGGGGGGCAGGACTGCAGGTCGATCCAGCTTGCGGCGGGATTCGACCTGACCAATGGCACGACGCTGGAGGTTGTGAACGACTGGAACGCGAAGAAAAGATACGGCAAGTCCTACATGGATCAGGACGCCGATCCCTGGCTGGAAATGGACCTGAACCTTGATTTTGGGGGCATTTCGCCGGACACGTTCCGAGACAACCTCGATCTGTGGGAGCGGCTGGTGGCGGACTTCAAGACGCACATCAACTGGTAGGGTCAGCGGGGGCGGGGCGTCAGGGCGGCGGGCAGCTTGGCGCGACGCGCCGTGGGGTGGACCTGTTCGGACCGGTCCCGGCCAATAAGGCGGCGGCGGCGGTAGAGAAACATTGCCCCCCACCCACGCCACGACCCAGCCATTGGCGCCGCCGGATCGCAGGGGAACCGGGCGCGCCACCCCTCTGGCAGGACCAGCCCCGCGCTTTCCGCCCGGTCGAGCATCCAGCACAGCGGGATGTTCGACAGGGGCCGCGCGCGGTGGAACCCGCCGATCTGGCCTCCGACATCCCCGTGCGACCCGCGGAACCAGACCTGTTCGACGTTTCCTTCCCAATCGGGCGGGCAGTCCCAGAGGACCGGCGCATAGGCCGCCCGCGTCTCGTGCATCGCCAGGGCATGAAAGCCGTGGCGGATGGAGCGGCCAAGGTGGTGGTTGTGAAAGGCGTTCCGCCCCTCGGTCAGCATCCACAAGAGGGGCAGCCGCAGTCCAAGTGCCTTGACCGTGTCCCAGACGCCGACCATCTGCACCTCGGTCGCTTCATGGCAAAACCGGTTGCGGAAGGCGCGGGCGGTGGTCATGTCGGGGCCGCGCTTGTAGTGGCGCCAGGCCATCCGGACGTTCCGCTCGGTCGCCTCTTCATGCCGGACCAGACCTACGCGGTCGATCACTCCGGCCAGGCTGCGCACCGCAAAGGCGCCCCGCGAATAGCCGAAAAGGAAGATCCGGTCGCCCGGGCGGTAGTGGCTGGCGAGCCACCCATAGGCGCGGCGGATCTGCTTGCTGATGCCCTTGCCCTGCAACACGTCGCGCGTGTGCCACCAGTCGGTCCATTGCAGGCCGGGTTCGTAATAGACGGTGCGATGCGCGCGGGGGCCCCCTTCCGCCAGAAGCTTGAAGGTCAGGCCCGCGTTCGACTCCATCCCGCGCGCAAGCGTGGACATGGTGCCGTCAAGGATGACGATGTGATCGACCTGCGGGCGGGACTTGCCGCGCGGCATGGCGGCCATGCCTTCGCTCGCCACGACCGCAGGGGTGTGGCGGAAGAAACTGCGAAGGCGTTCAAGCAGCGCCACCCGCCCTCTCCTGCGCGTCCTTCAGCCAGTGCCAGACGCGGACCGGCGTGAAGGGCATGTCTACGCGGGTCACCCCCGCCCCCGCCAGCGCATCGGCCACTGCGTTCGACACGGCCGCCAGCGCGCCGACTGTCCCCGCTTCGCCGCACCCCTTCATGCCAAGGGGGTTGGTGGCCGTAGGCACAGGCTCGGTCGTGAACCGGGGGCGGGGCATGTCGGTCGCGCGGGGCATGGCGTAGTCCATGAAACTGCCGGTCAGAAGCTGGCCTTGATTGTCGAATACCACCGATTCCATTACCGCCTGCCCAAAGCCCTGCGCGATTCCGCCGTGAATCTGCCCTTCGACGAGTTCCGGGGCCAGCATGTTGCCGAAATCGTCGGTGACGGTGTAGCGGTCGAGCGTGACCTGACCCGTCTCGGGGTCCACCTCGACTTCGGCCAGATGGACGCCGTTGGGAAAGCTGCGTCCTGCCAGCCTTGTGGTCTGGCTGTGGGACATCAGGTCCGTGCGACCCTTGGCCCGCGCAAGCTCTGCCGCCTCGATCAGGGTCAGACGGCGGTTCGAGCCGGGGGCGCCGAAGGTGCCCTCGGCAAAAGTGACGCTCTCGCCGAGGTCATCGGCAAGGAACTGCGCGAAGGCCTCGGTCATCGCCTCGACTGTCGCCAGCGTCGCCGTGCCCTGCACGGTAACAGAGCGGGAGCCACCGGTGCCACCCCCCCTGGCGATCACGTCGCTGTCGCCCTGAACCACCACGATACGGTCCATCGGGATGCCCGTGCGGTCCGACAGAAGGCGCGCATAGACCGTCTCGTGCCCCTGCCCGTTCGACTGGGTGCCGACGTGCAGCGCAACCTGCCCGTCGTCCTGAAACACAACCCGCGCGGTTTCCGACGGATCGCCAAGGATCGCCTCGACGTACTGGCACAGGCCCTGCCCGCGCAGCAGGCCTTTCGCCTCGCTCGCTGCCCTCCGCTCCGCAAAGCCGTCAACGTCAGCCTCGTCCCGCAAGCGGCTGAGGACACGCGGGAAATCGCCATCGTGGATGGTCTCGCCGTTCATCATGGCATAGGGATAGCGGCGGATGAGATTGCGGTCGCGTAAGGTGAAGGGATCCACCCCCAGAACCCGCGCCGCATGGTCCATCACCCGCTCCAGCGTCAGGATCGCCTCAGGGCGGCCTGCGCCCCTATAAGCGTCCACCGGCGTCGTGTGGGTGTAGTGGCCCGTCACCGCCAGACAGGCGGTCTGGATGTCGTAGGGCCCCGTGAGCACCTTGGCGAACAGCGTGGACTGAATGTTCTGCGCAAAGCCCGAGTTGTAGGCGCCAAGGTTCGACCGCACCGTGCAGCGGTAAGCGGTGATGCGGTGGTCGGCATCGAAGCCCAATTCCGCCAGCGCCACCAGATCGCGCCCCGCATTGTCCGACAGCATCGCCTCGCCCCGGTCCGCAAACCAGCGCACCGGACGGCCGAGCATCCGGGCGGCCTGCGCGATGACGACGTACTCGGGATAGGTCATCGCCTTCATCCCGAACCCACCGCCCACGTCGGGGTTGGTCACGCGCACCGCCTGAGGATCGAGGCGCAGCATCCGGGCCAGTTCGCTCTTCTGCCCCCAGACCCCTTGCCCGTTGAAGCAGAAATGCAACCGCCCGTCCTGCCACTCGGCAAAGCAGGCGCGCGGCTCCAGCGAGGCCGGAAAGACGCGGTTATGCACCACCTCCAGTGCCACACGATGCGCGCTGGAGGCCAGCGCTGCTTCCACCGCCGCCTCATCCCCCAAAACCCAGTCGAAGGCCACGTTCCCCGGTGCCTCCGGGTGAACCTCCGGCCCGGCGTCCATCGTCAGCGCCACCTCGCCCGCGTCGTAGTCCAACCCGATCGCCTCGACCGCGTCCTTCGCGGCCTCGAGGCTGTCGGCCACCACCATCGCCACCGCCTCGCCCAGATGGCGCATGACGCCGCGCGCCAGCACCGGCCGCTCCGGCCCCGCGCCTTTGGTCCCGTCACGGTTCACCACGCGGGATCCGGCCATGCCAATCGTCACGCCCGACGCCTCCAGGCCCGCCGCATCGATCACCAGATGCACGCCCGGCATCGCGCGCGCGCCCTCCAGATCCAGCGCCGTGATCACCCCATGCGCCACAGGCGCGCGCAGGAACGCGGCCCACAGCGCCCGTTCCGGCACGATATCATCGACATAGCGCCCGGCCCCCGTCAGGAAGCGGCGGTCCTCGACGCGGCCTGCGGGCTGGGCAGTTCCGAATTGCAGCATGGGGCGTCCTCGATTGGGGTCGCCCGGAAAGACTAACCCCCCGGCGGGGTTTGTCCAGCCGGGGGGTCAGGGGTCACGTGAACGAGATCAGAGCTTTTGCGACAGCACCGTCGCCATGCCCAACTCGCCAAACCCGTTGAAGCGGGTGTTGGTCACCGTCGAATAGGCGCCCATGCCATGGACGACGACGAAGTCGCCCTCGGCAATGTCGGCAGCCAAGGGGAGTTCCCCCGGCAGGCGGTCCACCGAATCGCAGGTGGGGCCAAAGACGATGCGCGGCTGCGTCGGGCCGTTCCGCACCTGCCCCTCGGGCGTCACCACCGTCATCCGGTCGATCACCCCGATCAGCGGCAGTTCGGTCAGCGCGCCATAGACGCCGTCGTTCAGGAACACATGGCTGCCGTCCCGCACCGCCTTGACCCGCGCGGCCAGCGTGAAGGCATCGCCACAGATCGCGCGGCCGGGCTCGCAGACCAGCATCGGGCGGTTGTCGCCGAACGCCTCGGTTGTCACACGGTCGATCAGCGCAAAGGTCTCGTCCAGCGCAGGCATCACACCGTGCAGGCGGTGCGAGGGGAAGCCGCCGCCCACGTTCAGCCGCGCGATGGTCACGCCCGCGTCCGACGCGATGGTCGCAGCGGTGCGGATATAGGCCTCCCAGGCCGCCGGATCGGTGCATTGCGTGCCCGGATGGAAGGTGATCGACGGGATGAAGCCCGCCTCGGCCACCCGCGCCAGAAGCACCGTCGCGAGGTCCGCCGTGGCGCCAAACTTGGCGCCGAAGTTGTAGGCCGCACCCGCCACCGGCAGCTTGAAGCGGACCGAGATCTCGGTCCCCTCGGCCGGAACCAGCGCGATCAGCTTTTCCAACTCGGATGCCGAATCAACGCTGTAGCTGCGCACGCCAAGCTCGACCGCCACGGCGATCTCGGCGCGGCTGCGAACGGGGTTGTTGTAGTGCATCGCCGCCTCGGGCGCCAAACGCCGGATCAGCTGCATCTCGAAGGGCGAGGCCACGTCAAACCCGCGCAGGCCCGCCGCCACCAGGTTCTCGATCACCGCCTCTTCGGGGTTGGACTTGACGGCATAGGTCACCATGCCCGGAAAGCCGTCGATGAACCGCCGCGCCATCGCCTGCAGCGCGTGCGGAGCGAAGAAAAGCACCGGGTTCTGCGGGCTTACGGTGCGCAGATATTCGGTCGGATTGGTCCAGATTGTTTTCGAGAGTCCCATCGGCTACTGCCCTTTCTTATTGCCAACAGAACGCAAGCCCAAGGCCCGCGGGAAGCGGGAGTGCGGCACCTGCGTGGTTCTAGAACCAGGCCAGGTGCGTATGAGCCGCCCTTTTCCTGAAAACAAGGATGCCGGATATGGGACACATTTTCACCGGGCAAAAGAGTAGATTTGCGGCGTGGGGCCGTTATAATGACGAAAAAGGCAGTCAAGTTGCATGGATGAGATCGACCGCAGCATTCTGGGGCTTCTGGGTGCGGATGCCCGCATGTCGGTGGCCACGCTGGCCCGCCGGCTGAAGGTCGCACGCTCCACCATCCAGGCCCGGCTCGAGCGGCTGGAGACGACGGGCGTCATCGCCGGATACACCGTGAAACTGGGCGAAGGGGCGCG
>CAZVIS010000070.1:0-7691 GCA_964627355.1 uncultured Rhodobacterales bacterium
GTTCGACGTGGGCGACCCGGTGCGCTTTCGCAGGATTGGCCGGGCGGAATACGATGCGGGGCAGGGGGCATGACCGAGGCGGTCCTCACGGTCCGCTTTGCCGGGCCGCTTGTGTCGGTGCAGGATGGCGGGCGGCCTGGGCTTATGCGCTATGGCGTGCCGTGTTCGGGGGCGATGGACCGCCGGTCGCTGGCGGCGGCGAACACGGCCCTTGGCAATCCGTCAGGGGCGGCGGCGGTCGAGGTATCGCTTGGCGGTCTTGTGATCGAGTGCCGGGCGGGTGAGGTGAGTTTTGCCGTCGCCGGGGGTGGGTTCATCGTCGAGCATGGCGGCACGAGGCGCGGATCCTGGCATGTGGCGACCCTGCGGCAAGGCGAACGGCTGGCGATCCGCCCGGGGCCTTGGGGCAGCTGGTGCTATCTGGCCGTCGCGGGGCAGCTGCAGGCGGCGCGATGGCTGGGCAGCGCTTCGACACATGCGCTGTCCGGGTTCGGCGGAGGGCGGCTGGCTGCGGGGACAGTGCTGACCGTCACCGGCGCACACGTCATCGCCGGAGGCGCGATCCCCTGTCCGGTCAGCGCCCGCCCCCGTCCCGTCGCGCGCGTGACCCTGGGCCCGCAAGCGCGGTTTTTCGGCGACGAGGCGCGGGCGGCCTTCCTGACCGGGCCCTGGCGGATGACCGAGGCGTGGGACCGCATGGGGGTGCGCCTGGCCGGTCCGTCCATCGCGCCGGAAGGCCCGCTCGACATGCCGTCCGAGGCGGTGGCGCGGGGGTCGGTTCAGGTGGCGGGGGATGGCGTTCCCTCGATCCTGCTGGCGGATCACCAGACGACCGGCGGCTACCCCAAGATCGCCACCGTTCTGGACTGCGACCTTGACGCTTTGGTGCAACTCCGCCCGCGCGACCGGGTGATGTTCCAGCCGGTAAGCGCGGGGCAGGCGGTTGACCTGGCGCGGAGCGCTGCCCTTGCGGACCGGCGATACCTCGCCGCGCTGACCGTGGCGCGGGGCTGACCGCACTGCAGGCCACACCCGGCCGCCAGGGGACCTGACCCAGCGTGGCAGATCGGGAATCACCGGCGGCGACACCTCCGAAGAACCACTGCAGCCGCAGAGTCATCTTGGGCGACACACAACCATTGCGTGCACCTGCGGTCATCCGTTTGACGCGCTTTTGACGGCGCGCGTGCGGGCAAACCGGCCACTTCCGGCCATGAAGGCTGTGGATAACAGATCAGAGAATCATTTATTACCAATCGCATGGCGAACACCCTGGAGTGTTCGTCCGGGCCAGACGGGGGTTATGTCACGTCCAACCGGATTGTCAGAAGACACCGGATTTGCTAGCTTTGTCCTGCGGGTCGAACAGTCGGCAACACATCCTCTGCGTGCATTTCTCCGGCGTTTTGCCGGCGATTATCTCGTTACATTTTTTTTCTGCCCCGACGGTTTTCCCGAGCGAATTCTGCGCAGTCTGGAGGACATTATGCCGCCACGCCTGACCTATCCCGGAGTCTATGTCGAAGAGCAATCCTCGGGGGTCCGCACGATCACCGGGGTTGCCACATCGACGACGCTTTTCATCGGAATGGCGCGAAAGGGCGCCCTGCAGGTGCCCGTCCCCATCCGCAGCATCGACCAGTTCGAGCAGACCTTCGGCAACGACACCGGCTATGGCGAACTTGTCCCCCAGGTGCGGCAGTTCTTCCTGAACGGCGGGGGCGAGGCGATCGTGGCGCGGGTGGCCGGTGCAGGGGCGGCGTCGTCCAGCGTCACCTTGCGCAATGCGGCCGGAACCGACGTGCTTCAACTGACGGCGAAGAGCGCGGGAACGCTGGGGCAAGAGCTGCGCGCCATCGTGGACTACAACACGGCAACGCCCGAGCTGACCTTCAACATCGAGATCTTCCGCCGCTCGGTGGACGTGAACGGCGCCACGCTGATCTCGGAGAACGAGTTCTTCGGCGATCTGTCGATGGATCCGGCCAGCCCGCGTTACGCGGTGACGGTGCTGACCAACGGATCGGCGCTGGTCGATGCGGCGCTGCCGGGCCCGGCGCTGGTTCCGACGGATGCCGGGTTCTCGCAAAGCGCGCTGCTGCTGCCCGCTGCCGACCCCGCGACGGTCACCGCGCTGAACGCTGCGCTGGTGCAGGGCACGCGGATGACGGTGGCGGTGGACGGGGGCGCGCCGGTGACGGTCACGCTGCCGTCGCCCGTGGGCGTCCTGGCGACATGGCTGACCGATGTGGGCAACGCGGTCGGGGCGGCGCTGGTGGCGGCGGGCCAGCCGGGCGGGGTGACGGCGACGCTGCAGGCCTTTGGCGCGAACCGCGCACTGCGGCTGACGGCGTCTGGCGGCACGAACAATGCGGTGGTGGTGACACCCGCCGCGCAGTCCGACGCGACCCGCGTGCTGGAACTGGGTGCGGCGGCAGGCGGGATCGAGATCGGTCGCTATTCTCGTTTTCGCCCCGCGCCGTCGGGCTTCACGACCGAGGTGCACACCGCCACAGCGGGCACCTTCGCCTCGAACAGCGATTTTTCGCGGCTGGTCCTTTTTGCCGAGGGTCTGCGCGCCAACCTGACGGGCTGGACCTTCACCGACGGCAGCGGCGCCCCGGCCTTCGCCTCGGTTGCCGCGCCAGCCTTCGTCGGGGCGGGGACGACCTTCATCACCGGCGATGTCAGCACTGCGACGGTCGGGTCGCTGCGCAACACCCTTGGGCATCTGGATACGCTGGTCGCCTCGCTGGCGGCGGGGATCGGGCCGTCCTGGATCGTGCGGCGGACCGGCTATCGCATCAGCATGAGCCCGACGACAGGGACGAGCAACGCAGGCATCGCCGCGACGCTGACCACGGCGGGGGGTCTGAACATCGGTGTCGCGGCGGGGATCGCGGCGGCGGCGCGGGCCGCCAATGCCCAGGCCTATTCGCTGGGCACCAGCGGGACCGGCAATTTCCAGACGCCGGGGGCCATCGGCAGCAACGGCGGCGTGCCGGTGCTGGGGGATTATACACCGATCTTCACCCGCGTCGCGCGCGAGGTGGATCTGTTCAACCTTATGGTGCTGCCGCGCGGCGACGGGCAGACCGATGCCGACCGCGCCCTGCTCTGGGGGACGGCAAGCGCGTTCTGCCAGACCGAGCGGGCGTTCCTGATCGTTGATCCGCCCTCGGCCTGGACCACGGTCGATGTGGCGGCGGCGGGGATCGGCAACCTGCGGGTGGGCGCGGTGACCGACCATGCGGCGGTCTACTGGCCGCGGATCCGCGTCGCCTCGACCGCGGTGCCGATCGACCCCGGCGGCACTGTGGCGGGCGTGATGGCGCGCACCGACACAAGGCGCGGCGTGTGGAAGGCCCCGGCGGGGCTGGAAGCCTCGCTCCTCGGCGCGACGGGGCTGGAGTACCGCATCGCAGACCCGGAGAACGGGGTGACGAACCCGCAGGCGATCAACACGCTGCGCCAGTTCGCGGGCGGCACCGTGGTCTGGGGCGCGCGCACCATGGCGGGCTTCGACAATTCGGGCGAGAACGACTACAAGTACGTCCCCGTGCGGCGGCTGGCGCTGTTCCTTGAGGAAAGCCTGTACCGCGGCCTGCAATTCGCCCTGTTCGAGCCGAATGACGAGCCGTTGTGGGCGCAGATCCGGCTGGCGGCAGGGGCCTTCATGCAGAACCTGTTCCGGCAGGGCGCCTTTCAGGGGTCTAAAGCGTCGGACGCCTATGACGTGCGCTGCGACAGCACGACGACCACGCAGAACGACATCAACCTTGGCCGCGTCAACGTGATCGTGGCCTTTGCCCCGCTGCGTCCGGCGGAATTCGTGGTGCTGACCATCCGGCAGCTTGCCGGTCAGGTCCAGGTCTAGGGGGAGGGAACGCCATGGCCGAGTTTTCCGTCAATACCAAGCGCTACGATCCCTACCGGTCGTTCCTGTTCCAGGTCGTGGTGGGCGGCGCGGTGGTCGCCGGGGTCAGCAAGGTGGGCGCGTTGACCCGTACGACCGAGGTGGTCAGCCACCGCCCCGGCAACGCGATCAGCCACCAGTACCACAGCCCCGGCCTGACCAAGCACGAACCCATCGTGCTGGAACGCGGGGTGACCTTCGATGCCGCCTTCAACGACTGGGCGAACGAGGTCTACAGCCCCGAGGGTCTGGGCGGCGTCAGCCTCAAGAACTTCCGCAAGGACATCCTCATCACGCTGATGAACCTGCAGGGGGTGCCGGTGCGCAGCTACAAGGTCTATCGCTGCTGGCCCTCGGCCTATACCGCGCTGCCCGAGCTTTCGAGCAACGACAACGCCATCGCCATCCAGTCGCTGACCCTGCAGAACGAGGGGTGGGAGCTGGATACCGCGGTCGTCGAAACCGCCGAGTTCTGAGGAACGCCATGTCCGGTCCGGTTTCCCTGGTCTTTGGCGCAGGCGGCGCCAAAGCAATGGCCCTTGCCGCCCTGACGGGCCAGGACGAGCGGGCGTCCCCCGATGCCGCCGGGCTGCTCGCGCGCCTTGCGCTGCCGGGAGAGGGGCTGGTGGCGGGCGCGGCGGTGGCGGGGCTGACGCTTGGCGACCGCGACCGGGCGCTCGCGGCGCTGTACGTCATGCTCTACGGGTCGGCGGTGATGGCGGACGCGCGCTGCACGGGGTGCGGGGCGACCTATGAGCTGCGGTTCGATCTGGATGCGCTGGCGGCCAGTCGGCGGCCGGACGGGCGCGCGGGCGGCGCACCGCCGGCGGTGCGGGTGGGCGACACGCTGCTGCGGCTGCCCGTCATCGCCGACCTGCAAGGCGCATCCGGCGACCTGCTGGCGCGGCTGACGCTGGACGGGCCGGTGCCCGAGGCGGAAGCGGCGGCCGAGGCGCTGGAAGCGGCGGACCCCGCGCTCGAGGTCGATCTGGCGGGGACCTGCCCCGAGTGCGGCGCAGCACAGGCCGCCCCCTTTTCCATCGCGCGGTTCCTCGAGGCGGCGCTGGCACGCGACCGCGGCTTCCTGATGCGCGAGGTGCATCTTCTGGCGGGGGCCTATCATTGGTCGCTGGCCGAGATCCTGGGCCTGACGCGGGCCGAGCGGCAGGGGCTGGTGCGCTTGATCCTGGGCGAGAGGGAGGCCGCGGTATCGCTCATGCGGCGGGCATCATGAGCTATATCCAGCGCCTTCTGGACAGCGCCCCGCCACCCGCCGCCGCCGCCCCGCCCGCGCCGCAGGTGCCGGCCCCCGGAACGGCACCCGTCACGGCACCCGTCCTCGCCCCGGCGCAGGCTGCCGGGTCGCCCGTGGCCGCCGCCGACCCGCGCCTTGCGCTCTTTCCGGGGCTGGTCGAGCCCTTGGCCCCGCCGGACCCGGCGGCAGAGCCGCCACCGGCAGCCGACCCCGGCGCCGCGCGGCTCACCGCCCCGCAGGAGCCCTTGCCTCCGCCCCCGCCGTCCCGCAACCGGACGGCCGCCCCGGCGGCGGACCCCGCGCCCCCGGCCATGCCGCCGCGCGCCAGTGCCCTGCAACGACTGGCCGAGGCCGACCCGCTTCCGCCCCCGGCGCCGCGCCCCGTCGTGCAGGCCGGGGCTGCGGCACCCCGTCCCCGGATGCGCGAGCGTGACGCAGGACCGTTGCCGCTGCCCGCGACCCCGGGTTCGCTGCCGCTGGCGCCCCCGGTGCCGACAGGCCCGGTCCCGCCGCCATCGGCCCCGCCGACCCCGGTGCAGATGCCCCGGGCGCAAGCACCGAGCACAACCCCCGCGATCATCGCGCCCGAAGACTTTCGCCCGGCCGGGACCCCCTTGCCCCCGCCCCCGGCCCCTGTGCCCCGCACGTCCGCGCGGCCTGTGATGCCCGCGCCGCTGCCCGCCATGCCTGCGCCCCTGCGACCCGCGCCGGACGGCGGCCCCTCGCCATTCACCGGGCGGCGCGACATGGTGCCACCCCTGCCGGTGGCCAGCCCGCCCGCCGCGCCGAGGCCCGCCCCCCCGCCTCCGCCACCCGCAGCCGAAGTGCCGCGCCGAGCCTTGCCCCCTGCGTCGCCACCCCGCGCTGCCACCGCCGCCGCCCAGTCTGTCATCGGCCCGCTGACGCAGCGCGCCCGCTGGCATCCGCGACAGGAGGGGGTCTGATGCCTCTGCTCGACCTGTCGCAGGCGACCGTCGCCATACAGCGCTTGTTGCAGTTCAACATCCCGCTGTTGGAGCCCGCGATGGCGGGCACGCTGACCATCTCGACCCTGCGGCCCGAGTTGGTGGTGGGCGGGGCGAATGTCCTCAGCCTTTACTGCTATCATGTCAGCCCGGATGGCGCGAACCGCTTTCGCCCGCGCCAGCCCGGCGGGCCGCGCCCCATTGCCACCTCACCGCTGTCGCTGAACCTGACCTACATCGTGACGGCGCACACTGTCGTCGGCACCGAGTTCGACGCCTTGGCCGAGCAGCGGCTGCTTGGCTATGCGATGAAGACGCTGCACGACTTCCCGGTGATCGACGACGCGACGCGCGTGGACGGGCAGGTCGTGATGCCCGACGAGATCCGGGGGCAGTCGAACGTCTTCAACATCGTGCAGTTGCAGCTGACCGCGGGCGAGGCGCTGAACTACTGGGCGAACGAGACGCAGACGACGGTCAAGCCCTCGGCCTATTACGAGGTGAACGCCGCCGAGTTGCAGCCCGAGCCGCCGACGCGCCTGCCCGGCGTCGTGCTGCTGATCGGCAGTTTCGTGTTCCCCAAGGACAGCCCCGCGATTGCAGCCAGCAGCGCCGAGGTGTCCTATGCGCGCCCGCCGGGGCAGGGGGGTGGGGCGGCGACGCTGACAGCGAGCCCGGCGCGGGTCGGTCCGGTGACGGCGGTGCCGCCGCCCGCGAATGTGATGCGCCTGACAGGTCGCGCCTTCACGGCGGGGGATGCGCAGCGCCTGTACCTGACGCATCCCTTCTGGGCGCGGACCTTTCCGGGCGGGCGGGTGGCGGTCGATCCGGCGCTGAATGCGGGCCTGGGTTGGCAGGTTGCCGCCGCTTCGGACGCGGTGGAGGTGACCCTTGGCAATGCCCTGCGCGCACTGCCGCCCGGGGGAGGGCCGGCGGTGGACCTGGCGCTTTATCCCGGCATCTACCTTGCCAGTTGGGAGATCACCCGGCGGTTCGAGCGGGACGGCGTGGCGCAGGCGCTGGCCGAGCGGTCGAACGCCTGCGCGGTCATGGTCTATCCCCGCATCCTCGGCGCCTTGCGGAACAATGCGACCGGGCGGGTGACCTTGGATTTCGGGGGGGACTGGTTGCTGACCCGGGGCCGCCCCGCGCCGCCTGATCCCACCACGGCGCCCGAACTGGACATCCTTCTGTCGGTGGACGGGCGGGCCTATGCGCTGGCGGCGGGGGCTGTGCCTGCGCTGCCGGGCACCTTCACCATTGCCGACCACGCGCTGACCTACGCGCCGTTCCCCGAGGCCGATACCCCGGGCGACCATGCCATCCGCGTCGTCGTGGACGGGGCCGACAGCCAGCCCTTCTGGGTGACCGTGCCATGACCGCGCTCGACCCGCCCCCCCTGCACGAAACAGAGGGCGCGCTGATCGTCGCCCTGATCGAGGCGCGGCTGGACCGGCTCTTGTCCGAAACGGAGGGGCGCGAGGCGGCGGCGCGGATCACTGACGCCGACGCGCGCTATGCCACGCTGCCGGGGGGCGGGGCGCTTGGCGGCCTC
>CAZVIS010000070.1:7791-11620 GCA_964627355.1 uncultured Rhodobacterales bacterium
GGCGAGCCCCCGGCGCTGGCGGCCGACCCGGCGGTGCGGGCCTGGCTGGAGGGGCGGTTCGAAATACCGCTCTCGCTGTCGGGCCGGGCGCATTTCGCCAGCGTGCCCGCGCCACTGTCCGGCTGGCCGGTCGAGGCCACCGCCGAGCGGTTGGCGCGCGCGCTGCGGCGGGGGGCGCCGGTGCTGCTGTCGGTGTCGGCGCTGGAGGGCAGCGGGCGTGCGAGCTTTGTCGCCAATGTGGCGCAGGCGTTTCAGATGCCGCTGATCGTGGCCGATCCCGGTGCGGGCAGCGCGGCCTGGACCGCCGACGACACCGTGCGCCTGCAGCGTCTGGCGCGGGTGGCGAACGCCGCCCTGGTGTGGCGGTCCGTGCCCGGGCCCACGGCCCTTTCCCCGCTCGACCGGGCACCGCCGCTGTTTCAGGCGCTGACCCTCGGCCCGGGAGAGGCGGCCCCCGACGCCCGGGGCCTTGCGCCCTTTGCGGTGGACCTGCCGACGATGCAGCCCATTGAGCGCGCGGCGATGATCTCGGCGACGGTTTCGACCGCTGGCAACTGGTCCGATGCCACGCGCGACCTTCTGTCGGGGCGCGAGGCACTGACGCCTGCGGGCATCGCCCATCTGGCCCGCGTTGCCCCCGAAACGGATGCCGAGGCGATCGAGGCAACGAACCGCACGCAGGCCGCCGTGATGGGGACCCTGGCCGAGCGGATGACCGGCGCACTCGACTGGGACGACCTGATCCTGCCGGATGCGCTGGCCAGCGACCTGCGCGATCTGGCGCATGAGGCGCGCACCCGCCGCGTCGCCTGGGCCGCGCCCGACATGCAGCGTCTGTTCGCGCGCGAGCGAGGGCTTGTGGGCGTGTTCCACGGGCCGCCCGGCACCGGCAAGACCATGGCCGCGCAGGTGGTCGCGCGCGAGATGGGGGTGGATCTCTATCGCATCGACTGTGGTGCCATCATCTCGAAGTACATCGGCGAGACGGCCAAGAACATGGCTGCGATCTTTGCCCGCGCCCGGCAGATCGACGCGGTGCTGTTCTTCGACGAGGCGGATGCCCTGTTCTCGCGGCGGACCGAGGTCAAGGACAGCAACGACCGCCACGCGAATGCCGACACCTCGTACTTGCTGCAACTGATCGAGGGGCGGTTCGAAGGGACGGCGCTTCTGGCCACCAACCGCAAGGCCGACATGGACCCGGCCTTCCTGCGCCGCATCCGCTATAGTTTCGAGTTTCCAAGGCCGGGGGCAGAGGCGCGCACCGCGATCTGGCAGCGCGCGGCGGCGGCGCTGGCGCCTGACGGGGCGGCGGCGCTGGCGGGTCTGTGGCCGGTGCTGGGGCAGGCGCTGGATATCACCGGGGCGCAGATCAAGATCACGCTTCTGGCCGCGCATTTCGCCGCCGCCCGTCAGGGCATCGCGATGGACCCCGGCGCCATCCTGCGCGCGGTCGAGCGGGAACTGGGGAAAGAGGGCCGCACGCTCAGTGCCCGCGACCGCGAAAGGATCCGCGCCCATGCCTGATCCCCTGATCTACCAGAACGGCTATGGCCGGGCGCCGAAACTGCTCAACGGGTCCTTCGTGCAGTTGCTGGAGGATATCGTGGGCTTTCTGCCCAATGTGGTGACGTTCCAGTACAACCCTGAAACGATTACCCGGTCCCTGACCCCCTGGAACCCCGCCGAGGTCGATCAGGCCGACCGGGGCAGTCAGGCCCCCACGGTGCAGCCCTTTGACATCCCCGAGAAGTTCACGGGCTTCCAGCTGGAGTTCGATGCGACGGACGGGATGGCGGCGGACCACCCCGTCTACAACCTGATGGGGGTCGAGCCGCAGCTGGCCGCCCTGCGCAAGCTGATCCAGGCGAGCGAGGGATTGCTGGGCGACCTGACGTCGAGCTTCAAGGACCTTGTGGGGATCGGAGGCGGAGAGGCCAAGCGGCCGACGGTGGCGCCCACACTGCTTGTCCTGGGCCGCCGGGTCATCCTGCCCGTCCGCATCACCAGTTTTTCGGTCGAAGAGACGATGCACTCGCCGACGCTCTATCCGATCATGGCGACGGTCAGCCTCGATATGGAGGTGATGACGCCGGACATGTTCCGCTGCACCACCTCTCCGGTCGGCAAGATCGCCACCGCCGCCTACGAATTCACCCGGCTGCAGGAAGATGCGGCGGCGGTCCTGAACCTCGCCAACCTGCCAAGCGCCGTCAGTTCCATCGTGCCGATGTAGGGGTCCCGCAGATGTCCGTCTTCGATGCCAAAAGCCGTTATGCCCGCTATGCCACCGTCTATCAGACGACCGATGCGCGGGGCCGCGCGGTGGCGGCCGTGGGGGCGCCAGTGCTGCCCGACCGCCCGGCGCTTGGCGACCATCTGCTGAAGGATCACCAGCGGCTGGATCATCTGGCGGGGCATTACCTCGCCAATCCGAACGGCTTCTGGTCGATCGTCCACCACAACAGCCGCCTTCTGCCCGATGCCGCATTGGCCGGGCCGTCGGTGCGCATCCCGAGGGAAGGCTGATGGGTTTTGACCTCCTCCTCGCGGGCGGGACGGACAACCGGCTGTTCTCGGACGACCTTCTGTCCTGCCTGGTCGAGGTGCGGGTCGAGCAGACGCTGGACCAGCCCACACGCTTTGCCGTGCGGTTTCAGGACGACATCGAGGATGGCAAGCTGAAGAAGGCAAGCCTGCCGGAGTTGCAGATCGGCCAGATGGTGACGATTGCCGTGGATGCGGGGCAGGACAGCTATCGCTGCCTGTGCCGGGGGCCGATCCTTGAACACGAGCAGACGGTGACGCGGGGCGGGCCGGGGTCGTCCTTTACCATTCTGGGGCCCGACCGGCGGGACGAATTGGCGCGGACGGTGCGCGACCAAAACTGGTCGGGCCGCGCCTCGGACGTCGCGCGGATGCTGATGGCCGAGGTCTATCCCCTGGCCGACATTCAGGCGACCGAGCAGGTCTATGACCTGAACGGCAACGCCCTGCCGCAGCGGGCGAGCGATCTGGAGTTCCTGACGCGTCAGGCCGCCGATCATGGTTATCACTTCTGGATCAGCTATACCGGCACCGCCGAAGGGCCTGCAGGCCTGACGGTGATCGAGACGGCGAACTGGAAATCCTCGCCCCCCCTACAGGACGGGCTGCCTGCATCGGCGCCGCCCGTTCTGCCGCTTGCGCCCGGTGCGCTGACTTTGCGGCACAACGTCCCGCGCGATGTCTGCCCGACCGTCACGCGGTTTGAACTGGCGACCGACGGCGCCCGCCCCTCGCAGGCCACGACCACGACGCGCAACCTGACCGACGGCGGCACCGATCCGGTGCAGGCAACCGACCAGGCCTCGCCCATGGGCGGGACGGGCGAGACCCTGGCCACCCGCGCGCCGGTCCGGGCGATGGCCACGCGGCCGCAGGGCAACGCCACCGACGCGCGGCGGCGCAATCAGGCGGCGCTGCGCGACGCGGGGTTCTTTGTTCACGCCGACATCTCGACCACCCGTTACCTTCTGGGCGGCGTCCTCGAGCCGCATCTGGTGGTGGCGGTCGAGGGGATCGGCGGGGCCAACGGGCGGACACCCTTTCGCGTGGCCAGCGTCACCCATGTCATCAACGGCATCGGCCACTTCATGGACGCCCGGATCGAGACCAACGTGCAACTGCCGCAAGGCTGAGGAGGACCGATGAACACGCCCGTCGCGAACCAGACCTTTTCGGCCAGCCAGAGCCGGTTTTACGGCAAGTACCGGGGCGAGGTGACGGGCAACACCGACCCCGAGTCCCGCGCCCGGCTGGAAGTGCGCGTGCCCGAGGTGCGGGGCGA
>CAZVIS010000071.1:0-11492 GCA_964627355.1 uncultured Rhodobacterales bacterium
CTTCTGCGCCGCCTCGGCCTTGTTCTGGCTGGCGACGGCGAACTGGTCCTGCTGGTCGCGGCTGATCTGCCACTGGTTGGCCACGTTCTCGGCCGTCTGGCCCATGTGATAGCCGTTGAAGGCGTCCCACAGCCCGTCGCGGATCATCGAGTCGATGAAGTTGAGGTCGCCCATCTTTTGCCCCGCGCGCAGATGCGCGACATGGGGGGCCATCGACATGTTCTCCTGCCCGCCCGCGACGACGATCGACGCATCGCCAAGCTGGACGTGCTGTGCACCAAGCGCCACGGCGCGGAGGCCCGAGCCGCAGACCTGGTTGATGCCCCAGGCCGAGGATTCCTTGGGCAGCCCCGCCTTGATATGGGCCTGCCGCGCGGGGTTCTGGCCCTGACCGGCGGTCAGCACCTGTCCGAGGATCGTCTCCGACACCTCGGCCTTGTCGATGCCTGCACGGGCCACCACAGCCTCGATCACGGCGGCGCCGAGGTCATGCGCGGGGGTGGCGGCGAACGCGCCGTTGAAGCTGCCGACGGCGGTGCGCGCGGCCGCGACGATCACGACATTGGTCATGGAAGGGTCCTCTCCTGATGCCGGTGCGGGGAGGGTCGCCCGACCGCCCCCTCTGACCGGGCCCTACCGCGCGGGAGGGAGGGAATCAAGGATTCTGCCGGGGCGTGTGTATGCAATGGCATTCCGGTCGCGAAGAGTTGCGTGATGAAGCGGTCAGCGGGGCGCAGGAAACAGGACAGCGATGCCGGACCCTGGCACGCCCCTTCGGCATCCCCCCGGATGGTCGGAATGTTGAGTTCGGGCCAGCGCTGCGGGGCGCCTGCCCCGGCCCGAACGCCAAAGGGCAGGTGCCGCTGCGCGTAGACCCCCGCGACCGCCCTTGCGCACCCGACTGATGCTGCGCGCGGTGCCGCCCTTACGCGCTGCGTCGCTGTGTCCGTTCGGCCCAGACGGGACGGACGGTCGGGGCACCGAACAGGAAGCCCTGCATGCAACCAATCCCCTCTCCCTGCAGAAACGCCGCGTCCTCGGGCGTCTCGACCGACTCGGCCACCGTCAGCATGTCGAAGTGCTTGCCGACCGACAGAAGCGCCCGCGTCAGCACCTGATTGTCCGGGTTGCGCGCGATGCCGCGCGTGAATTCGCCGTCGATCTTGATGATGTCGAAGAAGAAGTCCCGCAGGTAGCGGAACGAGGTATAGCCCGACCCGAAGTCATCGAGCGCAAAGGCCACGCCCGAAGACTGCAGGTCGTCCATGAAGGCGATCACCAGTTCGGGCACCAGCATGGCCGAGCTTTCCGTGATCTCGAGGATCAGGCGGTGGCCGATGTCGGGATGGTGCGACAGTGCGCGGCGCAGGATCCGCATCCAGCGCGGATAACCCACGGATCGCGCCGACATGTTGACCGCCACCCGGATTCCCGGCTGCTGCGCCAGCGTGGCCAGCCCCATCTCAAGCGACGCGCAGTCGATCAGGCGACCGATCTCGGTCGTCTCGATGGCGCCCATGAAGTTACGCGCGGGGATCGCCCGGCCGGTGTCGTCCAGCACGCGGATCAGCCCTTCGTAGAACCCGACCCGTGACGGATCGTTGCCCATAACGACCGGCTGAAAGGCCAGCCGGAGCCGCCGCTTTTCCAGCGCCTCCTCCACCATCGTCAGCGTCAGGGCGTCCTGCACGGCGATAGCGGCAGCGACCGGGCTTGCATCGGCGATGGACAAGTCGGCCAAGGGGGTGCGTGCGTTGCCCTTCACGGCGATCTCCTAATGATCCATTCCACGCCAGATTGCGGACACGGACATTAAGGGCTGGTAAAGTTTCCCGGTTCGTTCCATTTTTAGCGAAATCGCGAGGGACAAGATGACCGAGGCGCGCTGCCCCTGGTGCGGGACCGATCCGCTCTATGTGGCCTATCACGACAGCGAGTGGGGCGTGCCCGAGCGGGACCCCCGCGCGCTGTGGGAGATGCTGATGCTCGAGGCATTTCAGGCGGGGCTGTCCTGGATCACCATCCTGCGCAAGCGCGAGGGGTTCCGCGCGGCCTTTGCCGGGTTCGACCCCACGGTGATCGCAGGATGGGGCGAGGCCGAGGTGGCGCGCTGTCTGGCCGATCCCGGGATCATCCGCCATCGGGGCAAGATCGAGGCGACGATCGGCGGGGCACGGGCCTATCTGGCGATCGAGGCCGAGGGGGGCTTTGCGCCCTTCATCTGGTCCTTCGTGGGCGGCACCCCCTTGCAGACGGGACGCGCCAGCATGGCCGAGGTTCCGGCGGTGACGCCGGAGGCCGAGGCGCTGTCGAAGGCCCTGAAGAAGAAGGGCTTCAAGTTCTGCGGGCCGACGATTGCCTATGCCTTCCTGCAGGCGGCGGGGCTGGTGAACGACCATCTGGTGACCTGTCCCCGGCATGAGGCGGTCGCGCGGATGGGTTGAACCGCGCGCCGCGCCGGTGCAGGAACCGCGCATGACCCGCGCGCGTGCCACACTCATCGGTTTCCTCGCCGTCCTCCTCTGGGCGCTTCTGGCGCTCTTGACGGTCGGTTCGGCGCCCGTGCCTCCGTTCCTGCTCAATGTGCTGTGCTTCGGGATCGGGGGCGGGATCGGGCTGGTCTGGATCGCGGCGGGGCGGGGGTTTGCCGTGCTGCGGGGCGTGCCGCTCTCAGCCTATGCCTTTGGCACGGCAGGGCTCTTCGGCTATCACGCGCTGTATTTCACCGCTTTCCGGCTGGCCGCCCCGGCGGGGGCCGAAGCGGCGGCGGGGCTGATCGCCTATCTCTGGCCGCTGTTCATCGTGCTGCTGTCGGGCCTGCTGCCGGGAGAGCGGCTGCGCGCCGGGCACATGATCGGCGCGGCCCTCGCCTTTGCGGGCGCGGCGCTGATCGTGCTGCGCGGCGGGGCGGACATCGGCGCGGGGGCGGGGCCCGCGCTTGGGCTCGCCTTCCTCTGCGCGCTGACCTGGGCGGCCTATTCCGTGGGGTCGCGGCGGTTCGGGCAGGTCCCGACCGAGGCGGTGGCAGTGTTCTGTCTGGCGACAGCGGCGCTGTCGCTGCCGGTGCATCTGGCGGTGGAGGAAACGGTCTGGCCCAATGGGCTGAGCGGCTGGCTGGCGGTCGCGTCCCTTGGCGCGGGGCCGGTGGGGGCCGCGTTCTTTGCCTGGGATGTGGGCATGAAGCGGGGCGACATCCAGCTTCTCGGCGTGGCGTCCTATGCCGCGCCGCTTCTGTCCACGCTGGCCCTGGTGGCCGCAGGGATCGCGGAACCCACGCCGATCCTGATCCTCGCCGCCCTTTTCATCACGGGCGGCGCGGTTCTGGCGGCGCGGGCAGGGCGAATCAGGCCTGCGACAGGCGGGTGATCTCTTCCTTCAGACGCAACTTCTGCTTCTTCATCTCGGCGATACGCAGGGCATCCGACCCCGGCGCGCGCTGTTCCTTTTCGACGGTATCGGAGAGGTGCTCATGCTTCTTGCGCAGTTCCTGCAGGTGCGAAGCGACGGTCATCCGGTGTCTCCTCTGTCGTTGGGTCCAATGTAACGATTGCATCACAGACCCCGAGTCGTGTCACGGAAAACCGACACTCAACTTTAGCGTGAATTGACCGAGTCAGTCAAAGCGGCGGATTGCGGCGCCTCCGCGCAGAATCTCAGCAGCCTCGGGCGTATAGTCCTCGCGGTCGCCGAGATGCACCGCCCCGGCGTGCAGGACCAACGGAGCGAGGAGCCGCAGCGACGAGCGGCCCCCCTTGCGCGCCCGGATCAGCACCCGCACCGCCGCCCGCCCCTCCCTCGGCGCGAGCGGCAGGATCGAGACAGACCCCAGCCGGGCGTCGAGCGCAGCGAGCGCCGCCCCCAGCCGATCCGCCCCCAGAATCAGCGTCAGCCACCCGCCGGGGACCAGCCGCGTCCGCGCGGCAGCGATCCAGTCGGCCAGCGGGCGATCCTCGCGCAGGGCCGTGTCGCGGCCGCGGTCGGGGCTCGGCGTGCCACCCGGGGCGTAATAGGGCGGGTTGGCGATGACATGGTCGAAGCCGCGCCGCAGGACGCGCGGCATCGCGGCCACGTCGCCCTCGACCACCTCCATCGCCACGTCGTTCCGCGCGGCATTTGCGCGGGCCAGCGCAGCGTAGCCCGCCTGCACCTCCAGCCCCGCCAGCCCCACCCCCGGCACCCGCGCGGCGAGGCACAGCGACGCCGCCCCCGCCCCGCAGCCCAGATCGAGCACCGCCTGCCCCGCCACCGCCGGACAGGCCGCCGCCAGCAGCACCGGATCCGTCGCCGCGCGATACCCCCGCGCGGGCTGCCACAGGCGCAGCCGCCCGCACAGAAACGCGTCGTCGGTCAGATCGCCAAGATCCGTTCCCTCTGGCGCGCTCATATCCCGGTGGGGATGCCGATATCGGCCATCACCGCCCTTGCGCGGAAGAAATCGGCATCGCGCACCAGCAATCGGCGGGGAAACACCCCGATCCCGCCTTCCAGCGCGCTCATGTGGACGTCCACCGGGAAGGTCTCTATATCCTCGCCAGCGAGCAGAGCGGTGGCCCAGGCGATGACGGTGGGGTCGGTGGTGCGTAACAGTTCTCTCATGGGGCAAGACATAGGGGCCGCAGCGCGGCCTGTCGAGACGACCGGGGTGCGGGGTTAGAGGGTGGATCAGAAGGTGAAGGGGCCGCAGGACCGGCTTGCAGAAGCGTTGGACGCCGACCTTGTGGCGGTCAATGCCCTGATCCGCGAACGCATGGCCAGCCGCCACGCCCCCCGCATCCCCGAGGTGACCGCCCATCTGGTCGAGGCGGGCGGCAAGCGCCTGCGCCCGATGCTGACGCTGGCCGCAGCGCGGCTCTGCGGCTATGCGGGCGGCGACCATGTGAAACTTGCCGCGACGGTCGAGTTCATCCACACCGCGACGCTGCTGCACGACGACGTGGTGGACGAGAGCGAGCGGCGGCGCGGGCGGCCTACGGCGAACCTGTTGTGGGACAACAAGTCCTCGGTGCTGGTGGGCGACTACCTCTTTGCCCGCAGTTTCCAGCTGATGGTCGAAACGGGCAGCTTGCGCGTCCTCGATATCCTGTCGAACGCCGCGGCGACGATTGCCGAGGGCGAGGTGCTGCAACTAACCGCAGCACAGAACCTGGCCACGGACGAGGCGGTCTATCTCCAGGTGGTGCGCGGCAAGACGGCAGCCCTCTTCTCGGCGGCGACCGAGGCGGGAGCGGTGATCGCGGGCGCGCCGGATGCAGTGGTGCGGGCGCTGTTCACCTATGGCGACGCACTCGGCATCGCCTTCCAGATCGCCGATGACCTCTTGGACTATGGCGGCACCGACGCCGCCATCGGCAAGAACACCGGCGACGACTTCCGCGAGCGCAAGGTGACCCTGCCCGTCATCAAGGCCGTGGCGCGGGCGTCAGCGGAAGAGCGCGCCTTCTGGACCCGCGTGATCGAGAAGGGCGACCAGCGCGAGGGCGATCTGGCCCAGGCGAAGCGGATCATGGCCCGCCACGGCGCGATGGAGGCCGCCCGGGACGAGGCGCTGATGTGGGCCGACCGCGCCAAGGCCGCGCTGGAAGAGGTTCCGGGCCACGAGTTGCGCGACATGCTGCAAGACCTTGCGGCCTATGTCGTGGCGCGTCTGGTCTGAGAAGAGGTATGGTCCGGCCCGCAGTGCAGCGCAGGCCTTCGAGAAACCCCGCCCCGGCCTTGCGCCGGGGCCTCCCCTGTCGGTCCGTCGCGGATCAGGCGCAACGAGGTCCCGGCGCAGGGCCGGGACGGGCGTCGTCAATGCAGCAGTCGTTCAGCCGTCGTAGCCCTCGACCACGATGAACATGCCGTCTGCGGCGGCGGCCCGAAGGGCTACAGCGGCCTGGTAGTCGGGGTCGTTGTAGCAGGCCAGCGCCGCCGCATAGCTGGGAAACTCGATCACCACGGACCGGGGGTGCGCCGCCCCCTCGGTCACCGTCTGCTGTCCCGCGCGCACAAGGAACCGGCCGCCGTGGCGGGCAAGGGGGGCGGCGTTGGCGGCCTTGTAGAGGTCATAGGCCGCCGCGTCGCGGATCAGGTTGTTGACGATCCAGTATCCCTTGGCCATGGCATTCCCTTTGTATGACGCCTGCCGAGGCTATCGGCAGGCGCACCGGCAGGAAAGTCAGTATTTCGACGGGACGTAAAGCTCGGGCGGCAGGGTGGCGCGTTCGTAGTCGGGGTTGAACACGCGGTCGGGCAGCGTGATCTCTTCGTGCGGCACGTCCTCATAGGGGAACTGGGCCAGAAGGTGGTCGATGCAGTTGAGGCGCGCGCGCTTCTTGTCGTTGCCCTCGACGATGAACCACTGCGCCTCGGGGATGTTGGTGCGGGCGAACATCTCTTCCTTGGCCTTGGTGTACTGCTCCCACCGGACGCGGGATTGCAGGTCCATCGGCGACAGCTTCCACTGCTTCATCGGGTCGTGGATGCGCATCAGGAAGCGCATCTGCTGTTCCTCGTCCGTGATCGAGAACCAGTACTTGACCACCTTGATGCCGGACCGCACCAGCATCCGCTCGAATTCGGGCGCATCGTGGAAGAACTGCTCGACCTGCGCCTCGGTGGCAAAGCCCATCACCCGCTCGACGCCCGCGCGGTTGTACCAGGACCGGTCGAACAGGACGATCTCGCCGCCCGCGGGCAGGTGGGGGACATAGCGCTGGAAGTACCACTGGCTGCGCTCGCGGTCGGACGGCGCGGGCAGGGCCACGGTGCGGGCGACGCGGGGGTTCAGGCGTTGCGTGATGCGCTTGATGACGCCGCCCTTGCCGGCGCTGTCACGCCCCTCGAACAGAACGACGACCTTCTGCTTGTGGTACTGCACCCAGCTTTGCAGGCGGATCAGTTCGGATTGCAGGCGGATCAGGTTCGTCAGGTAGGTGCGCCGGTCCATCTGGTCGGGGCGGCGTTCCTTGTAGATGCGGGCGATCTCGGCACTTAGCGTGACATCCTCAAGCTCCATCTCGATGTCTTCGTCGAGCACGTCGGCCAGTTCCGCCGCGAGCCAGTCCTGCGTCTTGTCTTCCATGATCGCCCCCGGATTTGCCCGGCGACCTGACCACGCTTTGATGACGGTTTTGCGTCAGCCCTCAGAACGCATTGACAAAGAGGAAGATCGCCGACTTCACCAGCGCATAGCCCATGCCGCCCACGAAGATCGAGGCGGCCACCCCGGCGATCACGCCCAGAATGACCCAGACCCCGTCCCGCTCCAGCACCCCAAGCGCCATCAGGCACATCGCAAAGGACGGGGCGAGGTTGCCGAGGGGGATCGGGATGACGAGAATGATCGTCAGGATCAGGCAGAACAGGCCCAGGACCTGCTGCGCGGGGCCGGTGGTCAGAAGCGACAGGCGGTGGCGCAGCAGCCGCTCGGCCCGTTGCAGCCAGGGGGTCGCGCGGTCGATCACGGCGGCGAAACTGGCGCGCGGCACGGACCGCGACGAAATGAACTGCGGCAGCCAAGGCGTCTGTCCCAGCATCATCCGTGCCGACAGGAACAGGAGCGGCAGGCCGAGCAGCCCGGCCAGGCCGGGCGGCGAGGGCAGGATGTTCGGAAAGGCAAAGATCAGGATCAGCGCGCCATAGGCGCGCCCCTCCATCGCGGCCATCAGGCGAGCGAGGGTGATGCGCTCTTCAGAGGTGTCAGCGGCGATTTCCGACAGGATCTCGGACAGCCGCTTTTGTGGCGGTCGGATGCGGGCGGCGCGGCGGGGCCGTGCGGCGCCGCTTGCGTCGGTCGGGTCGCTGCCTGCCGTATCGCCCGAAGTCATCCCCGAATCCTTTTGCCACACGCTCTCTCAAGGTAGGCACCATGTGCCGGTTCACAAGCAGGCAGCGGCGGGGTCGCGTCGGTTTCCACGGACCGCATGGCGGTGGCCCTCACCGACCCTGGTCCGCTTGCCGCACCCGGGTTGCGCGGCCATTGCTTTACCGCAGGGCGATTCGCGCGTTAGCATCACATATGGTGCATTGTCCCCCGTCCCCCGCCCCGCATCGCCCCTCGCGCCCGATTGCCGCCGAGTGGTGGTCGGACGCTGCCGTCCATGTTGCGGGGCTTGCTGCTGTGACCGGAGCGGTGCCGGTGCTGATCGTGCTGGCGGCCGTATTGCGCGGCGATGCGCCTGCGGTGGTCGGCGCCTCGGTCTATGGCGCGACACTGGTTCTGATGATCCTGTGTTCAGCGCTGTACAACATGCTGCCGCAGGGCGACTGGACCTGGCTTTGGCGCAGGCTGGACCATGCGGCGATCTATCTGAAAATCGCGGGAACCTATACGCCGTTCGCGCTGATTTCGGGGCAGGGCGGGGGGCTGCTCGCCGGGGTGTGGGGGGCGGCGTTTCTGGGCGTCGCGCTGAAGCTGGTGTCACCCACGCGGTTCCGCTGGACGGGACTGGCGCTCTATCTGGGCATTGGCTGGTCCGGAGTCGTCGCGGGCGGCGCGATGATGGCGGCCTTGCCCGTGCCGGTGGTGGGGCTGATGCTGACGGGGGGTCTGCTCTACACGGTAGGCGTGGTGTTCTTCCTGTGGGAGCGGCTGTGGTTCCAGACCGCGATCTGGCATGTCTTCGTGCTGGCAGCGAGCCTGGTGTTCTATGCTGCGGTGATGGTGCAGGTGGTGGCCGGATAGCGCCCGGGGCGCGGGCCGCCGTGCCCCTCATCGCTCCCTGCGGTCGCTCTTCGGTGCAGACCAGCGAGGACAGCCCGAAAGGGCTGGAGGAGCGCCCCTAGCCGCGCCCGCTGAAGAAATCGCTGATCTTCTGGGCCATCGCCTCGCTGATCCCCTCGACCGCCATGAGGTCCGTGACCCCCGCCCGCGCCACCGCCTTGGCGCTGCCGAAGTGAGCCAGAAGTGCGCGCTTGCGCGCGGCGCCGATGCCTGGAATGTCGTCGAGCGGCGTGGCCCCCACGGCCTTGGCCCGCTTGGCCCGGTGCGCGCCGATCGCCCAGCGGTGCGCCTCGTCCCGCAGGCGCTGCACGAAATAGAGGACGGGGTCGTTCATCTGCAGCGCGAAGGGGCGTTCGCCGGGGCGGTGGAATTCTTCCTTGCCATGGTCGCGGTCGATCCCCTTGGCCACGCCGATAAAGGGCACGTCGTCCACCCCAAGCTCGGCCAGGATCTCGCCCACCGCCGAGACCTGCCCCGCCCCGCCGTCGATCAAGAGAAGGTCAGGCCAGGCATCCGACTTCCGCTCGGGATCCTCTTTCAGCAGGCGCTCGAAGCGGCGGGTCAGGACCTCTTTCATCATGCCGAAGTCGTCGCCCGCCTTGCCTGCCGCGCCCTTGATGTTGAACTTGCGGTACTGGGATTTCAGGAACCCCTCGGCCCCCGCGACAATCATGCCCCCAACGGCATCCGACCCCTGGATGTGGCTGTTGTCATAGACCTCGATCCGCTTCGGCGGGGCATCGAGGTCAAAGGCCTCGGCCAGACCGGCGAGGAGTTTATTCTGCGTCGCCCCCTCGGCCATCTTCCGGGCGAGGCTTTCGCGGGCGTTGCGGGCAGCGTTCTCCACCAGCTCGGCCTTTTCGCCGCGCAGGGGCACCGCAAGCTCGACCTTCCGGCCCGCCCGATCCGACAGCACCTCGCCCAGCAGATCCGGATCCTCGACCGGGTGCGACAGCAGGATCAGGCGGGGCGGCTCCTTGTCGTCGTAGAACTGGGCGAGGAAGGCCTGAAGGATTTCGGGCTCTTCCGCCCCTGCCCCGGTGCGGGGATAGAAGTCGCGGTTGCCCCAGCTCTGGTTCGCGCGGATGAAGAAGACCTGCACGCAGGCCTGCCCCCCCTCGACATGCAGCGCCACCACATCCGCCTCGGCCACGCCGCGCGGGTTGATGCCTTGCGTCTGCTGCACCTGCGTCAGCGCCCGGATGCGGTCACGCAAGGCCGCCGCCCGCTCGAACTCCATCGCAGCACTCGCCTCGTTCATCGCGGTCGCAAGGTCGGATTGCACCGAGGTCGTCTTGCCCTCCAGAAAGCGCCGCGCGTCGGCCACCAGCCCGGCATACGCAGCCTCGTCGATCCGCCCGACGCAGGGCGCCGAACAGCGCTTGATCTGGTGCAGAAGGCAGGGCCGCGTCCGGCTCTCGAACATGGAATCCGAGCAGTTGCGCAGAAGGAACACCTTCTGCAACTGGTTCAGCGTGCGGTTCACCGCCCCGGCACTTGCGAAGGGGCCGAAGTAGGACCCCTTCTCGGACCGCTTGCCGCGATGCTTCTTGATCTGGGGGAACGGATGCTCGCCCCCGATCAGGATGTTCGGAAAGCTCTTGTCGTCGCGCAGCAGCACGTTGTAGCGCGGCTTGAGTTGCTTGATGAGGTTCTGCTCCAAGAGCAGCGCCTCGGTTTCCGTCCGCGTGGTCAGGAACATCATGCTGGCCGTCTCGCGGATCATCCGCGCGATGCGGCCCGAATGGCCTGCGGGGCGCGCATAGTTCGACACCCGCGCCTTGAGGTTGCGCGCCTTGCCGACGTAGAGCACCTCGCTTGCGGCATTCAACATCCGGTACACGCCGGGCGAGCCGTCGAGCGTCTTCAGGTAAGCCTGGATCACCTCGTGCCCGAGGGCCGAGGCCGTTCCGGTTGCCGTAGCGTCATCTTTCATCGCCACGCCTGCGCCCTTTCGATTCCCTGTCTGCCTGCAATGTTAGGCAGGCAGGAGCAAGAGGAAAGCTGTCCCCGTTTTCTGTGGATAACTGCGTGGGAAAGTTTTGGGCAGGGCGGAATTTTCCTTGTTTTCGGCCCGCTTCATGGCGTTGCACAGTTTTTAGGCAGATTTTTAAGCTACTGTTTTCCAAAGAAATTTTTTCAGGAGACCGTCAAAACCCTGAATTCCTTAAGGAAATGTAACGCCGCTGTGAACCTGTACAACGAAGTGGACAACTCGATGTAGCGCGCCGAAACCGGGCTACTCGACACCCAGGACATCGGGAGTTTGCCAGGCCAGGTGCTGGCCGCCGTCCACGCATAGAAGCTGCCCGGTGACCGCCTTGGCCTGCAGGAAATAGCCAAGGGCTGCACAAATGTCGTCCGCGTCCGCCCCCCGGTTGAGCGTGGTTGCCGCGCGCTGTCGTGAAAAGTGATCTTCGGACTGACGGGCGCCTTGCAGCGTCGGCCCCGGGCCTATCGCGTTCACACGGACATGCGGCGCCAGCGCCTGCGCCGCCGTCCGGGTCAAAGCCCAGAGGCCCATCTTTGCCAGGGTGTAGGTCATGAACTCGGGCGTCAGCTTCAGCACGCGCTGGTCGATCAGGTTGACGACCAGCCCCTGCGCGACCGGTTCGCCCCGGGAATCGGTCACGGCAGCGGGCGCCTGCGCGGCAAAGGCCTGCGTCAGCACGAAGGGCGCGCGCAGGTTCGAGCCGAAGTGGCGGTGCCAGCTTTCCGCCGTTGCGCTGGCCAGCGTGTCATGCTCGAAGATCGAGGCGTTGTTGATCAGCACCGTCAGCGGCCCGCC
>CAZVIS010000072.1:0-11370 GCA_964627355.1 uncultured Rhodobacterales bacterium
GGCCTGTGGTGGCGGCGGGGGCGGCGATGCTGTGTCACGCTTTGGTGCTGCCTTTGCCCAGGCCTTCGGCGCGGCCCCCGACGCCGAACCGGTCGAGCCGGGGCTCATCACCTTTGCGGGTGTTGCCGGTCCGGTGCTGACGGAAGAGCCGCTCGACATCTGATCGGGAGGGGCCAGACATCGCAGGGGTGGCCGCAGGACTGCGGCCACCCTTTTCCATCGCCTCAATTGCCCTCTACACTCGCCCGTCGCCGCGAGAGCACCACCATGCGGGCAACCTCGCCCGGGGCGGAAACGCGCTGCAGAAGACTGGTCTGGCCCACGCTTGTCTCGCCGACCGTCACCTCGGCCTCCACAAGGAAATGGTCAGAGCGATAGCCCGCGATCGGGGGCAGGATAATCCCCGCCGCCGAAAGGTCGGCCGGTGCCAGCCAGCCCCTGCGCGCGCGGAGCCCCTGCAACAAGCGCGCCTCGGCCACATTCGACGCGATGGCGGGGAAAAGATCATCCGGCATCGTGTTGACGTTGAGGGGCGTCGCACCGGGCAGCACCGTCACGAAGGGCGACAGGAGGGATACCGCCTCGGCGTCGATCCCGGCCGCATCAGCAAGGGCAGACAGGTCCGCAATCGGTCCACGCAGGGCGGCGGCCCGGATGCGCGCAGCGGTATCGGCGGGCAGGTCGGTCAGGGCGACGATGCGGGCAAGGGTCTGCGCGGCCAGCGCGCCGCCCTGCGGCAGGCTGTTGAGGTTGAAGCGCGCCTGCGCATCGGTGATCCGCAAGCGAAAGCGGCCGCCCTCGATTTCGATCTCGTCCTGCCCGATCTGCGCCCAGGTCTCGCGCAGGTGATCTTCGCCGGGGGCCTCGCGAAGATCGCGGCGCAGCGCGGCGATGGCGCTGGCCTCGGCCCCGTCAAGGATCGCCCGCGCAGCCCCCGCCTCGGCATAGGTCTTGCTGCGCCTGATCGCGGCGTCCGACAGGCCAAGCGTCGCCACCACGACCGAGGATGCCAGCGCCAGCACCACCAGGACATTGACAAGCACCGAGCCGTCGTCGGCGTGGCGCTGCGTCACGGCTGCACCGCCGCCAGCAAGGGCAGGACACGGCGCAGGGTCCGGTCGCCCTTCGTCAGGCGCAGCGTCACGGCGATGGCGCGGGGGACGGCATCGGCCGGCCGGTCCAGCGGCTGCCACGTTCCCCCAGGGCCTAGCCCCTCCCACCGGACCTCGGCAACCCCGCCCAGCACCGCCTGCCGCACCTCATCCCCCAGCACCCGCACCAGTACCCCGTCCTCCAGCCCATAGCGCACCTCCAGCGCCCTCATGGGCAGCCTGCGCGTCAGTCCAACCGCGCCCCGCGCGACGGTCAGGCTGCCCGGCTCGGCCAGCGCGGCATCGACGGCCAGCAGGTGCATGGCGCGCTGCATCTCTCCCAGGTCGTAGAGCACCGTCTCGGTCTGCCGCTGCACCCGCAAGACCTGGTCCAGCACGGCAAACCCCGTTCCCCCGATCAACGCGAAAAGGACCAGCGACACCAGCATCTCGACCAGCGTGACCCCGGCCTCGGCCTGCCGCTTCATCGGCCCGTGACCTCGGCCAGCAGCGCATAGCCCCCGCCATCCACCGTCATCACCACCAGATCCCGCACGCAGCGACCGTCCTTCTCGAACCGGAAGGGGCCAAGCGCGCCGGTGAACCCGCCCTTCCGCGTCAGCCCCCGCCGGTTCAGGCCCCGCGCACCCGCCAGCGATACCGCCATCAGCGCCGCATCATGCCCAAGCGCCGCGATCAGGCCCGGCACCTCGCCATAGGCTGCGGCAAAGCGGTCCGAGAAGGGCAGGAACAGGTCCGGCGGGGCCGCCGCGAACCACGCGCCTGCAAGGTCGGGGTTGGTCGAGACCTCGCCGAGCCCCCACTGGACAGACCCCAGAAGCTGCGTCGTGCTGCCCCGCAGGCTGCGGGCAAAGGCGGCAAGGGTCTCGCCCCCCTCGGGCAGATAGACGGCCTGCGGCGCCTCGGCCCCCTGCTGAAGCGCCGCAGCAAGGCCCGGGGCGCCCGGGTCCTGCAGTGCAACCCCGGTCACCGTCACCCCGGCGGCAGGGGCAAGTGCGCGCACCGCCTCGGCCGAGGCGCGACCAAAGGGCGTGTCCCGCGCCGCCACCGCGACCCGAGTCAGGCCCTGCGCCTGCACATAGGACAGGATTGCCGCCGCCGACTGCATCGGCGTGATGCCCAGAACAAAGGCCCCCTGCGCCGTCAGCGCCTCGTCGTTCGAGAAGGTGACGACCGGCACCTGTCCCGCCACCGCCAGAACCGCCGGGGTCTGCTCGGCCCGCAACGGGCCGAGCAGCAGACGCGCCCCCCCCGCGATTGCCGCCCGCGCGGCGGCGGCGGCGCCTTCGCCCGTGTCCGACGTGTCGAAGGTCGGCAAGGCCCCGCCCCCGCGCCCCTCGGCCGCCAGACGCGCGGCGTGGGCCATGTTCTCGCCCACGGCTTGACCCGGACCCGAGAGAGGCAGCAGAAAGGCGGCCTGCACGGGGCCCTTCGCAACCGGCGGAAGCTCCCCGGCGCAGCCCGCCAGCGACAGCCCCAGAACCGGAAGACCGATCCGTGCCACGCCCAAGCCGAGCATCTGCCCCAGCATCCGTCGCCGCGTCATCGCGCCTGTCTCGCCGTGGGGTCTGGGCATCATTTGTCCTCCTTGGTCTTCTGGCCTTCGCGGTCGCGCTGGTCGCGACCCTGCCGGTGCAGGTGGCCCTGCGCTGGTCGGGTCTGCCCGTCCCGGCCGGGGCGGCGGCGGGAACGGTCTGGCGGGGCAGCCTGCAGCTTGACCCCGTTCATGTGGTGCAGTGGCAGACGGCCTGGGGCCGCAGCCTTGCCGCCGGGGCGCTCGTCGCCGATGTGTCGTTGCGGGCGCCGGGCACGGCCCTGCATGGCGACGTGCGCGCGCGTCCCGCGCGCCTGGCCCTTACGGCCGAGGGGACGGCGGCCTGGCCCCTCGTCGCGGCGCTGCGCCCTGACCTGCCCCTGCGATGCGATGCCGCGCTGACGCTGCGCCTGTCGGCCAGCCTCGGCCCCGGCGCGCGGATGGCCGAAGGACGCGGCACCTCGACCCGCGGGACCTGTGCGCGGCTGGACGGGACGGCGGGCGACGTGCCCTTGCCAGCGCTCGCCTACCGGGTGACGACCGATGCGGCGGGGATCCTGCTCGACATCCAGACCGATGTCACCCCCGCCAACCCGATGGCAGAGGCGCGCCTGACGCCAGAGGACCGGCTGCAACTCACCCTCCGGCAGGCGGCTGCCGCGATGGTGCCTGGCTTGCCCTCGGGCGGCGACTTCGCGCTGGACCTGCCGCTGTCGGCAGCCCTTCCCTGAAAGCGCGCGCAGCCGGTCCATCCTACTGCCCCGCCAGCGCGTTGAGCGAAACGATCGGCAGCAGGATCGCCAGCACGATCAGCGTCACCAGCCCCCCCATCACCAAGAGCACCCCCGGCTCGAACAGGGCAACGGCCGTCTTGATCCGCGCCTCAAGCAGCCGCGTCAACTCGCCCCCCGCATGGTCCACCGCCTGCGCCAGCCGCCCAGAGGCCTCGCCGCTGGCCACCATCGCCAGCACCATGCCGGGAAAGACCTGCGCCTCGGTCATCGCGCGGTGTAGGCTGTTGCCCTGTCGCACCTTGTCGGCGGCGGCCACCACCCGCGCGCGCACGGCAAGGTTCGGGGTGGCGGCAGCGGCGGCCTGCAACGCCTCGACGAGGTTCACCTGCGCCTGCAACAGCGCGGCGAGTGTGGTCAGGAAGCGCGTTGCGTTCAGGTGCCGCACCAGCGCCCGCGTCGGGCGCGCGGCCAGCCACAGCCGGTCCCACCGCAGCCGGTTCGCGGGGAGGCGCAGGCCCCGCGCGACAACCGCCGCCCCCGCCACCAGCAGCGCAAGCGCAAGCGGACCCCAAAGCCGCAACCCCTCGCTGACCGCCATCAGCGCGCGGGTGAGGAAGGGCAGGCTCGCCCCCCGCGCGGCAAAGACGCGGGCGATGTCGGGGACGACCCAGGTCATCAGGAACACGACGATCGACAGGCTGACCAGCGCCAGAAGCGCGGGATAGATCAGCGCCAGTTGCACCGCCTGTGCCGTCTGCGCCCGCGCGGCCATGTGCTGCGCCAGTTGCCCCATCACCGCATCGACGCGCCCCGCCTTTTCCCCTGCCCGGATCGCCGCGCGGATGTAGCTGCCGAAATGCTGCGGAAAGGCGTCGAGCGCGTCGGCCAGGCTCTGCCCCTCGATCACCCGCGCGCGCAGGGTCAGGATCACCGCAGCCACGCGCGCAGGCTGGCCCTGTGCTATGGTGGCCAGCGCCTCCTCGACCCGCAGGCCAGCGGCGAGAAGGGTCGAAAGCTGTCGCGTGACAAGGGCAAGCGTGGCGGGCGACAGGCCGCCCCGCAGCGCCTTGGGCGCGATCCCGGGCGTGGCGGCGGGGCCGGTCTCGCGCAACCCGACCGACAGGGGGACAAGGCCGCGCGCCCGCAGGGCCTGCCGCGCGGCGGCAGCGCTCGGCGCCTCGACCACACCGCCCTCGGTGGCCCCGCGTGCGTCCATCGCGCTAAAGCTGAAGGCGGGCATGGCCTCAGCCCTCGACCGCGACGCGGGCAACTTCGGCAGGCGTGGTCACGCCCGCCCGGATCTGGCGCAGCCCGTCGGCGACAAGGCCGGGGCCCGCCTGCCGCGCTGCCGCCACCAGCGCGGCCTCGGCAGCGCCGGCCTGGATCAGCGCCTCGATGCCGTCCGTCACCTCGACCAGTTCGTAAAGCCCCGTCCGCCCGCGAAAGCCCGTGCCCTGGCAGGTGGCGCAGCCCGCGCCGTGCCAAATCGGTTCGCCGACCGCCAACCCCTCGACCAGCGCGGCCTCGGCCTCCGTCGCAGGCCGAGGGGCGCGGCAGTCGGGGCACAGGCGGCGGACAAGGCGCTGCGCCAGCACCCCCGCCAGTACCGGCGCCAGCAGGAACCTCTCCACCCCCATGTCCACCAGCCGCGCCACCGCGCCGACCGCCGTGTTGGTGTGAAGCGTTGACAGCACCAGATGCCCCGTCATCGCCGCCTCGATGGCGACCTGCGCCGTCTCGCGGTCGCGGATCTCGCCCACCATGATGACGTCCGGGTCCTGCCGCAGCAGCGCGCGCAAGCCACGCGCAAAGGTCAGCTCGATCCGCGGGTTGACCTGCATCTGCGCCACCCCGTCCAGCGCATATTCGATCGGGTCCTCGACCGTCATGATGTTGCGGCTGCGCTCGTTCAGGTGGTCGAGCGCGGCGTAAAGCGTCGTCGTCTTGCCCGACCCCGTAGGCCCGGTGACAAGGAGGATCCCGTCGGGCCGTGCAAGCAGGCGGTGCATCAGGCCCACATCCTCGGCCCGCATCCCCAGCCGGTCGAGGCCCAGACGCGCCGCGTCGCGGTTCAGCAGACGCAGCACCACCCGCTCGCCATATTGCGAGGGGATGGTCGAGACGCGAATGTCCACCTCGTGCCCGCCGACGCGCAAGGACACGCGCCCGTCCTGCGGCAGCCGCCGCTCGGCGATGTCCAGCCGTGCCATCACCTTGATCCGGCTGATGATGAGCGGGGCCAGCGCGCGCTTCGGCTCGACCTTGGGCTGCAGAAGGCCGTCGATGCGAAAGCGGACGGATAGCCTGCGCTCCAACGTCTCGAAATGCACGTCGGACGCGCCGTCGCGGATCGCTTCCAGAAGGATCGCGTTGATGAGGCGCACCACGGGCGCATCGCCCGACTGGTCAAGCAGGTCGTCGAGCGGTTCGGTGCTGTCGGCCAGCGCCGCAAGGTCCCGGTCGGCCGAAGCTGCGACCGAGGCATCGGCGGCGGTGTCGCGATAGGCGCGGGAGAGGGCGGCGGCGAAATCCTCGGCCGTGACCGGGCGGAAGGCGATGCCGGGTCCTGCCAGCCGCACCACCTCGGCCAGCGCCTCGATCCCCGCGTCGGGGCGGACAAGGCAGGCGGCGTCTCCGTCCAGAAGGACACCGTTCTGCCGCGCGAAAGGATAGGGAAGCGGTGCGGCCATCGCCCTACCCCCCGACCGACACGGTCGCCGCCACCACCCCCGGCGCGGGGCGGCGCTGCAGCGTGAAGGCGCGCAAGGCGAGGCCTTGATCGCGTTCCAGCGCAATCAGCCAGGCCATCACGAGATCGAATGGCGCCTCGTCCAGCTTGACCTCTGCCGCCCCCTCTCCCGCCGGATCCAGCCGCCGCACGGTCAGGCCCAAGGTCTGGGCCGATTGCGTCAGGCGGGTAGGAAGGGGCTGGTCGGACAGGGCGCTGCGTGCGGGTGCGGGCTGCGGCACCGTGCCGCCCTCGGTCAGGTAACGCTCTGCCGCCACATGGGCCGCGATCCCGGCCAGAATCGCCTCACGCCGGGCGGACAGGGGCTGCCAGGCAAGGGCATGTGCAGCGGCGCCCAGGCCCACGGCGGCCATCAGCGCCAAGAGCACCCGCTCACGCGGGGTGCGGTCCTGCAGGAACGCCCGTGCCCGATCCGTCACGGCCCGCGCGATCATGGCGACCCCTCGCGCAGGGTCAGCGTCTGCTCGGCCAGGCCTGCGTCATTGACCGCTGGCCCCGCCTCGACCGCCAGCCCCTGCCGGGCCAGTGCCGCAGCCGCACCTTGCAGCACCGCCAGATCCGCGCCCTGCACGATCAGCACCAGCGTCCGCTCGCCGCTCTGATAGCGCATTTCGCGCAACGAGACGCCGCCCGCGTCGGCCAGGGCCGCCGCCGCCCGCGCCACCATCGGCAGAACCGGCGCCGGGCCGCCCGCAGGCGCGGCCGCGGCATCGCGGGCGGCCAGTACCTCGGCCGGCGTCACCGTGGCCGGCAGGCCGGCAAGCGGCGCGACCTGCGCAAGCGACCCCGCCCGTGTCGCCAGGGCCAAGGACAGCGCCGCCACATCCGCCCCCGCAATCGCGACATGCCCGGCCCCGGCCACCGCCAGCACCGCCGCAATGCGGCGCAGGCGCGGGGCGGAAAACCGGCCTGGGCGCGGCGCCAACGCACGCAGGTCGAACCCCTCAAGCCCGGGGTCGAGCCGCCCCGGCAACTCGGCCCGCCGCAGCGCGACCGGGCCCGGGTCACCGCCATATAGGGCGATCCCCGGCAGCCCCGCGATCCGGTGCGCCAGCGCAAAGCCCTCGCGCGGCAGGGCAAGGCCCGTCCCGTCCGGCAGCCGGACAAGGACCCGCCCCTCCGCCTCGACCACCGACCATTCGCCAGACGCCGGGCGCGGCAGGCACAGCACATCGGGCAACAGCCGCCGCCCCCGCACGGCACGGTCTGGCAGGCCCGCGATCACATCCAACGACACGACGGCCAAGAGCCATGTCTGCCCGTTGCCCGGGGCCGCTGCGGTCAGCGGGGCCACAAGCGCCACATGCACGGCCTCGATCGGGGCGGCGATCCGCTCTTCGACCGCAAAGGGCGCGGCCGCACGCCGCTGCGCCGCCGTCATCGGCGGAAAGGCGGCGGCAAGCAGCAACACCTGCTCGACCGGGAACAGGTCCATACCCGGCGGCGCGGTCAGTGCGGGCCCTGCAGGCGGCAACATCGCGGTCATCTCGGCGGGCCCCCAACTTCGCCCGCAAAATTGAAACGGCGCGAAACTTTTCGAAGTTTCACGTCGTTTCGGAAAATGTCGGGGCTCGCATGCCCCTGCCGTACTGCATGAGGGGTCCATGCCGCAGGGTACAAAGGGCCGCGCGTCGCGCGGCGTCCGTCGGCGCGACAGCGAGGCGGGTGTCACCTTGATCGAGATGATGATCGTGCTGGTCATCATCGGGATCGTCGCGGCGCTGATCGTGCCGAACGTGATCGGCAGGCCGGATCAGGCGCGCGTCGCCGTGGCCGACGCCGACCTGCGGTCGATTGCGGCCAGCCTCGAGATGTACCGGCTGGACAACCGCAGCTACCCTACCGCGCGGCAGGGCCTGCAGGCCTTGGCGGTGCGGCCCGTTGATCCGCCGCTGCCGCTTCTGTGGCCCGAGGGGGGCTACCTGCCCGCCGTTCCCGTCGATCCCTGGGGCAACCCCTATGTCTATACCCTGCCCGAGGCGGGCGGGCGGTATGAGCTTGTCTCCCTCGGCGCCGACGGCGCGCCGGGAGGCGAAGGGGTGGCGGCGGATCTGCGGCGCGGACCGGGGGGCGTGGCACCGTGAGTCTTGCACAGCGCCGCGACCCCCAGGCAGGACTGACCCTGGTCGAGATGCTGGTGACCGTTGCGATCATTGGGATCATGGCGGGGATGGTCACGCTTGGCGCCGGAAGGATCGGCCTTGCGGGCGGTGCAAGGGACGAGGCGGCGCGGCTGGCCGCCATCCTCGACTCCGCCGCGGACGCGGCCCTGACCAGCGGCCGCGACCGCCTGCTGCACTGGACGCCCGACAGCTATGGGCTTGCAGGAGAGGAACCCCGCCGCCTGCCCGGAGGCCAGACCTTGGCCCGGCTGGATGGGGCCGAGGGTCCAGTGCTTGTTTCCGGCAGCGGCACGGGCGGGCCTGCGACCCTTGTGCTGCGCGACCGCCGGGGCGCATGGGCCGTGGCCTTCGACGGGCTGCGCGCGCGGGTGATCGAGGGGGGCGCCCAGCCATGACCGCCCCCCGCCGCGCTGCGGATGCAGGCTTGACCCTGATCGAGACGCTGGTCGCGCTGACCGTGCTGGCGATCACGGCGGTCGCCCTTCTGGGCATCGGCGAGGATCATGTGACGCGCGTGGCAGGGCTTGAACGGCGGGCGGCGGCGCAATGGGCTGCCGAGAACCATCTGGCCGAACTGACGCTTGGCCTGTCTCCCGCGCCGGGGCCGGTGCAAATGCTCGGCTACCGCTTGTCCATTCAAGCCGAGGTGGCCCCGACCCCCGACCCGGACCTGCGCCGCGTGACCCTTGTCGCGCGCGACGAGCGGGGCGAGGCGCTGGCGCGGATCACCGGCTTCCTTCTGGCCCCCGACACCGGGTGGCCCGGATGAGCGGGCGTCTGGCTGGAGGGATCGAGTGGCTGGCGGCCGCCGCAGCGGCAGTGTCCCTTGGCAGCGCAGCGGGGCCGGTGGCCTGGCACATCCTCGGCGTGGTCGACGGGCCCGCGGCCCAGCCCTATGCCGCCCTTGCCGGGGCGGTGCCGGACCTGGTACCGCCCCCCCTTGACGCCCTTCTCGACAGCGCGCTTTTCGGCCTTGCACCGGTCCCCGAACCCCAGGCCGACACGGCGATCCCCGCAACAGCGCTGAACCTTACCCTTCTCGGCGTGACGCTGGCCACGCCTGCGGACCGGTCCCGCGCGGTCATCGCCGGGGGGGACCGTCCGGTCCGCGTATATGCCCCTGGAGAGGCCGTGACCTCCTCGGTCCGACTGGTCGAGGTGCAGGCGGACCGCGTGCTCCTCTCGGTTGCGGGGCGGACCGAGGCGCTGCCCTTCCCCAAGACCGCGCCGCCCGGGGCCGAGGTCACCCGCACGGCCTTCCTGCCCGCCGCGCAGACGACCGTGCCCATCGCCACCGCCGGCCCCCCTTCGACCGACCCCGACACCGTCATCGCCTGGTACCGCAGCGAGATCGACCGCAGCCCGCAGGCGGTGATGGACCGGCTGGGGCTGGCCGCGACGCCACAGGGCTACCGTATCCTCCACACCGCCCCACCCGAGGTCCGGCAGGCCGGGTTCCGGCCCGGCGATCTGGTCAGCAGCGTCAACGGAGTGACCGTGGGCGACATCGCCGCCGACCGGCTGCGGCTGGACGAGATCGTGGCCGCGGGCCGCGCCACGCTGGAACTACAGCGCGGGGGCGAGACCCTTCGCATGACCTTTCCGCTGAGATGAGGACACCGACCGTGAAAGCCCTGCGTGCCCTGCTTGCGGCCGTGCTGCTGGCCCTCTTGTCCGGGGTCGCCGCCGCGCAGACCCCTCCCGCCCCCACGGCGCAGGCACCCAACCGCTTCCTCATCAACCTGCGCGATGCCACCCTTGCGAGCCTTGCCGAGCAGGTGTCCGAGATCACCGGGCGCACTCTGGTCCTTGACCCGACCGTGACGGGCACGGTCACCGTCATCGCCTCGCAGCCCCTGTCGCAGGACGAGGTCTGGGAGATGTTCCAGTCGGTCCTCGCCTCGAACGGCTTTGCCGCGCTGCCTTCGGGGTCGTTCTGGCGCGTCGTGCCGCAAAGTGCCGTGCGCGAGGGGGGCAGCGCCATCGAAAGCACGGATGCGCCCGGGCGGCTTGACGTCATCACCCGGCTGGTGCCCTTGCGCAACTTCCCCGCCGCGACCGCCGCCAACGCGCTGCGCCCGCTTGTCGCAAGCTTCGGCTACATCGAGACGATCCCCGAGACGAACACGCTCGTCATCACCGACACGTCTGAGAACGTGCGCCGGGTCGAGGCGATTGCCCGGCAACTGGACAGCGACACCGAGATCAGCGTCCGCACCCTGCCCCTGCGCAATGCCGTGGCGCGCGATGTGGCGGCGGCGCTCCAGACCATCCTGGCAGGCAACGGCGCGCGCCCCGCACCGGGCATCACCGTCGATGACCGCGCCAACGTGATCCTTCTGCGCGGCACCGCCGAGGATTTCGCCGAGGCCGAGCGTCTCTTGGCGGAACTCGACGTGCCTGGCCGCCCGGGCCCCTCGCTTCTGCCCGTGACCCGCGTCTATCCCCTGCGCTTTGCCGAGGCCAAGGCGCTGGCCGAGGTGCTGTCAAGCCTGGTGAGCGGCAGTGCGGCAGCGGCAACCAACCCCGTCGCCGCCGCCTTGCCCCCGCCCGAAAGCGGCTCGTCCCTTGCCGACCCCGCAACCGGCGACGCGCCGCCACCGGTGGCCTCGCTTGCCGCCGAAGACATCACGATCCAGCCAGAGCTTGCCAGCAATTCCATCGTCGTCCGCGCGCGCGAGGAGGTGCAGGCCGACCTGGCCGCGCTGATTGCGCAACTCGACACCCGGCGGCCCCAGGTCCTGATCGAGGCCGCCATCGTCGAGATCTCGGGCGACATCTCGGAACAGCTTGGCGTGCAGCTTGGCTTTGGCGGGGCCACGCCGCCCGCAGGCTTTGCCGCCACGTCCTTTTCCGGCTCTGGCCCCTCGCTTGCCGGGATCCTGCAACTTCTTGGCGCGCCCGCCTCACTGGCGGTAGCGCCTTCGGGCGCCTCGCTTGGTCTCGCACGGGGCGACAACTACGGGCTTCTGCTGCAGGCGCTTGGTCAGTCGAACAAGGCACGGCTTCTGTCTACGCCCAGCCTGACCACGCTCGACAACCAGTCTGCCGAGATCGTGGTGGGCCAGAACGTGCCCTTCCGCACCGGATCCTTCGACCGGGGCAGCGGGGGGCAGAC
>CAZVIS010000073.1:0-11264 GCA_964627355.1 uncultured Rhodobacterales bacterium
GACCAGCGGCCCGAGGCTTCGGGTCTGGGCGTGGCGATCATCGGGTCGGCCTACATGATGCTGCTGGTTCTGATTTTCACTCTGCCCGTGGGCGTTGCGGCCTCGATCTACCTCGAGGAATTCGCGCCGAAGAACACGCTGACCGATATCGTAGAGGTCAACATCTCGAACCTCGCGGCCGTACCTTCGATCGTGTTCGGTATCCTCGGCCTTGCGATCTTCATCAACTTCGCCGGCCTGCCGCAGTCGTCGTCCCTCGTCGGTGCTCTGGTGATTTCGTTGATGACGCTGCCCACGATCATCATCGCCACGCGGGCGTCCATCCGCGCCGTGCCGCCCTCGATCCGCGACGCGGCTCTCGGCATCGGCGCGTCCAAGATGCAGACGGTGTTCCACCATGTGCTGCCGCTGGCGATGCCCGGCATCCTTACGGGTACGATCCTCGGACTCGCCTCGGCCCTCGGGGAAACCGCGCCTCTTTTGCTCATCGGCATGGTGGCCTTTGTGACCAACTATCCGGGCGGGCCGCTGGACGGCGGTATCCTTGACCCCGCGACGGCGCTGCCGGTGCAAGTCTACTCTTGGGCTTCGCGCTCGGATCCGGCCTTTATCGAGCGGTCCTCCGGCGCGATCATCGTCCTTCTGGCGTTCCTGGTCGTCATGAACGTCGCGGCGATCCTGCTGCGCCGCCGCTTCGAACGCCGCTGGTAATCCTGAAAGGTCCCTCGACATGAACGACATGCGAATTGCGGAGAGAACCGTGGATACCCACCAGAACAAGATCACCGCGCGCGGCGTGCAGGTCTATTACGGAGAGAAGCACGCGCTGAAGGATGTCGATTGCGACATCCTCGACAAGACCGTGACCGCCTTCATCGGCCCGTCGGGCTGCGGCAAGTCCACCTTCCTGCGCTGCCTGAACCGGATGAACGACACGGTGTCGGTCGCCCGCGTGTCCGGCGAGATCAAGCTGGACGGCGAAGACATCTACGACAAGCGCGTCGATCCGGTGCAGCTGCGCGCCAAGGTCGGCATGGTGTTCCAGAAGCCGAACCCCTTCCCCAAGTCGATCTACGACAACGTCAGCTACGGCCCCCGCATCCACGGCCTGACCCGGTCGAAGGCCGAACTGGACGAGATCGTGGAGTCCTCGCTGAAAAAGGCCGCCCTCTGGAATGAGGTAAAGGACCGCCTGCAGGAATCCGGCACCGGCCTGTCCGGCGGCCAGCAGCAGCGCCTCTGCATCGCGCGCGCCGTGGCGACCCACCCCGAGGTGCTGCTGATGGACGAGCCCTGCTCGGCCCTTGACCCGATCGCCACCGCGCAGGTCGAAGAACTGATCGACGAGCTGCGGTCGTCCTTCTCGGTCGTCATCGTGACCCACTCGATGCAGCAGGCCGCCCGCGTCAGCCAGAAGACCGCGTTTTTCCACCTCGGTAACCTCGTTGAGTACGGCGAGACCGGCACGATCTTCACCAACCCCAAGGACCCGCGCACCGAGTCCTACATCAGCGGCCGGATCGGCTGACGGAGAGATCATGAACAACGACCCCCATATCGCCTCGGTCTTCGACCGGGATCTGGAGGCCATTCAGGCCATGATCATGAAGATGGGCGGCCTGGTCGAGGCCGCCATTCTTTCGGCTGCGCAGGCGCTGGACACCCGCGACGAGGAACTGGCCGACAAGGTCCGCCGCGCCGACACTGCCATCGACGCGATGGAAGAGCAGATCAACGAGGAATGCGCCCGAGTGATCGCGCTGCGTGCGCCGACCGCCACCGACCTGCGCACCGTGCTGACCGTCATGAAGATCGCGGCCGGGCTGGAACGCTGCGGCGACTATGCCAAAAACCTCGCCAAGCGCTCCACAGTGCTTGCCCAGATGGCCCCCATCGGCGGCTCCACCGGCTCGGTCCGCCGCATGGCCAAGTCGGTCGAGCAACTGCTGAAGGATGCGCTCGACGCCTATATCCAGCGTGACGTCGAACTGGCACAGGACGTCCGCCAGCGCGACCGCGAGGTCGATCAGATGTACAACGCGCTCTTCCGCGAATTCCTGACCCACATGATGGAAGATCCGCGGAACATCACCGCCTGCATGCACCTGCACTTCATCGCCAAGAATATCGAGCGTGTGGGCGACCATGCGACCGGCATTGCCGAGCAGGTGATCTACCTTGTGACGGGCACGCTGCCCGCCGAACAGCGCCCCAAGGGCGACACGACCGCCTTTGATCGGGGCGTGATGACCGAGTGATAGGGGCGCATGATGGCGGGTAACGAACAGCCGACGGTCCTGGTCGTCGAGGACGAAAGCGCGCAGCGCGAAGTTCTGGCCTACAACCTCGAGGCCGAAGGCTTCCGCGTGACCTCGGCCGAAAACGGGGAAGAGGCGCTGATCCTCGTGGACGAGGTCTCGCCCGACATCATCGTGCTCGACTGGATGCTGCCCTCCGTCTCGGGGATCGAGGTCTGCCGCCGCCTCAAGGCACGCTCAGACACGCGGCATGTGCCGATCATCATGCTGTCCGCGCGGTCGGAAGAGGTGGACCGCGTGCGCGGGCTGGAAACCGGTGCGGATGACTATGTCATCAAGCCCTATTCCGTCGTCGAACTGATGGCCCGCGTGCGCACGCAACTGCGCCGGACAAGGCCCTCAAGCGTGGGCATGGTCCTCGAATTCTCGGACATCCGCCTCGACCCCGAAAGCCACAAGGTCTTTCGTGACGGGAACACCCTGAAGCTCGGCCCGACCGAGTTCCGCCTGCTGACCACCTTCATGGAGAAGCCCGGCCGGGTCTGGAGCCGCGAGCAATTGCTCGACCGCGTCTGGGGCCGTGACATCTATGTCGATACCCGGACGGTGGACGTCCACATCGGGCGGCTGAGGAAGGCCCTCTGCCAGTACGGCGGCGAGGACCCCCTGCGCACGGTGCGCGGCGCGGGATACGCGCTCGGCTGACTCTGGCGCGGATGGAGAGATCCGGGGGCCAGCCCGCCGCCATCGGTTCTTGAGCCGGTGGCAAACCGATGGCAGCCCCCCGGGACACTTGGACAGGAAAGAAGGGGGCAGCAGCCCCTCGCCCCCTTTCATCTTGGCACAAATATCCCACGGGGGTCCGGGGGTGTGAAACCCCCGGATCTCTCAACCCGCGCGAAGCCCCGTTCCGTTCGCGCATCGTCTCCGCTAGCCTCGCCCGAAACGCGAGGCGCCTATGTCCACCGATCCCCTCCTCCAGCCCTATCAGTTGCGCCACCTTATCTTGCGCAACCGGATCATGACCACGAGCCACGAGCCCGCCTACCCTGAGGACGGGATGCCGAAGGACCGCTATCGGCTTTATCATCTGGAACGGGCGAAGGCCGGGGTGGCGCTGACGATGACGGCGGGATCTGCGGCGGTCAGCCGGGACAGCCCGCCGGTCTTCAACAACGTGCTGGCCTACAAGGACGAGGTGGTGGGCTGGATGCGCCGCCTTGCTGACGACTGCCACGAGGCGGGGGCGGCGGTGATGATCCAGCTCACCCACCTCGGCCGCCGCACACGTTGGGACAAGGGCGACTGGCTGCCCGTGGTGGCGCCGGGCCCGTCGCGGGAACCCGCGCACCGCGCCTTCCCCAAGATCATCGAGGACTGGGACATCGCCCGCATCATCGAGGACTATGCCGATGCGGCAGAGCGGATGCAGGCCGCAGGCCTCGATGGGGTGGAGTTCGAGTGCTACGGCCACCTGATGGACCAGTTCGTGAGCCCGCTCACGAACACCCTCGCCGCCCCCTATGGCGGCAGCTTCGACAACCGCCTCCGCTTTGCGACAGATGTGCTGGAGGCGTGTCGTAGGCGCGTCGGCCCCGATTTCCTGATCGGCGTGCGCTATACGGCGGATGAGGTGGAGGCCGGGGGGATCACGGCAGAGGAAGGGGTCGAGATGGCCCGGCGCTTTCGCGACGGGGGACTCGTGGACTTCGTCAACATCATCCGGGGACGGATCCATACGGACGCGGCGCTGACGGACATGATTCCGGTGCAGGGGATGCGCTCGGCGCCTCACCTCGATTTCGCGGGGCGCATAAGGGCCGAGGTCGGCCTGCCGACCTTCCACGCCGCGCGGATCCCGGATGTGGCGACGGCGCGGCATGCAATTGCCACAGGGCAACTCGACATGGTGGGGATGACGCGGGCGCATATGGCGGACCCGCATATCGTGCGAAAGGTCATCGAGGGGCGCGAGGCGGATATCCGGCCCTGCGTCGGCGCGACTTATTGCCTGGATCGCATCTATCAGGGGGGCATGGCCCTTTGCATCCACAACCCCGCGACGGGGCGTGAGGAGACGATGCCGCATGAGATCACCCCGGTGACCGTGCGCAAGCGGGTGGTGGTGATCGGCGCGGGTCCGGGGGGGCTCGAGGCGGCGCGGGTCGCGGCCGAGCGTGGTCATGAGGTGACCGTCTTCGAGGCTGCGGACGCCCCCGGCGGGCAGGTGCGGCTGACCGCCCGGCAGAAGCGGCGGGCCGAGATGATCGGGATCATCGACTGGCGCATGGCGCAATGTGCAGCAAAGGGGGTGGCGTTCCGGTTCAATACATTTGCCGAGGCGGCGGATGTGCTGGCACTGTCGCCGGACGTGGTGATCGTGGCGACCGGGGGCCTGCCCGACACGGCAGGGCTGGTGGAGGGGGACGACCTGACCGTGACCGCCTGGGACATCCTGTCGGGCGATGCCAAGCCGGGCGCTCAGGTGCTGCTTTATGACGATGCGGGCGACCACACCGCGATGCAGGCCGCGCAGGCGCTGGTCGAGGCAGGCGCGCAGGTGGAGATCATGACGCCCGACCGCACCTTCGCGCCGGAAGTCATGGGGATGAACCTTGTGCCCTACATGCGCGCGTTGCAGGGCAAGGGCGCGCGGTTCACCGTCACCTGGCGGCTGAGATCGGTCCACCGGGATGGCAACCGCCTGCGTGCGGTGATCGGGACGGACTACAGCACGACGACCGAGGAGCGGACGTTCGATCAGGTGGTGGTCAACCACGGAACGCAGCCGAATGCGGGCATCTACTTCGACCTCAAGCCGCTGTCCGAGAACCTCGGCGCGGTCGATTACGATGCTCTGATCGTGGGGCGGCCGCAGGCCCTCAACGGCGGGCCCAAGGGCTTCCGGCTCTACCGCATCGGCGATGCGGTCGAGGCGCGGAACACCCACGCTGCGATCTATGACGCCTTACGGCTCGCGAAGGACCTCTGACCCGGGGGTCCACGCCCGCACCCCGTCGCGCCCCACGAGCGCAAATCCATCCGTCGGCACCGGCATCCAGGCCCCCTCGGTCCCGTCGGGCCAGAGCACCCGCGCCTCGGCCTTGTCCTGATCCCCAAGGCCAAAGTGCAGCCACCCGGCCTGACCGCTCGCATGCCCGCCGCCTGAGGTGACCTCGCGCCGCTGCACGACATCTCCGCAGCGCAGTTCCACCCAGGCGCCGATCGCATCTCGGTTCGGCGCGGGCTGATCGAGGCGCAACGAAACCCAACGCCCCGGCACGCCCGCGTTCCGCCAGATGCTCACCGGCGCCCAGCGGTTCACCGCCAAGAGGTCCAACTGCCCGTCCAGATTGAAGTCCGCCACGGCCCCGCCGCGCCCGACCTTCATGCTGGCCACCGCCGCGCCCGCCTCGAAAAACGTGCCATCCTCGCGCTGCAGCAGCAGGTTGTTCGGATCGGCGGCAGCGAAGTCGGGCATCGAATGGACGTTGCCCTTGACCACGAACAGGTCCTGCCGCCCGTCGTTGTTCACATCGGCAAACTGGGCGTGCCAGGCGGTCGAGGGGCGCAGGTCTTCCCCCATATGGGGCCGGTGCGCGGTCACGCCCTTGGCAAAGGCCACATCGGCGAAGTCGGGCTTGGGCGCATCCTTGAAGGGCTTGACCGTCTGCAGCTTGTTGTCGGCCATCGAGGTCAGGAAATACTCCGGCAACCCGTCCCCCGTCAGGTCGGTACTCGCAATTCCCATCCCCCAGATGCGCAGCCGCTTCCAGCCGTCCGCCTCGCCATAGAGCACCGGCGCCGCCCCCGGCTCGATCCGCCACATCTGTTCTTGCCCGCCCTTGTAATACTCCCTGTCGTTCGACACCCGCAGCGCCGGGGTGCCCGAGCGGTTCCAGTCGGTAAAGAGCATCGACAGCGCGCAGAAGCTGGGTGTCAGCGGGACCGGCGCGCCAAATCGGTCGCCATCCGGCCGGTGCAGCCAGTTGTCGGTGCAACTGCCCCAGGGAAAGGCCTCTTCCTCGCGATCCAGATAGTTCCCGATGGCCAGCGTGGGCCAGGTCTGCCCCTTCTCCCACGTCGCGGCAAAGGCGGCGGACCAGGCGTCGCCGCCGTCGAACCCCCAGACTTCGTTTGCGCGTTCGAAGCGGCAGGCGCCAAGGCCCCGCATCACCACATTCTCGCCCTGTCGCAGCACGACCAGATCCATCACCCCGTCGCTGTCGATGTCGAGGGGGTAGGCGCCAAGCACCGCCTCCATCTCCAGCCCGCTTTCCGCCGCCTCAAAGGCCAGCGGCCCGGCGACGGTCGAACGGTTCAGGTAGAAGGCCGCCTTCCCCTCTCCCCCCGCCAGAAACAGATCCTCGAACCCGTCCGCGTTGCAGTCGAACACCGCCGCACCGCCGCCCACCGTGTATTCCCACTCGCCGGTGAAGGCATGGGTGATGCCCGCTGCCGCCGCCTCTTCGACAAAGGCGGGGGCCACCGGATCGTCGGCCAGCGCCGGGCTGGCCAGCAGGGCCAGCGCAAGCCACCTCATGCCCGCACCTCCAGCTGCAGGGTGGCCTCGGCCACGCAAATCCCCTGCGCCAACCCCTGATCGATCGCCGAACGGAAATGGATACCGCCATACAGGCGCGAGATCCCTGCCTCTTCCGCCGCCGCGCGGAAGCTGGGGAAGGACCGCGCACCCATCCCCTCGTCCTCATGCGTGGTGTCGGTGAAGGCAAAGTTCTCGCCGTAAAGATGCGTCAGCACGGCCTGTGCGGCGCCCGACTGGGTGCTGTGGCCGCTCGGGTATTCGGGGAACGGCGGGGTGATGAGCAGCGGCTCCCACGCCTTGTCGATGTGGCGGCGGATGTAGGTGACGGGGCGAAGCAGGTTGTAGGCATACTTGTCGCGCCAGCAGGCGATGAAGGCATCCGCCATGGCGACCCCCAGAAGCATCAGCACCTCGGCCCGCCGCGCGGCCGTGGCCCCTTCGGCCTCCAGCACAGACATGGCAATGAACATCCAGTGGCCCGGCGGCGTCGGCGTCAGCATCGGATCGTCCGACCAGAAACGCGCGATCCGCTTTTGCTCGTCCGTCAGGCTGCGCGAGACCTCATAAACCTCCATCGCCTCGGCATGGAAGACCGAGCCCGGATCCTCGCTGTAGGCCGGTGGGGGGGGCAGGCCGCAAAGAGCGCCGGACGCCATGGCAAAGGGACGGTTGCGTCCCCACTCGGGCAGAAGCGGGGTCTGCTGTTGGCGGACGAGGCTGGTGGGCACCCAGTCCTCGGGCAATTCGGCGGGGGCATAGGTCTCGGGAAAGCCCATGTTCACGATCGCCGCGCCGCCGTCACCCGCAGACCAGCCAAGGATGTGGGCAGCCACCGCGCGCCCATGGGCGGCGCTCGCCTCGACCACTGCGGGCGACAGGCCCGCCGCCACCCGCTCTCCCAGCCTGCGGGTCATCGCGGCCATCGCGCGCTGTCCGGTCGGCCCGGTGTTCTGGAACAGCGCCGCGACCATCGCCCCCAGCACGGCATCCGCCACGACGGCGTCATCCGTCCCGGCGGGGCGGGAGGGCGGCGGCGTCAGCGCGGTCAATTGTCCGGCCATCGACTGCGTGCCCGGGGGCTGCAACGCCTCCCACAGGGCCACGCCCAGATAGGCGAAGGCCCGGCTCGAGACCGGCGGGGTCAGCGTCGGCGTGTGGCGGACAAGCTCCAGGATCAGCCGGAACCAGTCATGCACCGCACCCGCAGCACCCGCGCCCTCGGCCGCAAAGGCCCCGCGCGGCAGGGCCAGTGCCGCCGCGAACCCTGCCAGAACGCTCCGCCGCGCGACCTTCATCAAGCCTGTCCTCTCTGTTTGGCGGGCGCACCTTCGCATGACCCCGAAAGCCCGTGCAAGATTGCCCCGACGCCCCATCCGACGTCCTGCGGTGTATCGGGCGCCCGCTTTCGCGCCAAATGCCGATCCCGTGATGAGTTTTCAGGCATTTGCTCGACCACGGGCAAATGCCCGTTAACGCCGCACTTGCCGCCCGCCAACCCTGTTCGTCTTGTGGGGGTCGCGCCGGGCCGTGACGCCCGGACGAAATGGTGTGCGGCGGTGACCGACCTTGGAAACCTGTCCCCGCCGCACGGGGTGCAACAATCGTTGCCGTCGGGAGTCTAATCCGTTCTGCGTCGGATGACACCCCCGCACGGCCCATGAGGGTGAAAGATGAACGGGATCAGGGGACTTGTGGCCGGTGTGGGCGTCAGCCTCGCCATGGCCGGCGCGGCTGCCGCGCAAGAGACGATCAAGGTGGGCGTCCTGCATTCGCTGTCGGGCACGATGGCGATCTCGGAAACCACGCTGAAAGACACCATGCTGATGCTGATTGCCGAGCAGAACGCCAAGGGCGGCCTTCTGGGCAAACAGCTCGAGGCGGTAGTGGTGGACCCGGCCTCGGACTGGCCGCTCTTCGCCGAAAAGGCGCGCGAGCTGCTGACGGTGTCGGACGTGGACGTGATGTTCGGCTGCTGGACCTCGGTGTCCCGCAAGTCGGTGCTGCCGGTGATCGAGGAACTGAACGGCCTGCTGTTCTACCCCGTGCAGTATGAGGGTGAGGAATCCTCGAAAAACGTGTTCTACACCGGCGCCGCGCCGAACCAGCAGGCGATTCCGGCCACCGACTATTTCCTGGAAGAGCTTGGCGTGCAGAAGTTCGCCCTGCTCGGCACCGACTACGTCTATCCGCGCACGACCAACAACATCCTGGAATCCTACCTGATTTCGAAGGGCATCCCGAAAGAGGACATCTTCGTCAACTACACGCCCTTCGGCCATTCCGACTGGTCCAAGATCGTGGCGGACGTGGTGGCCCTGGGCGCCGACGGCAAGAAGGTCGGCGTGATCTCGACGATCAACGGCGATGCGAACATCGGCTTCTACAAGGAACTGGCGGCGGCTGGCATCTCGGCCGACGACATTCCGGTCGTGGCCTTCTCGGTCGGTGAAGAGGAACTCTCGGGGCTCGACACCTCGAACCTCGTCGGCCACCTTGCCGCGTGGAACTACTTCCAGTCTGCCGATGTGCCGGTCAACGCCGAATTCATCGCCAAGTGGAAGGCCTTCGCCGGTGAGAACCGCGTGACCAACGACCCGATGGAGGCCCATGTCATCGGTTTCAACATGTGGGTGCAGGCGGTCGAAAAGGCCGGGACCACCGACGTCGATCCGGTGCGCGAGGCGATGTATGGCCTCGAAGTGCCGAACCTGACCGGCGGGACGGCCAAGATGCTGCCGAACCACCACCTGACCAAACCCGTGCTGATCGGCGAGATCCGTGCGGACGGCCAGTTCGACATCATCAGCCAGACCGAGCCTGTCCCGGGCGACGCCTGGACCGACTTCCTGCCCGAATCGGCGGTACTCGAGTCCGATTGGCAGACGCTGGCCTGCGGCATGTACAACACCGAGACGAAGACCTGCGTGCAGATCAAGTCGAACTACTGAACCCTTGCGGGGGGCGCGCCGACGCGCCCCCCGTTGCCTGAACCGGGGCCTTCATGCGCATACTTCTCTGCCTTATCGCGGCGCTGATGCTGGCGCTGCCCGGGATCGCCCGCGCCGATCTTCCGGGCGTACTGGCCGAGTTTGGCGACCAGATCGCCGAACCGAAACGCCAGACCATCGGCCCGGTCATCGAAGTCCTCATTTCCACCGCCGACCCCGCCGTCGCCCGCCTGCTGACCGCCTGGGAGGCGCGAGAGCTTGGCCGCCGAAAGGCTGACGGCGCCTTCTTCATCCTGCAGGAAACCGCCGACGGCTGGTCACTGACCGACCCCCTGACCGGCGCCGAGGCGGGCATTGCCCCAAAATCCGACATCGCGCAACTGCGCCCAAACGCAGGCGTGCGCGGCCTGATTTCGGCGGCGCTGGTCCAGTTCCAGTTGTCCGATCCCGATGCCGCGACACGGGCCGCCGCACTGTCCTCGATGGCCCGCGACCCCGATGCGTCGCAACTCGGCCCGCTGCGTGCCGCGCTGGACGACCCCGACCCCGCGCTTGCGGCACAGAAGGCGCGGCTCGAGCGCCTGCTGACCCTGCGCTTCGACCCCGACCCCGCCGCCCGTGTCGCGGCCATTGAGGGCTTCGGCGGCGACCTTGGCCTTGACCTGCGCGCGGCGCTGAACCCCCTTGTCGCGACCACCCGCATCGCCGCCAAGGAACCCCCCGCCGGTGCCAACATCGCCCGCGAGCTTGATCTGGGCACCAATATTCCGGCGACCGAGGCCTTTGACATTCTCGTCGCGCAAGGAGCAGCGCCCGCCCCCCTGACCGCCGCCGAACAGCGCGAGGCGCTGACCGCGAACATCGTCGATGGCGCCGTCGGGGGCATCCCCCTCGCCGACCTTTCCGACCAGTCCGCCCGTGACCGCGCCTATACCGCGCTCGAGGTTGCGGGCACCGTCCCAACCGCCGCCACCGCCGACGAGGTCGCGGCCACCGTGGCCAGCTGGCGCTACTTCGACACCTATGCCGAACCGGACCCCACCGTCACCTCGGCAGCGCAGGCGGCACTCGCCCGCATCGGCACCACCGTCGGCGCGATGCAGGCGGCGGACCTTGCGCTCGACGCAATCTCGCTCGCCTCGATCTACTTCCTCGCCGCCGTGGGCCTTGCCATCACCTTCGGCGTGATGCGCGTCATCAACATGGCGCATGGCGAGTTCATCATGATGGGCGCCTACACCGGCTACGTCGTCCAGCAGGTCATCACCGACTATACGCTGTCGATCCTTGTGGCCCTCCCCCTCGCCTTTGCCGTCACCTTCGCCGCTGGTGTGGCGATGGAGCGTCTGGTGATCCGCCACCTCTACAAGCGCCCGCTGGAGACGCTGCTCGCCACCTTCGGCATCTCCATCGCGCTGCAACAGATTGCCAAGAACATCTTCGGCACGCAGGCCCGCCCCCTCACCTCTCCCGCCTGGCTCGACGGGGCGCTGACCTTCAACGACGTGGTCT
>CAZVIS010000074.1:0-11236 GCA_964627355.1 uncultured Rhodobacterales bacterium
CGATGCCGCGCCTGGCCCCCGACGATCCCATCCACCGCAGCCACATCGCCCGGGCCGTCACCCTCGCCGAATGGATAGGGGTCTGATCCGCGCATCGATTCCCTTTGACGCCCGCCCCGCCACCGCGCCACGTTGCGATCATTCGATTGCCATCCAATCGCGCGGAGACGCTCATGACGGAGTTCACTGTCGAGGCCATCGGAATCCGGGTCGAGGATATCGACGACAAGGACCTCAAGAAAAAGATCTCCCGCTGGGATCAGAATCTGAAGGCGATGGAAAAGCAGCTGGAGGAGCTGTCTAGCTACTTCGACACGGTGATTTCGGATGCCAAGGCAATCATGAAGGATGCCGAAAAGCGGATGAAGGAGTCCGGCGTGTCGAAAGAGGAGAAGTCGGCGCTTGAGGCGCTGGTGGACCACGCGGCCGACATCCGGAAACGGGTCGGTCGGATGGACGTCCTCTAGACCGTCACTGCGATGGGAGTCTGTTCGCCGACGCCGAACACCTGCTTGTAGCGCTCGATCTGGTCGGCGGGACCCATGGCCTTGACCGGGTTGTCCGACAGCTTGACCGTAGGCCGTCCGTCCGCGCTGACCGCCTTGCAGACGAGGCTGAAGGGGGCAAGGCCGTCGCCATCCGCCAGCCCGCGGAAATCGTTCGTCAGCATCGTGCCCCAGCCGAAACTGACCTTCACCCGGCCGACGAATTTCCGGTGGAGTTCGATGATCTTCTCGACGTCGAGACCGTCGGAAAAGATCACCAGCTTCTGCGCCGGGTCCTCTCCCCGCTCCTTCCACCAGCGGATCGCATTCTCGGCCCCCGTCGCCGGGTCGCCTGAATCGATGCGGATGCCGGTCCATTTGGCCAGCCACTCTGGCGCGTGGGCAAGGAAGCCTGCGGTGCCAAAGGTATCGGGCAGGATGATGCGCAGGTTCCCGTCATGCTCTTCATGCCAGTCGGCCAGCACCTGATAGGGCGCCTGCGCCAACTCGGCATCGCTGTCTGCAAGGGCCGCATAGACCATCGGCAGCTCATGCGCGTTGGTCCCGATCGCCTCGATATCCCGCCTCTGCGCGATCAGGCAGTTCGAGGTGCCGGCAAACTTGCCCTCCAGCCCCTCCATCATCGCCTGAACGGCCCAGTCCTGCCACAGGAACGAATGCCGCCGCCGCGTTCCGAAATCGGCGATGCGCAGGCCGTCGATCTGGCGCAGCCGCTCGATCTTCTCCCAAAGCTTCGTCATCGCGCGGGCGTAGAGAACCTGCAACTCGAACCGGCCAAGCCGCGTCAGCACCGCGCGGCTGCGCAACTCCATCAGCACCGCCAGCGCCGGGATCTCCCACAGCATCACCTCAGGCCAGGCGCCCTCGAACGTCAGTTCGTACTGCCCGTCGCGCTTTTCCAGATGATAGGGCGGCAGGCGCATGCCCTCGAACCACTCCATGAAATCGGGGCGGAACATCTGGCGCTTGCCGTAGAAGGTGTTGCCCCGCAGCCAGGTGCTTTCCCCCCGCGTCAGGGACAAGGACCGCACATGATCGAGCTGCTCCCGCAACTCGCCCTCGTCCACAAGGTCGGCCAGACGGATGCGGTGGCTTCGGTTGATCAGGCTGAAGGTCACGCGCGTATCCGGGCGGTTGCGGAAAACCGACTGGCACATCAGCAGCTTGTAGAAATCGGTATCAAGCAGCGACCGCACGATGGGGTCGATCTTCCACTTGTGGTTCCAGACGCGCGCAGCGATGTCCAAGGGCGGTTCTCCGTTCCGTTGATCCCACTGATGCCGATGACGGGGAGAAAGGGAAGGGGGGACGCGCGGCGGGGCGGCTGTCCGATTTGGCAAGCGAAGCGTCTTGTGCGCCATTCCGAGGGGGCCATATGACTCACGCTGCCGTGAAAGGAATGCCGATGTTCGCCCTGATGCTGACCCCGCCGTACCTGCCCTTTGCGCTCGCGCTCGGGCTGTTGGCCGGGCTTCTGGCGGTCGAGCTTGTGGCGCTGGCGCTGGGCGGCAGCCTGATGGCGGGGGAGGGCGTGGATGCGCCCGGCCCCGATGTCGCGGCACTTGAGGCGCAGTTCGATCTGGCCCCGGGGGCCGAGCCGGACGTGGCGGCGCTGGCCGCCGCTTCGGACAGCCTGCAATCCGAGGTGCCGGGGACGGGCGGCGGCGCGCTGGCGCTGCTCGGTCTTGGCCGGGTGCCCTTTGCGATCTGGCTGGCCGCGATGCTGACGGGCTTTGGCGTGACCGGGCTGGCGGTGCAGTCGGTGGCGACAGCCACCTTTGGCACGCCGCTCGGGGCCGCAATCGCAATCCTGCCGGCCCTTGCCGGTGCGATCGGCTTTGCCCGTCTCTTCGGTCGCGCCCTTGCAGGCCTTGTCCCGCAGGTCGAGACCACCGCCACCAGCGCCCAGTTCATGGGCGGCCTGCGCGGCGTCGTCTCGCAGGGGACCGCGCGGCAAGGCTCGCCTGCCGAGGTGCGCCTGCGCGACCGCCACGGCAACACGCATTACATGCGCTGCGAACCCTTCCGCGACAGCGACGTGATCGAGCAGGGGACCGAGGTCCTTCTGCTGCGCGAACGCACCGCCTCCGGGTGGACGCTGCGCATCGTCGCCCTTCCCGCCTGACCCTTCACCCTTTTCAGAAAAGGCCTTGCTGACATGACCTTGGAAACCTTTGGCATCATCATCGGCGCCATCCTCGGCTTCTTCCTGCTTCTGGGCCTCATCATGGCCCGCCTCTACAAGCGGGCCACGCGCGAGATCAGCCTTGTGAAAACCGGCGCGGGCGGGCGGCGCGTCATCATGGACGGCGGCGCCATCGTCATCCCGCTTCTGCACGAGATCAGCCCGGTGAACATGAAGACCCTCCGGCTGGAAGTGAAGCGTCTGGGCGAGGCCGCTCTCATCACCAAGGACCGCATGCGCGTCGATGTCGGGTCCGAATTCTATGTGTCCGTGCAGGGGACCGAGGACGGCATCTCGCGCGCCGCGCAAACGCTTGGCGCCAAGACCTTCGACGTCGAGCAACTGCGCGAGATGATCGAGGGCAAGCTGATCGACGGTCTGCGCGCCGTCGCCGCCCGCATGACGATGGACGAGCTTCACGAGAACCGGACGAGTTTCGTACAAGAGGTGCAGAACGCTGTCTCGAACGACCTTCTGAAGAACGGGCTGGAGCTGGAGAGCGTCTCGCTCACCGCGCTTGACCAGACCCCGTTCGAGGCGCTGGACGAGAACAATGCCTTCAACGCCGTCGGTATGCGCCAGCTGGCCGAGGTTATCGCCAAGTCCAAGAAGGAACGCGCCGCCATCGACGCCGAGGCCGACGTGGCCGTCCGCCGTTCCGCGATGGAGGCCGAGCGGCTGAAGCTGCAGATCGCCCGGGATGAAGAGATGGAGCGGATCGCCCGCGTGCAGGAGATCGAGCTTCTGAAGGCCGCGCAGGACAGCGAGATCGCCCGGTCCCGCGAAACCGCCGAGTCCGAAAAGGAACGCGCCCGCATCCAGCGCGAGCAGGAGATCAAGGCCGCCGAGATCCTGCGCGCCCGCGCCATCGAAGAGGCCCAGATCACCAAGGAGCGCGAAATCGAGGTGGCAAACCAGGACCGTCAGGTCGCCATCGCGATGAAATCCGAAGAGGAAAGCCGCGCCCGCGCCTCGGCCGACACCGCGCGGGCCGAGGCGATGAAGGCGGCGGAAGCAATCGAGACCGCCCGCGCCGTCGCCATCGCCGAACGGCAAAAGCAGATCGCCCTCATCGTCGCCACGCAAGAGGCCGAGCGTGAGGCGACCCAGATGCGCCTCGCCGCCAGCGCCGAACGCGCCGCCGCCGAGGACCGCGCCGCCGCCCGCCGTGAAGAGGCGCAGGGCGAGGCCGACGCCATCAAGATCCAGGCCGAGGCGAAGAAGGCCGACCTTCTGGCCGAGGCCGAGGGCCGCGCCGCCCTCGCCCAGTCCGAGAACGCCCTGTCTGACGAGATCGTTGCGATGCGCCTTGCGCTGGCCCGGCTGGAAGCGATGCCCCGCATCGTGGCCGAGATGGTGAAACCGGCTGAGAAGATCGAATCGATCCGCATCAACCAGATCGGCGGTCTGGGCTCGGCCTCCTCGCCCATGGGCGGCGAGGGCCCGAAATCCCCGGTCAACCAGGCCTTCGACGCGATGCTGGGGGCCGCGCTGCAACTGCCCACGATGAAGAAACTCGGCGAGGAAATCGGCCTCAACTTCGACAACGGCATCGGCGGGATGCTGGACGAGGCGCCCGCCCCCGCGAAGAAGGACGCCTGACCGTCAGTCCAGCCGCACCCCCGCCGCGCGCATCCCCTTGCGCGCGGCGTCAAGCGACCCATTCAGGTCAATCGCCCGGCAGGCGTCCACCGCCACGGTCACTCCGAACCCCAGCCGTGCCGCATCCAGCGCCGAGTAGTTCACGCAGAAATCCGTCGCGAGGCCGACCAGCGTCACCTCGGAAATCCCCCGGTTCCGCAGGTATCCCTCCAGCCCCGTGGGCGTCGTCCGGTCATTCTCGAAGAAGGCGGAGTAGCTGTCGATGGAGGGGCGAAAGCCCTTGCGGATCACCATGTCGGCACGGTCCAGCCGCAGCCGGGGGTGGAACGCCGCGCCCTCGGTCCCGATCACGCAATGCACCGGCCAGAGAACTTGCGGGCCGTAGGGCATCTCGATGACCGAGAACGCCTCAGCCCCCGGATGATTCGCGGCGAAACTGGCGTGGGCGGCCGGGTGCCAGTCCTGCGTCAGGACTACGGCGGCAAAGTCGTCCATCATCGCATTGGCCAGCGGCACCACCGCATCGCCATCGGCCACCGCCAGCCGCCCGCCGGGGCAGAAGTCGTTCTGCACGTCGATCACGATCAGGGCGTGGGTTGCTGGGTGCATGGGGGTCTCCGCTTTGCCGCCACTCTGCCCAAGCGACCTGCCAAGGGGAACCCCTTGCGCCGCCGGGCCGCTCTGGCAAAGAGGGCGGATGCTGACCGTTGCCGCCTTTTTCCGCTTCACCCCCCTGCCGGACTTTGCCGCGCTGGCCGCACCCCTGCGCGCGCTGGCGGCAGGGCAGGGGGTGCGGGGGACGGTCCTGCTGGCGCCCGAGGGGGTGAACGGCACGATCGCGGGAACGGCAGAGGGGGTCGCGGCGGTGCTGGACCATCTGCGCGCCCTGCCGGGGTGCGAAGGGCTGGCGCCCCGCTTTTCCCAGGCCGAAACCATGCCCTTCGCCCGCCTGAAAGTGCGGCTGAAACGCGAGATCGTGGCGCTCGGCGCGCCCGACCTGCCGCCAGACGCACCGACCGGGACACGGGTTGCACCGGGCGACTGGGACCGACTGCTGGCCGATCCGGGGGTCGCTGTGATCGACACGCGGAATGCCTTCGAGGTGGCGATGGGCACGTTTCCGGGCGCGATCGACCCGCAGACCGCGCGCTTCCGCGACTTCCCGGCCTGGTGGGAGGCCAATCGCGCGGCCCTGCAAGGCAAGCGCATCGCCATGTTCTGCACCGGCGGTATCCGCTGCGAGAAGGCCTCGCGCTGGCTTCTGGCCGAGGGGGTGCCGGAGGTCCTGCAACTCGACGGCGGCATCCTGCGCTATCTGGCCGATGTACCAGAGGGTCAGGGACAGTGGCAGGGCGCTTGCTTCGTCTTCGACGAGAGGCAGGCATTGGGGCCGGGGCTGGAGGTTGTGCAGGGCTGAGGGGGCAAGCACCCCGGGCGCGGCTTGGTCATGGCCCCGGCTATCGCCGGGGCCACGCGGGGCGGCGCCATGTTGACGCCGGGACGCCAAAGCGTTCCGGCCTGCGCCTGCCTGCCCGTGGCAGGCGCAGATGCGCCCGCCAGGCAGGCGCAGGCCTCTGACGTGCTTGTGTTGACGATCCCATGGCGACGTTGCGCCGCGGGCGGGGAAACGCATGCGTTTCCTGATCCGCCCGGGCCAGCGGCCTCTACCGCAGCCGCGTCCCCGCCACGTCGCCTGCGAAGAACAGCGCCGCCCCTTCGTCAAACCCGAGGCCGACCTTGTCGCCCAAGCGAATCGTCGGGTCCTCGCGGCTTTCCACAACGATCTTCTCTCCCGTCGGCGCGCTGAGGTGGATGAAGCTCTGCCCGCCAAGTGCCTCGATCACATCGACGCGGTGGGTGTCGCCCGGGCGGATGGTGAAGGCCTGCGGGCGCAGGCCCAGGACCACATCCGCCCCGGTCCCCGGCAGGGCCACCCCCGTCGTCACATCTGCCGCCAGCCCCGGCGAGGTCACCCGACCCGCCGCCGCCACCTTGGCCCCAAGGAAGTTCATCGCAGGCGACCCGATGAAGCCCGCGACGAAGCGGTTGTCGGGGTTGTGATACAACTCCAGCGGCGCGCCCACCTGCTCGACTCGCCCCGCCCGCAGCACCACGATCTTGTCGGCCAGCGTCATCGCCTCGACCTGATCGTGGGTGACGTAGATCATCGTGGCGCCGATCTCGCGGTGCAGGCGGGCGATTTCCACCCGCATCTCGACCCGCAGTTCGGCGTCGAGGTTCGACAAAGGTTCATCGAACAGGAACACTTCCGGCCCCCGCACGATCGCCCGCCCGATGGCAACCCTTTGGCGCTGGCCGCCCGACAGGGCCTTGGGCTTGCGCGCGAGAAGGGGATCGAGCTTCAGGATCCGCGATGCCTCGGCCACCTTGCTTTCGATCTCGGCCTTGGGGTGCCCCGTCATCTTCAGGCCAAAGCCCATGTTCTCGGCCACCGTCATGTGGGGGTAAAGTGCATAGGTCTGGAACACCATCGCCACCCCCCGCTCGGACGGATCCGTGCGCGTCACGTCCCGCGCGCCGATCCGGATGGCGCCGTCGGTTGTCTCCTCCAGCCCCGCGATCATGCGCAGCAGCGTGGATTTCCCACAGCCCGAGGGGCCGACGAAGACGCAGAACTCGCCATCCTCGACCTTGAGGTCCACGCCGTGGATCACCGTGGCCTCGCCAAAGCGCTTGACCACCTTTTGCAGCGTTACACCCGTCATCGCCGTTCCCTCCCTATGTCCCTTCCGGAAAGCGCCAGCTTTCCGCCTCGGCCGCGATCTCTGCCGCGGTTCCCATGATTTCGGGGGCCAGCCGCGCCAGCCCTTCCAGCGTCGTGCGTGCGGTCGTCGAAGTGACCGACAGCGCCCCGATGGCGCGGCCCGCCCGCGTCAGGATCGGGGCCGCGACGCAGATGATGCCGGGCTCGTGCTCTTCGCGGTCGAAGGCGAAGCCACGGGCGCGAATCGCGGCAAGCTCCTCCGTCAGCCGCCCGGGCGTGTCGAGCGTGTGCGGGGTGAAGGCATGGAACGACTGCCGCGCCAGCGCCGAATCGAGCGCCGCGGGCGGCAGGTAGGCCAGCATCGCCTTGCCCACCCCCGTGCAATAGGCCGGCCCTACCTTGCCCGCGCTGGAGAACATCTCGACCGGCCGCGCTGCGTTGCGCTTGTCCACATAAAGGACCTGCCCCTGATCCAGTTGCGCCAGATGGATCGTCTCGCCCAACCGTGAGGACAGCGAATCGAGGAAGGGCCGCGCCAATGGCGCCAGCGACGACTGCGCCCAGGCCGCATGGGCCAGCCGCACCAGCCGCACACCAAGCGCATAGACCCCCGTCTCGGGATCGTGACTGAGCATCCCTTGCGAGGTCAGCACCTGCAGGAAACGGTAAAGCGTGGCCTTGGGATAGGGCGCATCCTCCAGAAGGTCGGAAAACCGCACCGGCCGCCCGGCGCGCGCGACCATGTCGAGCACGTCGAGCGCCTTGCCGACCGTTCCGTCCCCTGCCCCTTCCGCGCCCATCAGCCCCTCCCGGCTGTTGACACGGTAGAGGATCGCCGACATACTTTCAATATTCAAGACTAAGTTTCACATAATGGAACCACAGGGAGGAAACCATGGTCCATATGAAGACGGGCGCTCTGGCGCTGGTGGCCGCGCTTGCGCTGTCCACCTCGGCCATCGCGCAGCAGCGGGTCGTGACGTGGAACGCCGACTACGATCCGATTCCGCTGGCCGCCGCCGAAGCGCTGATCGCTGATTTCGAGGCCGCGAACCCCGACATCGACGTGCAGCTGACCAACTTCGACCATGAGGCGTACAAGAACGCCATCCGCAACTTCCTGACCGCCGATCCGCCGGATCTGGCGAACTGGTACGCCGCGAACCGGATGCGTCCCTTTGTCGAGGCCGGGCTGTTTGCGGATATCTCGGACGTCTGGGCGGACAACGGTCTGACCGAAGCGCTGGCCTCGTCGGTGCCGTCCTCGACCATCGACGGCAAGCAGTACGCGATCCCCTACACCTACTACCAGTGGGGCATCTACTATAACCGCGACGCCTACAAGGCGGCCGGCGTGGACCTGCCGGGCGCCGAGGGCGTCAGCTGGGACCAGTTCCTGGCCAACTGCGAAAAGTTCAAGGCCGCGAACATCGACTGCGTGACCACCGGGTCCTCGGCCCTGTGGCCGGTCGCGGGCATCTTCGACTACGTCTCGATGCGCACCAACGGCTACCAGTTCCACAGCGACCTCGCCGCCGGCAAGATCTCGTGGACCTCGCCCGAGGCGGCGGCGGTGTTTGCGAACTTCGGCAAGCTGCAGCCCTTCGTCACGGCGAACCATGCCGCGATCGACTGGCAGGACGCGGCCGCCCTTCTGGTGCAGGGCAAGGCGGCCAACTACGTCATGGGCAACTTCGCCGTCGGCGTCTTCAAGGAAGGCGGGATGACGAACGACAACCTCGGTTTCATGGTATTCCCGGAAATCACCCCCGGCATCGCCCGGGCCGAGGAAGCGCCGACCGATACCGTCCACCTGACGAGCGGTGCCAAGAACCCCGACGACGCGAAGAAGCTTCTGGCCTTCATCGCCAGCGCCGAAGCGCAGTCCAAGTGGAACGCCGCCGTGGGCCAACTGCCGACCAACAAGAACGCGACGGTCGATGCGGCCGATCCGTTCCTGACGGCGGGCTTCCAGGCGCTGTCCACCGCGACGGGCGGCATCGCCCAGTTCTGGGACCGCGACGCCGACGCCGAGTATGCCAAGGCCGGGATGGAAGGCTTCCAGCGCTTCCTCGTGCAGCCCGAGGCTTTGGACGAGATCCTCGCGCAGCTCGAGGCGACCCGCACGCGGCTTTACCCGTAAGGGTCTGACGGACGCGGGCGCCCTTTGCGGGGCGCCCGTTTTCTATTGGGGGGCAGGCGATGGCACAGGCAACGACGACGGGACGGTGGAACCAGCGGGCCATGGCGCCCTGGCTGTTCCTGGCGCCCGGTCTCTTCATGTTCGGGGTCTATGTGCTCTGGCCCATCGTCCAGAGCGTGACGCTGTCCTTCTATGACTGGAACGGCCTTTACAACAAGGACGGCGACTTCACCGGCACCTTCGTGGGCCTTGGCAACTATGCCGAGCTCATGCGCGACCCGGCCTTCGAGACCTCGCTCTGGAACAACTTCTGGTGGCTGGCGCTGTACCTTCTTGCGCTGCCCGCAGGCCTTCTGATCGCGATTTTCCTGAACCAGACGGTGACGGGCATCCGCCTTTACAAGTCTCTGTTCTTCTTCCCCTTCGTAATTTCGCAGGTCGTCGTCGGCCTGATCTTCGCGTGGTTCTATGCGCCGAACTTCGGGCTTCTGTACCTATTGACCGAGTCCGTCTTCGGCCAGGGCACCGCGATCCTTGCCGATCCCGACCTTGTCACCTTTGGCATCATCGCCGCAGGCCTCTGGCCGCAGATTGCCTATGTGATGATCCTCTACCTCACCGGCCTGAACAACGTGGCCCCCGACCAGATCGAGGCCGCGCGGCTGGATGGGGCCAAGGGCTGGCGGATGCTCTGGTATGTCGTCCTGCCGCAACTGCGCCCCGCCACCTTCATCGCCGTCATCGTCACCGTCATCGGGGCGCTGCGGTCGTTCGACCTTGTGTCGATCATGACGAACGGCGGGCCCTTCGGATCCAGCCGGGTGCTCTCCTACTACATGTTCGAGATGGCGCTTGGCGAATACGGCTTCCGCATGGGCTATGGCGCGGCGATTGCCGTGGTGCTGTTCCTCATCATGATGGTCTTCATTTCGGGCTTCATCTGGAAGATGTGGCGCGACGAGACGGAGCGCTGAGATGTTCCCCCGTCCCATCCAGCAAGCCTCAAAGCCCGCCCAGTGGCTTTACACCATCGCCCTGCCGGTGGCGCTGCTCCTCTGGCTGTTCCCGCTTCTCGGCGTGGCGCTGACCTCGCTGCGCCCCGCGTCCGACCTTGCGCAGGGCAACTACTTCGGCATGCCCTCCGGCATCGCGTGGGAGAATTACGTCTACATCTTCACTGAAACCCCCATCGGCCAGTACATGCTGAACTCGATCTGGGTCACCGTGCCCACGGTGATCGGCGCCGTGGGGCTGTCGCTGATGACGGGCTTTGCGCTGGCGGTCTATGGGTTCCGGGGCAACATCCTGGTGTTCTTCATGTTCGTGGCGGGGAATTTCGTGCCCTTCCAGATCCTGATGGTGCCAGTGCGCGACATGACGCTGCAACTGGGGATGTATGACACCTGGTATGGGCTGGCCCTCTTCCACATCGCCTTCCAGACCGGGTTCTGCACCCTCTTCATGCGGAACTTCATCAAGGCCCTGCCGTTCGAACTGATCGAGGCCGCGCGGGTCGAAGGCGTGACGGAGTGGCGCATCTTCTGGTACATCGTCCTGCCCCTGATGCGCCCCGCCATCGCGGCGCTGTCGGTGCTGGTCTTCACCTTCATCTGGAACGATTTCTTCTGGGCCACCGTGCTGACCCAGGGCGTGGACAGCCAGCCGATCACGGCGGGCCTGTCGTCCCTCAACGGCCAGTGGATCGCCCAGTGGCACCTCGTCTCGGCAGGCTCGATCCTCGCCGCCCTGCCGCCCGTGCTGATGTTCTTCCTGATGCAGCGGCACTTCATCGCCGGACTTACGCTCGGAGCCGTAAAATGACCAAGATCACCTTCATCGGCGCGGGCTCAACCGTGTTCATGAAGAACATCGTGGGCGATGCCCTGCACCGCCCCGCCTTGCGGGATGCCACCATCGCGCTGATGGACATCGACACGAAGCGGCTGGAGGAAAGCGCACTGGTCGCGCGGAAACTGGCCGCGACCCTCGGCGCGCCGGCCAAGGTGGAAACCCACACCAACCAGCGCCGCGCGCTGGAAGGCGCCGATTTCGTCGTCGTGGCCTTCCAGATCGGC
>CAZVIS010000075.1:0-11203 GCA_964627355.1 uncultured Rhodobacterales bacterium
AGCACATCCTCGACCGTCACGGGGCTGCCGTCGCTGAACCGCGCGCCCTCGCGCAGGGTGAATTCGACAAAACTCCGCGCCTCGTCCGTCTCGACCGATTCGGCCAGAAGGCCGTAGAGGGTGAAGGGCTCGTCATAGGACCGGCCAAGCAGCGTCTCGACCGTCAGCGCCGAAAGGCCGTCCGCCGCCCGTCCCTTGAGGATGAAGGGATTGAGCGAGTCAAATCCCCCTGACACCCCGAACACGATCCGCCCCCCCTTTGGCGCATCCGGGTTGGCATAGGGCAGCGACACAAAATCGGGTGGAAGCGCGGGCGTGCCATACATAGCTATGCCATGCAAAGGTTCGCCTTGCGCGGGAATCGCCGCGCCCGCAAGCAGCACCGCGACCAGCGCCAGACCCTGAAACCCCGCGCGCCACCCCGCGAAAAAGTGATCCGCCTTCATCGCCCTGTCCCGCCCTGCCTGTTTTTCTTGACCCCGATCCTAGGCGTGCAAGCCTGCGTTTTCAAACTTTTAACTTGGCCTCCCCGGGGGATGCGCGTATAACGAGGGCACTGCTCGATAGGTTTCTTGCCTGTATGAAACCTGCCTCAACACTTAACGCCCGCCTTGCGCGGGCGTTTTTTTTGGCCCGGGCCGTTTCGTCGATCTGTTTTCTTCTGCGCTGCGGCATGCAAGCCTACGCCGGAACAAGTAACGGGGATTCTCATGACACTTTCAGGCAAGACCGCCGTCGTCACCGGATCAAACTCGGGCATCGGACTGGGCATCGCCGTCGAACTGGCGCGCGCCGGGGCGGATGTGGTGCTGAACTCGTTCACCGACCGGCCCGAGGATCATGCGCTGGCCGCAGGCCTTGCGAAAGAGCATGGGGTGGCCGTGCGCTACATCGCGGCCGACATGTCGAAGGGCGATGATTGCCGCCGTCTGGTCGCCGATGCCGGGCGCTGCGACATCCTTGTGAACAATGCAGGCGTTCAGCATGTGGCGGGGATCGACGAGTTTCCGGTTGAAAAGTGGAACCAGATCCTTGCCATCAACCTGTCCTCGGCGTTCCACACCACGGCAGCAGCCTTGCCAGGGATGCGGGCGGCGGGATGGGGCCGGGTGGTCAACGTGGCCTCGGCCCATGGCCTGACGGCAAGCCCCTTCAAGTCGGCCTATGTCGCGGCCAAGCACGGGCTTGTCGGCCTGACCAAGGTCACCGCGCTCGAATGCGCCGGGCAGGGAATCACCGCCAACGCCATCTGCCCCGGCTACGTGCTGACGCCCTTGGTCGAGGCGCAGATCCCCGACCAGATGAAGGCGCACAACATGGACCGCGAGACGGTGATCCGCGAGGTGATGCTCGACCGCCAGCCCTCGCGCCAGTTCGCCACCGTGGAACAGATGGGGGGAACGGCGGTGTTCCTGTGCTCGGACGCCGCGGCCCAGATCACCGGCACGACGATCAGCGTCGATGGTGGGTGGACGGCGCTATGACGGCCAAGGCGCGCATCACCCTTGCCCTGCAGGGCGGCGGCGCGCACGGCGCCTTTACCTGGGGCGCCCTTGACCGTCTGCTGGAAGAGGAGGGGATCGAGATTGCCGCGATCTCGGGCACCTCGGCGGGGGCCTTGAACGGGGCGATCCTGAAGGCGGGGCTGGTAACCGGGGGTCGGGCGGGCGCGCGGCAGGCCCTGGACCTTCTGTGGCGGCAGATTGCGCGGCTTGGCGACTTTCGCCTCGGCGGCTTTTCGGTGCCGCCCATCCCCTTTGCCGCAGCGATCAACGAGTGGTGGACGGCGATGCTGCCCATCTCGGCGCAAGGTATCGCGGCCCAGATGTTTTCGCCCTATTCCTTCGGCACGGCCTGGCACAATCCGCTGGACACGCTGGTGCGGGGCTTCGACTTCGCGGCCATCGCATCGGAGGAGGGGCCGCGCCTGCATGTGGGCGCAACCAATGTCCGTACCGGCAAGATCCGCGTCTTTACCGGCGCCGAGATCACGCCCGAGGCGATCCTCGCCTCGGCCTGCCTTCCCACCGTCTTTCAGGCGGTCGAGGTGGATGGAGAGGCCTACTGGGACGGCGGCTATTCCGGCAATCCTGCGCTTTTCCCGTTGTATGACAAAGGGATGCCGGGCGATCTTCTGATCGTTCAGGTCAACCCCCTGCGGCGCGAGGCAATCCCCACGACGCCCGCCGAGATTCAAGAGCGGATCAACGAGATCGGCTTCAACGCGCCCTTGCTGCGCGACCTCCGCGCCATCGCCTTCGTCCGCCGCCTGATCGCCGAGGGGCGCGTGCAGCGCGGGCAGATGAAGAACATCCGTGTCCACATGATCGCCGACGATGCCACGATGAACGCGCTTGGCGCGGCCTCCAAACTCACGCCCACGCCGTATCTGCTTTATCGCCTGCGCAAGGCGGGGCGGACGGCGGCGGCCACCTTCCTGCGCGATCACGGGGCCAAGTTGGGCAACAAGGCCTCGGTCGATATCGCCTCGCTGGTCGGCTGACTACTCCGCCGCCCGCATCGGCGGCACGGTCAGGGGCGCGGTGCGGTCGGGCGGATAGACAAGGCCCCCCGAGACGATCAGCTTGGCCGCATCCTCCAGACTCATGTCCAGGACGATCACGTCGCGCTTTGGCACGAAGACCAGGAACCCCGAGGTGAACGGCGTGAGCCCGATGAAGACCGAGATCATCTCGGCCTCCTTCGGCAAGCGCTCCGCAATCTCGCCCTTGGCGCGCGACGACACGAACCCGATGGCCCAGGTGCCGGGGCGCGGAAACTCGATCAGGCAGGTGGTGTCGAACCGCTGTTCCGACTTGTTGAACACCGTCTCGGCGATCTGCTTCAGCCCGTTGTAGATGGACCGCACGACCGGCATCCGGTCCACCATTCCCTCGGCCCACCTCAGGACCTGCCGGCCGATATAGCCCTTGGCGATCCAGCCCACGAGGATCGTGAAGATCAGGAACACGATGACGCCGATGCCGCGCGTGGGATAGTCCGCCTCGGGCCCGAAGACGCGGCGCATCAGCACCTCGGGCTGCCATTGCCCGGGGATCAGCGGCAGGATCCATCCGTCGATCCAGCCGATCACCGTCCAGATCAGGTAGATCGTCAGCCCGATCGGCAGAACAACCACAAGGCCGGTCAGGAAATTTGCCCGGAGCCGGGCGAAAAGGCCCGCCTTCCGGCGCGGTCCGTGGGGCAATTCGGTCATGTCATGTCCCTGAGGGGCCGGTTTCCTGCAAGATAGGCACCGACGGCCCGCCAAACAACGCCAATCGGCAATTCGGCCTGCGACTCAGGCCGCCTTGGCGCGAAGTTGGGCAAGTGCGGTGGCAATCCCCGCCGCCACCCGCGCGTTCGACAGGACCAGCGCGATGTTGGCCTCCAGCGACAGACCGCCCGTCAGCTCGAAGATGCGCTGCAACAGGAACGGCGTGACCGCCTTGGCCGTCACCCCTTGCGTCGCCGCTTCGGCCAGCGCGGCCTCGATCATCGGGCCGATCACGTCGCGTGGGATCTCGGCGGCGGCGGGGATCGGGTTGGCCACCAGTTGCCCGCCCGGCAGACCCAGCCTTTCGCGCATCAGGTGCGCGGCGGCGATGTCCTGCACGTGGTCCATGCGCAAGGGGGCCAGCAGCCCGCTGTCGCGCGACCAGAAGGCGGGAAAGGCGTCCTGCCCATGGGCGATCACCGGCACGCCAAGCGTTTCCAGCACTTCCAGCGTTTTCGGCAGATCGAGGATCGCCTTCGCCCCCGCCGCCACCACTGTCACCGCCGTCTCGGCCAGTTCGCGCAGGTCGGCCGAGATGTCGAAGCTCGTCTCCGCCCCGCGATGGACGCCGCCGATCCCGCCGGTGGCAAAGACCGCGATGCCCGCGGCCCGCGCGCAGATCATCGTCGCGGCGACCGTGGTGGACCCGGTGCCCCCCGTCGCCAGAACGGCCGCAAGGTCGGCACGGCTCAGCTTCGCGACACCCTTCGCCTGGGCGAAGGCCTCAAGCTCGGGGTCCGACAGGCCGATCTGGATGCGCCCGTCGATCACCGCGATGGTCGCGGGCACCGCGCCCGCCTCGCGTACCGCCGCCTCGACCGCGCGGGCGGTCGTCACGTTCTGCGGATAGGGCATCCCATGGGTGATGATGGTCGATTCAAGGGCCACGACGGGGCGCCCCTCGGCGCGCGCATCGGCAACCTCGGTGGTCATCCGCAGCGTCAGATCCATCATTACCTCCTGAATTGCTGTCAACGCGTGGCCACGGAAATGGTTCCGCGTCAAGGTTCAGCCGCCGGGCTCGCCCGAGACATACTCTGCCGCCGCCCGCACCGCCGCAGCCAGCGACCCGGCCCGATCCGCCCCACGCCGCTCGGCCACCAGATGCGCGGCCATGAAGGTGTCCCCCGCGCCCGTCACCCGTGCGACCATCACCGGGGGCGGCGCATCGGCGATCACGCCCTTGCCCACCGTCCCCTCGGCACACGGCTTCCCGCCATCCGTCACCAGCACCCGCCGGGCTCCGCGCGCGAGCAATCCCTCGGCGGCGTCAGTCGCCGTCGCAAAAGGCTCCTTCGCCAGCAGCCCCGCCTCCTCGCGGTTGACGTAAAGCGTGGCGCCGGGATGGGTCAGCAAGGGCAGCAGCCGCTCGGCCTTGCCGGGGCTGGCGGGGGCAACCCGCAGGTCGGCGCGGGCAAAGAGGGGCGAGGCCGCGATATCCGCCAGCAGCGCCTCGGTCAGGTTCCCGTCCAGCGCGATGGTCCCGGCATAGGGCGCCTCGGCCGACCCCAGCCGCCCGTCCGCCAGGGGCCGCAGCACCTTGTCCCCCGCCGCCTCCAGCGAATGCGCGTCCGCCACGGCAGCGATCAGCCCGTTCGCCCCCTCGATCGCCATGTAGCGGTCGGTTGGCAGATCGTCCGACCGATAGACATGCGCCGTCACCAACCCCAGACGCGCGCAGGCGGCGATCAGTTCCTCGCCCTCGGCATCCCGCCCGATGGCCGTCAGTAGGGCAGGGGTCAGGCCAAAGCGGCGCAGAGTCATCGCGATGTTCATCGCGACCCCGCCCGGCACCCGCGTGATCCGCCCCGGCACGTCCGAGCCAAGCCGCAGCGCGGCCGGGCTGCGGCCGATGATGTCCCACAGGACGGAACCGATGCAGAGGACGTCGGGTATCATGGCAGCCTTGTGTCAAGCGACCGGGATGCAGGCAAGGGCCTTGCCGCGGGCGGGCAACGTCATCCGGAGGGAAGACGTATGGAAGACGTAAGGAAGACGCGAAGAAGACCACGGTTTTGCGACTGTCCTGTCGAAATCCCCGCCTCCCGCGCGTCCTTGGGGGGCAGGGGAACGGCCCCTGCCGCAATTCACAGAGGACCCCATGCTCCGCACCCTTGCCCTGTCCACCCTCGCCCTTCTTCCCCTCTCGGCCCAGGCCGACCCGCTCGACGCGGCCGCGCTCCAGTCCCTCTCGGGCACCTGGGTCAGCCCGGCGCCCGAACCCTGGTACGGCGGCTTCGGCACCCGGGAATTCGTATTCAACGAAGGGGGTTGGCAGCTGATCTTCACCCACGCCCTCGACCCCGCGATGACCATGCGCACCTTCCAGTTCCGGACCGGCGGCGGCTACCGCGTGGGCGAGGCGGGCCCCGAGGGCAGCTTCCAGACCGACTTCGACGAGGATTGGAAGCGCGTCACCCTTTTCCTGACCGACCCCGAGCAGGTCGCCGCCTTCGGCATGGCCGAATGCAACCTGACCCCCAACCTCGAACACGACATCTCGGTGTCGGGCTGCGCCGCATGGCAACCTGTAGCGGTCTGTGGCATCGACCACGACCTTCTGCGCGCCGAGGGCGACGCCCTGCACTTCGGCGTCCGCCCCGCCGACAACGACATGTGCACACCCGACAAGCGGCCCACGGCGCTCCTCCCCGCCGTGCTGCGCCGCTGAAGGATCGCAGGCGAACCCATTCATTCACCTTGGAAAAATATCCCACGGGGGTGCGGGGGTGTGAAACCCCCGCTCCTTTCCGCTTGCACCCCGCTGCAATTCCGTCTAACAGCCCCCCACTTCACAGGCAGGGGCGGGTCTGACGGGGAGACATCCCGAAAGGTCCACCGGTTGGGGGAAACCCTGAGAACCCTTGCCGAGGCGCAAACCGGAAAGGAAACGACATGGCGCTCCCCGAGTTCACCATGCGTCAGCTGCTTGAGGCTGGCGTACACTACGGCCACCAGACCGCCCGCTGGAACCCCCGCATGGGCGAGTTCATCTATGGCGAACGCAACGGCATCCACATCCTCGACCTGACGCAGACCGTTCCCATGTTGGACGCGGCGCTCAAGGTCGTGCGCGATACCGTCGCCAAGGGCGGCCGCATCCTCTTTGTCGGCACCAAGCGTCAGGCGCAGAAGTCCGTCGCGGAAGCCGCTGAAAAATGTGCACAATACTACATGAACCATCGCTGGCTGGGCGGCACGCTGACCAACTGGCAGACCGTCTCCAAGTCGATCCAGCGTCTGAAGCAGATCGACGAGATGATGGAACATGGCGCCGAGGGCCTGACCAAGAAGGAACGCCTGAACATCGAGCGTGAGCAGTCGAAACTGCAAGCCTCGCTCGGCGGGATCCGCGAGATGGGCGGCGTGCCGGACCTTCTGTTCGTGATCGACGTGGGCAAGGAGGACCTGGCGGTCCTCGAGGCGAACAAGCTGGGCATTCCGGTCGTGGCTGTGGTGGACACGAACTGCTCGCCCAAGGGCGTCAGCTACATGATCCCCGGCAACGACGACGCGGCGCGGGCGATTGCCCTCTACTGCGACCTCATCAGCCGCGCGGCGCTGGAAGGCATGTCGGCCCAGATGGGGGCCGCAGGCATCGACATCGGTGCGCTGGAAGCCGCACCCGAGGAAGAAGCCGCGCTCGACGCCTGAGCCTGTCGCAGGACTGTTACCGGGCGGGGATAGCTCCGCCCGGACGCCCGTATTTCCAAGGAGACGGACATGACGATCACCGCACAGATGGTGAAAGACCTGCGCGAAGCGACCGGCGCGGGCATGATGGATGTGAAGAAGGCCCTGACCGAGACGAACGGCGACATGGACGCGGCGGTGGACTGGCTGCGGACCAAGGGCCTTGCCAAGGCCGCCAAGAAGGCCGACCGCGTGGCGGCCGAGGGGCTGATCGGCGTCGCCGTGACGACCGGCCGGGGTGTTGCGATCGAGATCAACTCGGAAACCGACTTCGTCGCCAAGAACGCCGATTTCCAGGCGCTGGTGCGCGATGTGGCGCAAGTGGCGCTGACCGCTGGCGAGTCGGTCGAGGTGGTCAAGGCCGCGCATCTGAACGGAAAAACCGTCGATGATGTGGTGCAGGAAACCATCGCCCGCATCGGCGAGAACATGACCTTCCGCCGCATGCGTGTGCTGGAGGGCGACACCGTCGTCTCTTACGTCCACAACGCCGCTTCGGCGGGCATGGGCAAGATCGGCGTTCTGGTGGCGCTGAAGGGCGACAAGGCCAAGGCTGAAGAGATCGGCAAGCAGTTCGCGATGCACATCGCGGCGACGTCCCCGATTTCGCTGTCCGAAGCGACCATGGACCCGTCGGTGGTGGAGCGTGAGCTGACCGTCCAGACCGCCAAGGCGCTGGAAGAGAACGCGGCCTCGGCCAAGCCTAAGCCCGAGGCGGTGATCCACAACAACATCATCCCGGGCCGGATGAAGAAGTTCCTCGCCGAGAATACGCTTCTGGGCCAGGCCTTCGTCATCAACCCCGATCTGACGGTCGAGGCTGCCGCCAAGGCCGCTGGCGTCGAGATCACCGGCTATGCCCGCGTCGCCGTGGGCGAAGGGATCGAGAAGAAGCAGGAAGACTTCGCCGCCGAGGTGGCCAAGGCTCTGCAGGGCTGATCGGTCCCAGAGGTACAGCGTTCAGGGCGGCCGAAAGGCCGCCCTTTGACTTGGGGGACGGGAATGCAATGCGACGTGGCAATCGTGGGCGGCGGCGTCATGGGCGCCTCGGTCGCGTTCTGGCTGACGCGGATGGAGCCGGGCCTGTCTGTCACGGTGGTCGAGCGGGACCCGAGCTTTGCCCGGTCCGCCACGGCCCTGTCGCTCGCCTCGGTGCGGCAGCAGTTCACCACCGAAGTGAACGTGAAGATTTCCCGCTTTGGCATTGAGTTCATAAGGAATATTGCCGAATGGGCCGGGCAGGGCGGGGTTTCGGACCTTGGCCTGATCGAGAACGGCTATCTGTTTCTGACAGGCTCTACCCAGGCGGCGGCGGTCATGGAAGAGGTCGCCGCCATGCAGCGCGGCCTTGGTGCCGCGACCGAGGTTCTGGGGCGCGAGGCGCTGGCGGCACGGTTTCCTTGGGTGAACACGGACGATCTGGTCGCCGGGTCGTTTGGACCGAAGGATGAAGGCTGGTTCGACAACATGGGCCTTCTTGGCGCGTTCCGGACGGCGGCACGGGCGCAGGGGGCGGTGTTCCTGACGGATGAGGTTGTGGGGATCGCGCAGGCCGGTGGCCGGGTGACGGGCCTGCGGCTGGCCTCCGGCGAACTGTCCTGCGGCGCAATGGTGAACGCAGCGGGAACGCGGGCGGCGCAGGTGATGTCGATGGCGGGCCTTTCGCTGCCGGTTGAGCCCCGCAAGCGCACCGTTTTCGTCATCGACGCTCCGAACGCGCGCCACCCGGATGCGCCCTTGCTGATCGACGAAGGCTTCTACATCCGGCCCGAGCGCGGCCACTGGCTGACCTCGACCGTCCCACAAGGTGACCAGGCCTGCGACGCCAATGACTTCGAGCCTGATCTTGAGATCTTCGAAGAGATCATCTGGGAGCAGCTTTACCACCGTTGCCCGGGCTTTGACGCGGTCAAGGTCGTGCGGCATTGGGTTGGGCACTATGACTACAACACGCTCGACCAGAACGCGATCCTGGGGCCGCATCCGGCGCTGACGAACCTTTATCTCTGCAACGGGTTCTCCGGCCACGGGTTGCAGCAATCGCCAGCGGTCGGGCGTGGCCTGGCCGAACATATATTGACCGGGGGATGGCAGAGCATCGACCTGTCGGACTTGTCCATCGACCGTGTGCTTGCCGGCAAACCGTTCCTGGAGCGGGCGGTCGTTTAATTTATCTTACATAATACTGATTATCAGCGAGACAGACTTGTGCCCGGCTAAAGGCCCCTGAGGATTTCGACGGTTCTTGCGGCGCCATCGGTGGCGACGTTCAGGAACGCGGCCGGCAGGTCCATCGCCCTTGCCTGACTGATCGCAGCGGCAAGACGCGCAGGGTCGACCTGGCCCTCGTTGATGACTTGCGCACGGCCCAGGGTTTCAAGCCGTGCCGCGCGGTCGGCCTGTTCCGTCTCGCCTAGCGTCGTGTATGGCACCAGCAGCGAGCGACATCCGGCCTGAAGGATGTCGCCGACGGTGTTGTACCCCGCCTGCGAGACGGACAGCCGCGCGCTGGCGAGCAGACTGCCAAAGTCTGTGCGAAACCGCTCCAGCCGGACATTCGGCGGTGCCGAAGCGGCGAAGGCGTCGAAGGCATCCTGTTTCAGGTTCGGGCCGGTGATGACCAGCCAGTCCGGAATGTCCGGCAGAAGTGCCGCAGCGGCGAGGGCCGAGCGCAGCATCCCGGCCCCCACGGCCCCTCCCCCGGCAGAGACAAGGACCTCATACCTCTCGGGTGACGGCACGGGTTTTGGCCCGCAGACAAGGCCCGTGTAGGACACCTTGTCGGCGATACGGTCGGTGAAGGGAAAGGTCTCTTCCAGCCGCGCGAAAGTCGGGTCACCATGGACCAGGACCCGGTCAAAGTGGTTGCGCACCAGTTCGGCGGTTTCGGCATCACGGTCCGGGCGACCCCGCAGTTGCAGGATGTCGCGGATCGAGCTGACCAGCCGCGGGCGCGGGCTCGTCGACTCGATGGCATCGATAAGCGGTAGAAGTTCGAAACGTACCTGCTTGCGACCAAAGGGAAAAGCCTCGACCATGACGATATCGGGGCGGATATCGCGGAAGGCGGCGATCAGCATGTCGCGGCGCGAATCGAGGAAGGCCTGATCGACGGCGGTGCCTGTCTGGTCCACCAGACCCTTGAAGGCGCCGTCAGCCACCGCCACCGGCGGCAGGCCGACATGCGGGATCCCCGGTGCGGGAAAGCCCGGCACCGGCATCCCCCCCGTTACCAGCGTCACCCGTAGACCTCCGTCCACCATCGCCCGGGCGATCCGGCTGGCACGCGCGAGATGCCCGATCCCGAGAAGGTGCTGGACGTAGAAGAACACGTTCGGCGCGGTCATGTCTGGCCTCCCTGGCTGAAAAGCGCGACCAGCTGGCGGACGCTAGCATGATAGTCGAGCGAGGTCCGCACCCTGCCCTCTGCCGCTGCCCCAAGGCGCTGGCGTAAGCCGGGGTCGCGGATTGCGCTCGCAAGGGCCGTTGCAAGGGCGGCTGGGTCTTCGGGCGGGACGAGAAGGCCGTTCTGGCCGTCGGTGAAAAGCTCGGGGATGGCGGAAATCGCGGTGGAGACGCAAGGAAGGCCTTGGCTCGCCGCCTCGACCAGCACATTCGGCAGGCCGTCACGGTCGCCGTCATCGGTGATCCGGCAGGCAAGTGCGAATAGGTCCGAGGCGCGGTAGGCCGCCAGAACCTCGCCCTGGTCCACCGCGCCGCGCCACTCGATCCGGTCCGCGATCCCTAGCGATTCGGCCTGGAGTTTCAGCATCTTGCGTTCCGGCCCGTCGCCAAGATGTGCAAACCGCCAGTGCAGATCGGCAGGCAGCAGCGACAGCGCACGCAAAAGCACGTCATAGCCCTTCTTCGGCACCGCACGCCCCACACTGACGATGCGCACAGGGTCATCCGCCTCCGAACCATCGCGGGCCGGGCGCGCTTCAGTAAAGGCCGGAAAGCGGTCGAGGTTCAGTCCATGATAGCTCAGATGCACGCGACCCGGGTCTGCGGCCAGCGCCTGCAGGTGGCGATGCCCGCTGCCGGTGCAGGTCACGGTCCAGGCCGCGCGGTCGAGCTTGCCTGACAGTTCCCAATCCGGTGAGGTCCAGATGTCCTTAGCATGGGCCGAAACGGAAAACTCCACCCCCCTGATCCGCGCGGCATAGTCGGCCACGGAGGCAGGCGTATGGATGAAATGCGCATGCAGCCACCCTGCCCCCTCGGGCCATTCCG
>CAZVIS010000076.1:0-7850 GCA_964627355.1 uncultured Rhodobacterales bacterium
TTCCCGGCGGCAAGGGCGGGCGCCACCTTCCACGCCAGCATCAACAGCGGGAAGTTCCAAGGGATCACCGCCCCGCAAACCCCCTGCGGCACATGCCCCGGAAGCTCGGCCTCCATCAGCTGCGCCAGCCCCGCGTGATATCCAAAGTGCCGCGCGACCAAAGGAACATCGATATCCCGGCTCTCCCGGATCGGCTTGCCGTTGTCCAAGGTCTCCAGCACCGCAAACAGCCGTGACTGTTTCTGCACCAGCCGCCCAAGCGCATAAAGCACCCGCGCGCGCCCATGCCCCCCAAGCGCCGCCCACCGGGGCTGCGCCCGCCGTGCCGCCGCCACCGCGGCCGCCACGTCTGCGTCGGTCCCCTGCGTGACCTGGGCCAGCACTCCGCCAGTCGCCGGGTTCCGCGTCGCAAAAACCTCACCGACCGATGTAAAGCCCCCATCGATCCAATGCCCGAACCGCCCGCCGTGCCCCTTGATCCAGGCCAAAGCCTCGGCGCTGCCCTCCGGCGCCGGGCCGTAGTCCATCGTCTGGAAGATTTCCTTTACCGACATGACAGAACCCTCGCCCATTTCATCTTGGCACAAAAATCCCGGGGGTCCGGGGGCTGGCCCCCGGCCTATGCCATCGCATGGCGGTTGCCCGCCGAATATGCGCCCGTAAGGTGATGCTCCAACTGCCGCTCGATATCGCCAAGCAGGCTCGACGCGCCGAACCGGAACAACTCAGGCTGCAGCCACGGCCACCCCAACTCGTCCTTCATCAGGCTCAGATAGACCAGCGCGTCCTTCGCCTTCGCGATCCCACCGGCGGGCTTGTAGCCCACCCGGATCCCGGTCCGCGCTTCATAGGCCCGGATGGCACGGATCATCGTCAGGCTGACGGGCAGGGTGGCGTTCACGCCCTCTTTGCCCGTCGAGGTCTTGATGAAATCCGCCCCCGCCATCATGCAGACGAGGCTTGCCTTCATCACGTTCCGCAACGTGCCAAGCTCGCCGGTGGCAAGGATCGCCTTCACATGCGCCGGACCACAGGCCGCCCGCATCTCGGCCATCTCGTCATAAAGCGCCTGCCAGTTCCCGGTCAGCACATGGCGGCGCGAGATCACGATGTCGATCTCGGCGGCGCCTGCCTTCACGCTTTCCCCGATCTCGGCCAGCCGCAGCTTGTAAGGTGACAGCCCCGCCGGAAAGCCCGTGCTGACCGCCGCCACCGGGATCCCCGACCCCTCCAGCGCGCGCACCGCCGTCTCGACCATGTCGTGATAGACGCAGACGGCACCGACGGTCAGGCCCTGCATCCCCAGCCGCTCCAGCATCCAGGGCGCGACCGGCGCCCGTGCCTTGGCGCAAAGCCGCGCCACCCGCCCCTCGGTATCGTCCCCGGCCAGCGTTGTGAGATCAATCAGCGAAATGGCTTTGCACAGCCACGCCGCCTGCCATTCCTTCTTCACCGACCGCCGCCCCGGCAGCGTGGCGCAGCGCCGCTCCACCGCCGAGGTGTTCACCTGCACCCCCGCCACCCAGTCCAGATCCAGCGCCATGCCCGGATTGCGGGGATGGGCGAGTTGCGGCAGGTGATGGCGGGCGGGGGTGGTGGTCTCGGCTAGCAGGGTCACGGGTGGCCTCCCCGGGAAATTCTCGCGCCGGAAGGTCGCACGGCCCGGCCAGTCGCGCAAGGCCGCAGGCGCGGATTTTTACCGGATGGTCAGGATTTCGGCGGGGCCGGGTCGGGTGGCGCAAAGGTCGCCCAGGGCCGCCCGGTGCCCGAGGACGGCAGGTCCGCTTCCCGCGTCCGCTGATGCATGTGCACCTTGGCCAGGAAGTTCGCGGTGATCGGCGCCGTCACCAGAAGGAACAGCACGATCAGCACCTCATGCCCGCTCGGCTTACCCTCCACCACCGCGCTGTAGATCGCCGAGGCGATCAGCACCGACCACAGCCCCACCGTCCCGGCCTTGGTCGGCGCGTGCAGGCGCTGCATCGGATCGGACAGCCGCAACAGGCCGAACGACCCGATCAGGCCGAACACACCCCCAAGCACCAGAAATCCCGCGATGATCCACTCCATGACCTACTCCACCACGTTGCCGCGCAGGATGAAGCGCGCATAGGCCACGGTCGAGACGAAGCCTGTGAGCGCGAACAGCAGCGCCGCCTCGAAGTACACATTCGAGGCGGCGGCGATGCCGAACAGCGCCAGAAGTGCGATGGCATTCACCACCATCGTGTCCATCGCCAGCACCCGGTCGCCGATCCCGGGCGCGCGGAACAGCCGCCACAGGTTCATCAGCAGCGCCACCGCAAAGCAGCCGGTCGCGAAAGTCAGTCCGAAGGCAATCGGAGTCATTCGAAGATCCTCTTCAGGCGGGCCTCGTAGCGGGTCTTGATCTCGTCGCGCACGGCATCGGGGTCGGGCGCGTGAAGGGAATGGATCAGCAGCGCCCGCCCGCAGGCCGACATATCGGCGGTCAGCGTCCCGGGCGTCATGGTGATGGTGCCTGCCAGAAGCACGATGGCCTCGCGGCTTTGCAGGTCCAGCGGCACGGTGATCCAGGCGGAACGGATCTCGTCCTTGGGCATGAAAAGGACGATCCGCGCCACCACGAAATTCGACCGCACGATGTCGTAAAGGACAATGCCGATATAGGCGAGGAAGGCCGGCAGGTTCCGCATCCTTGCCCGCCCGGGCCAGTAGGGCGCGGTCAGGTGCGGGATGACGGTGGCAAGGATCGCCGCCATCACAACGCTGCCGACCGCCAGCCGGTTGACCAGCAAGAGCCACACGAAGAACAGCAAGAGCGACAGGGTGGGATGGGGAAACAGGCGGCGCATCATTCCCCCGCCCTCGCCAGAACGGCCGCGACATAGGCCGCAGGGTCATGCAGGTCGGCCGCCGCAGCCTCCATGTAACGCATCGCGGGACCCGCGAGCACGGTCAGCGCCGCCAGCCCCACGACCAGCAGGGCAACCGGCATCAGCGGCGCTCGCGGCGTGGGCGCAACCGCGCCCTCCGGCTTCCAGAACAGGGCCGACCCGGCCCGGGCAAAGCCCATCACCATGACCAGCGAACTCACCAGAATGACCGGCCAGACCACCGCCATCTGGCCCCGCGCCGCATCCAGCACCAACAGCTTGCCGACAAACCCCGACAAGGGCGGCAACCCGGCCGAGGCCACCGCCGCCGCCATAAACAACGCCGCCAGGGCCCCTGGCTGCGGAACGCGCTGCCCCCCCACCCGGTCCGCGATCAGGAACAGCGCCGCCCCCACAAACGTCGAATGCACCATGTAATACAGCGCCGCCGCCGTCCCCTGCGCAGAGTCCAGCGCCACGGCGATGAATACTGTCCCCATCGAGGCGATGGCCGCGAAGGCCGCCTGCCGTCCCAACGTCCGCGCCCCCATCACCCCGACCGCCCCCACGGCCAGCGTCACCAGCGCCGCAGGCATCAGCATGTCCGCCAGCATCGTCCCGATTGCAGGCGCCTCGCCCGGGAAAACAACGCTCATCGTGCGGATGACGGCATAGGCCCCCACCTTGGTCATCACCGCAAACAAAGCCGCCACCGGCGCAGGCGCCAGCGCATAGGTCCCCGGCAGCCAGAACTGCAACGGCACTAGCGCCCCCTTGATCGCAAAGACCAGCACCATCAGCACCGCCGCCACCCTTATCAGCGCGCCGTCCCCCGCTGGCAGCGCCGCTACCTTCACCCCAAGGTCCGCCATGTTTAGCGTCCCCGTCACCGCATAGGTCAGCGCCAGCGCGAACAGGAACAGGGTGGAGGCGACAAGGTTGAAGGCGATGTACTGCACCCCGGCCCGCAACCTCTCCGCCCCCCCGCCGTGGATCATCAGACCATAGGAGGCGATCAGCAGGACCTCGAAGAAGACGAACAGGTTGAAGGCATCGCCGGTCAGGAACGCCCCGTTCAGCCCCATCAGCTGAAACTGGAAGAGGGCGTGAAAATGCCTGCCCTTCGCATCCCACGCGGTCACCACGACAAAGAGCAAAACGATGACCGCCAGCGCCGCCGTCACCAGCAGCATCAAGGCCGACAGCCGGTCCAGCACCAGAACGATGCCGAACGGTGCAGGCCAGTCGCCGAGGAAGTAGGCCTGCGGTCCGCCCGCCGCCGCAAGCATCAGTCCAATTGCAAGCGCCAGCTGTGCCAGTGTCGAGGCTCCTGCCATCACCCGCTGCGCCACCAGCCGTCCTCGCAGGGCCAGCACCATGAGGGCAGCGACCAGCGCGGGGATCAGGACGGGGGCGATGATCCAATGGCTCACCGGTCGTCTCCGTCCGAATCCTTGGCCATGTCCACCCGGTCGTCCCCGCCTTCCAGCCACGCCCCAAGCGCCATCAGCAGGATCACCGCCGTCATCCCGAACGAGATCACGATGGCCGTCAGCACCAGCGCCTGCGGCAGGGGATCGGCATAGGCCGCCTGCGCCCCGATGATCGGCGCCTGACCCACGACCAGACGCCCGCTGGCAAACAGGAACACGTTCACCGCATAGGACAGTAGCGTCAGCCCCAGGATCACCGGAAAGCTGCGCCTGCGCAGCATCAGATAGATGCCCACGGCGGTCAGCAGCCCGATGGCGATGGCAACCAGCGCTTCCATCACGCCTCCTCCGGTCCGATGCCCTGCGGCTCCGATACTTCCGCCTCGCCCGACCGCACGGCCAGACGGCTCAGCGACGACAGCGCCAGCATCACCGCCCCCAGCACCGTCAGGAACACCCCCAGATCGAACAGCGCCGCCGTGGCAAGCTCGAAGGTCTCGAGCGGCCAGAGGGTGACATAGCCATAGGCCGAGGTCAGGAAGGGCAGGCCGTTGACCCAAGCCCCGATCCCCGTCGCCGCCGCGATCACCACGCCCGCGCCGATCAGCACATGATGGTCCACCCGCTGCCGCCGTTCTGTCCAGCGCAGACCCGAGGCCATGTACTGCATCACCACCGCAATCGCCACGACCAGCCCCGCGACGAACCCGCCGCCTGGCAGGTTGTGCCCCCGCAGGAACAGGAACACCGCGACCATCGCCGCGACGGGCAGCAGGAACCGCGTCGCCACCACCATCATCAGCGGGTGCGGATCGCCCGCGTCCCCCTCGGTCAGCCGCATCGCCGCCAGCCGCTCCATCGCCGGGGCGGACTTGAGCAGCGCTTCGGTCAGCGCGAACAGGATCAGCGCGGCGATCCCGAGGACGATGATCTCGCCAAACGTGTCATAGCCGCGGAAGTCCACGATGATGACGTTGACCGCGTTCGTGCCGCCGCCGCCGGGCTTGGCATTCTCCAGATGATACCCGGCAATCGCCGGGAACCCCGGATCGCGCAGCATCATCGCCCAGGCGAGCGCCCCGATCCCGAGGCCCGCCACCCCCGCCACCCCCGCATCCCAAAGGCGCCGTGCCCCCGACCCCTCGACCGGAGAGGTGCGCGGCAGGAAGTTCAGCGCCAGCAGCATCAGCACCACCGTCACCACCTCGACCGAGATCTGCGTGAGTGCAAGGTCCGGCGCCGAAAGGAACGCAAACCCGATCGACACGATCAGCCCGATCACCGCCACGATCACCAGCGCGAGGATCCGGTCCCCATGCACGAAGGCCAGCGACAGCGTCGCCACCACCAGCAGAACCCAGGCCACCGCCACCACCGGCGGCACCGGCATCGCCGCCCGCAGCCCCGGCGCATGGACCCCGCCAAGGAAGGCCCAGACTCCCGCCGCCCCGATGGCCAGAACCCCGATGGTCAGGGCGCGCGTCAGCGATCCGTCATGCAGGGCTTGCGTCACCCGACGGGCCGCTCCGACGACCCCCTCCACCAGCCCGTCGAAGAGAACCTTCGCCTGCGGCCCCCGCAGCCCCAGCCTCGACAGCGGCGCATAGAGTCCCAGAAGAACGAACCCGCCCCCGATGGCCGCCACCGACAGGAACAGCGCCGGGACAAACCCGTGCCAGTGAGTGATCTTGACGACCGCTTCGCCCCCCGTGACCGCCCCCGACGCCACCTCGACCAGCCACCCCGCCGCCGTCATCGGCACAACGCCGATCACCACGACCAGCACCGCCAGCAGCGCCGGTGCCGCCCACATCCCGAACCCCGGGTCATGCGGCGCATGCGGATAGTCCTCGCGCACCGGCCCCAGGAACACATGCGCGATCAGCCGCAGGGAATACCCGACCGAGAACAATGCCCCCACCGTCGCCAGCGCAGGCACCAGCCACCATGCCAGCAGCGAGGTATGCACCGCCTCCTCCAGCATCATCTCCTTGGACAGGAACCCGTTCAGCGGCGGGAACCCCGCCATCGACAGGGACGCCACCGCGACAATCCCGAACGTCACAGGCATCAACCGCCTGAGGCCGCCAAGCCGGGCGATGCTGCGCGTATGCGCCTCGTGATCCACGATCCCGGCGGCCATGAAGAGCGCGCATTTGAACGTCGCGTGGTTCAGGATGTGGAACACCGCCGCCACCGCCGCCTCGGGCGTGCCAAACCCCAGCAGCATCGTCACCAGCCCCAGATGGCTGACCGTCGAATAGGCCAGAAGCGCCTTGAGGTCGTCCTTCCACAAGGCGACCATCGCCCCCAGCACCATCGTCACCAGCCCCGCCGTAGTCACCACCCAGAACCACGCCTCGGTCCCCGCCAGCACCGGCCACAGCCGCGCCATCAGGAAAATCCCCGCCTTCACCATCGTCGCCGAATGCAGATAGGCCGAGACGGGGGTGGGCGCCGCCATCGCCTGCGGCAGCCAGAAGTGGAAGGGGAACTGCGCCGACTTGGTGAAACACCCCAGCAGGATCAGGATTAGCGCGGGCAGATACCAAGCGGAGGCCCGAATCTCCTCGCCCTTCGTCAGGATCACCGACAGGTCATAGGACCCTGCGATTTGGCCCAGGATCAGCATCCCGCCGATCATCGCCAGACCCCCGGCCCCGGTCACCGTCAGCGCCATCCGCGCGCCCTGCCGCCCCTCGGGCAGATGCCGCCAGTAGCCGATGAGGAGGAAGGACGACAGCGACGTCAGCTCCCAGAACACCAGCAAAAGCAAGATGTTGTCCGACAGCACGATCCCCGTCATCGCGCCCTGGAACAGAAGAAGGTAGGTGTAGAACACCCCCATCGGGTCGCGCTCGGCCAGATAGAACCGCGCGTAAAGGATGATGAGCAGCCCGATCCCCAGGATCAGCCCCGCAAACATCAGCCCCAACCCGTCCAGCATGAAATTCGCGTTCAGCCCTAGCTGCGGCAGCCACGGAAAGCGCGCCACCACGACCTCGCCCCGCAGGACGGCAGGCGCGTGCCACAGAAGGATCGCCAGGGCCAGCGCCGTCACCGTCCCCGCCGCCAACGCGCAGGCATTCCGCCCCCACCGGATAGCAAGGCCGGGCAGCAGCGCGCCGAGGAAGGGCAGGGCGGCGATCAGGGCAAGCGACATGCGGATTCCGTCGTTGGCGATGGTCGTCGTGAAGGCAAAGCCGAAAGCGCCGCCTCTCCCTTACCTGCGGGCGCGGGGCGAGGGTGTCAAGGCAAGGCCGGACAAACGCGCCGTAACGCCGCCCTGCCTTCCCTTCATCTTTGCCCAAATACCCCGGGGTAGTCCGTTGGTTTCGCCATTGGTTCGAGAAACCAACGGACTGGGGGGCTGGCCCCCGCTTCTTGTCGCGTTGGTCTGCTACTGCGCCGCAACCTCGCGCGGCACCTCGCGCGGGCCGGCCAGCAGCCCTTCGGTCACCGCCTGCAGGGCCAGCGCCGCCGCCCCGTGTGCCCAGAGCAGGTCCCCCCAGGCATGGATCTCGATGGGCGGCTTCGGCCGTCCGGTCTGGATCGCCAGCAT
>CAZVIS010000076.1:7950-11075 GCA_964627355.1 uncultured Rhodobacterales bacterium
CCCAGTTCAGCGCCGTCACCGCCTCGCGCGCCAGCGCATAGTCGGCCACATAGGCCTCGAGGCACCCGCGCTGTCCGCAGCGGCACAAGGCCCCGTCGAGCTGCACCTTGGTATGCCCCAGCTCCAGCCCCAGACCGCGCGCGCCGCGGTAGATGCGGTGGTTCAGCACCAGCCCCATCCCCACCCCATGCTCGATTGTCACAACCGCAAAATCTGACCGCCCCCGCCCCGCGCCGAACCACAGCTCGGCCAGCGCCACGAGGTTTGCATCGTTGTCAACGGCAACCGGCAGCCTCAGACGCGCCTGCACAACGGCGGCCAGCGGCACGCGCCGCTCGGTCAAGGTCGAAGACCACTCGACCATCCCTGCCTCGCTGTCCACGAACCCTGGCACACCGATCCCGATGGCCGAGATGTCGGCACGCGTAAGGCCCGCCTTGGCGCAGATGCGGTCGAACAGCGATTCGATCGTCTCCAGCATCTCGGCGACGCTCATCGCGCCGGGGCGACGGGGGATGACGTCGTCGGCAATCAGATTGCCCGCGAAGTCGACGATCACCGCCGTGTGCTCGCGGTCCGACAGCTTCATCCCCGCCACACGGTGCGCCTGCGCCCGCACGCCAAGCGCCTGTGCCGGGCGCCCCCGGCCCTGACCGTCCTCACGCGGGGCCGTCACTTCTTCGATCAGCCCGGCGTCAATCAGTTCCGAGGTCGCCGTGGTAACCGAGGCGGGGGACACCCCCAACTCCTTGGCCAGTTGCACCCGCGCGACCGTGCCCGCCGCGCGCACCCGCTCGAACACCTGCTGGCGCAGCGGGCGCTGGCCTTCGGGAAGCGGGGGAATCATCGGGCCGCAGCCTTCGGTCGCCTCCCGTTCCTTTCGCACCTGCGGCATGATTTCTTCGGCCTCCGAACGAAAAAACCGGGGTCGACTGCGCAAATCGCCCCGATCATGCTGCAAGGCAGCGTAAAGCTGCCCGGCAATGCATCACCCTCAGCTTTCCCCAGCAAATTTATTTTGACAACTGAAATTATTGGCGTCAGTTTCGCTGCGTCCCGGTGAATCTGCCGGGTCGGCCATACGCTGGCCGCATCCATAGGGAGGATACTGATGCGTAATGCAATTCTGCTTGCGGTCATCGCCGCGGCCGGGTTCTCGACCGCTGCGCTGGCCGAGGGCAAGAAGATCGGCGTTTCCTGGGCCCAGTTCCAGGAAGAGCGCTGGAAGATCGACGAAGCCGCGATGAAGGCGGCCATCGAGGCGGCCGGCAACGAATATGTCTCGGCGGACGCGCAGTCCTCGGCCGAAAAGCAGCTGTCGGACATCGACGCGCTGATCGCTCAGGGCGTGGACGCCCTCATCATCAACGCCTGGGACAAGGACGCCATCGGGCCGGCCATCGAGAAGGCCGCTGCCGAAGGGATCCCGGTCGTCGGCTATGATCGCCTGATCGAAGACAACCGCACCTTCTATCTGACCTTCGACAACGTCGGCGTTGGCCGGATCATCGCGGAGGAAGTCTTCAAGGTTGCGCCGAAGGGCAACTACGCGATCATCAAGGGTGACCCCGGTGACCCGAACGTCGGCTTCCTGCGTCAGGGCATGGAAGAAGTCATCGGCGCCGCTGTTGCCTCTGGCGACATCGTGATCGTCGGCGAAGCGAACTCGGACGGCTGGAAGCCCGAGAACGCCCAGAAGAACATGGAACAGATCCTGACTTCGGCCAACAACGCGGTGGACGCGGTGCTGGCGCAGAACGACGGCATGGCCGGTGGCGCTGCCGCCGCGCTGGCCGCGCAGGGCCTGAATGTTCCGCTGGGTGGCCAGGACGGTGACCTTGCCGCGATCAACCGCGTGGCGCGTGGCACCCAGACCGTGTCGGTCTGGAAGGACGCGCGTCAGCTGGGCAAGGCCGCGGGCGAAATCGCCTCGGCCCTGGCCGACGGGGCCGCGCTTGATGCGGTGCCGGGTGCGACCAAGTTCTCGGGCGGCGAGAAGGGGGTCGAAATGAACGCGATCCTTCTGGACCCGACCCCGATCACCAAGGACACGCTGAACCTGGCGATCGAAGCCGGCCACATCACCAAGGAAGCGGCCTGCGAAGGCGCTGCCGAAGGCGTGGCGGCCTGCCAGTAATCCTGGCTGATCTTCCGGCGCCGCCTTCGGGCGGCGCCGGTTTTCGTTTCGTAGGGGGCAAGCGGTCCCGTGCGCCCGACGCGGCGCTGCCGGCATGGGCAATGCCCCGTCCGGATCGGCCTGGCCACACCCCTCACTCTGGCTGGACGAGGACATGAGCAACACATCCCCATCTCCCGCTACCCCGATGCAGCAGGAGTCCGGTTTCGCCCGGTTCCTGAAGGCGACCGAGATCGACCCCCGGCTTCTTGGCATGGTCGGTGCGCTGGTCCTGATCGGACTGGCGTTCGAGGCCTACTCGACCTTTGTCCTTGGCCGCCCGAGCATGCTGCTCGGCGCAAGCCAGGCCGAGGCGAACGGGTTCCTCACGCCGCGCAACCTATGGAACCTTTCGGTCCAGACGGCCTATATCGGGATCATGGCGACGGGGATGGTGCTGGTCATCATCACCCGCAACATCGACCTGTCCGTGGGCTCGATCATGGGCATGGTGGGCATGTACATGGGCCTTCTGCAGGTCGAATGGCTGGCGCCGGCGCTTGGCCTTGGCCATCCCTCGATCTGGATCATCACGGTGCTGTTCGGCATCGCCATGGGCGCTCTGATCGGGGCCTTCCAGGGCGGTCTGATCGCGTATCTGGGCATTCCTTCGTTCATCGTCACGCTTGGCGGCCTTCTGGTCTGGCGCGGTGCGGCCTTCCTGGTTGCAGGCGGCAAGACCATCGCGCCGCTGGACGACACCTTTGCGCTGATCGGCGGCGGGTCCTTCGGCGCGCTTGGCAAGACCGGAAGCTGGATCTTCGGCGCGCTCGCCTGCGTCTTCGTGGTCTGGAGCTTTCTCAAGGGGCGCCAGTCGCGCCAGCTGCACGGCTTCCCCCTGCGTCCGGTCTGGGCCGAGACCTTCGTGATCGGCCTGGTCTGCACGGTGATCCTGGGTGCCACGGCGATTGTGAATTCCTATGTCTGGCCGACGGGCAACATCCAGAAG
>CAZVIS010000077.1:0-1449 GCA_964627355.1 uncultured Rhodobacterales bacterium
GCGGGGGTTTCACACCCCCGCACCCCCGTGGGATATTTGTGAACAGAAGAAGGGGAAAGGCGTGAAAGGGGTGCTGGCGGGGATCTCGCGGGAACGGCCGGTGCTGATCGCAGGGCCGACGGCGGGGGGGAAGTCGGCTTTGGCGATGGAGTTGGCGGCGCGGGACGGGCGGATGGTGGTGAATGCGGATGCCTTGCAGGTGTGGGGGGCCTGGCGAGTGCTGACGGCGCGGCCCTCGGCGGCGGAGGAAGCGGCGGTGCCGCATCGCCTTTACGGGCACCTGGGGCGGGAGGCGGCGTATTCCGTCGGCCACTGGCTGCGCGAGGTGGCGGGGGTGCTGGCAGGGCCCCAGCCTGTGGTGATCGTGGGGGGGACCGGGCTTTACCTGTCCGCGCTGACCGAGGGGCTGGCGGAGGTGCCTGCGGTGCCGCCAGAGGTGCGGGCCGAGGCGGACCGGGTGTTGCGGGACGAGGGGCTGGCGGCGCTGCTCGCCGGGGTCGATGCGGCAACCGCCTCGCGCATCGACCGGGCCAATCCGGCGCGGGTGCAGCGGGCCTGGGAGGTGCTGCGCTCCACGGGCCGGGGGCTGGCGGACTGGCAGGACCAGACGGGGCCGCCCCTCCTGCCCCTATCCCAGGTCGAGCCGCTGCTGCTGTCGCCGCCGCGCGATGTGCTGGCCGCACGGATCGACGCGCGGTTTGACGCAATGCTGGCGGGTGGCGCGCTGGACGAGGCGCGGGCCGCCCTGCCCCATTGGGACCCAGCCCGCCCTTGGGCGAAGGCCATCGGGGCGCCGGAGTTGGTCGCGCATCTGCGGGGTGAGTTGACCTTGGCCGAAGCGGCCGAACGGGCCAAGGCTGCGACGCGCCAATATGCCAAGCGGCAGAGGACTTGGTTTCGGGCGCGTATGGGGGGCTGGACCCCTGCCCTGCCGGGCTGAGTTTCGCCGTCGCCGTGGAAAGAGGTGCCGCCCTTGCCATCTTTTCGCTTGGGTCAGGTGGCAAGGGGCGGTTATCTGGAAGCCTGACTCGCGCGGATTTGATCGCCGACGCCCCATGGAATGACCCGTCCGATGCAGGACCTTGCCGCACAGACACCGCTTCGCGTGATCGCAATCCCACGGCTTGCCGCCGGGGGACGATGGCGGGTCGAGGCGATGCGCTCGATTTCCGAGCCGATGCTGCTGTGGTTCACCAAGGGCCAGGGGCGCGTGACGGTGGCGGGATCGACGCGCGGCTACACGGCGCACAACGCGATCTTCGTGCCGCCGGGCGTGATGCACGGGTTCGAGGTCGGCCCGCAGGTCTTTGGCACGGCGGTGTTTTTCGGGCGCGGAACCCCCGTTGTCCTGCCCGCCGATCCGCAGCACCTGCGCATCCGCGAGGTGCATGCCCAGCAGGAGGTCAACGTCACCCTCGATGCGATCCAGCGCGAGATGGCGAGTTCCAG
>CAZVIS010000077.1:1549-11064 GCA_964627355.1 uncultured Rhodobacterales bacterium
GGGTTCCGCAAGACGCCCTGAGCTTCGCCCTGCGACCGTCGGGAATGTCGCAAACGTGGCGGCTGACGACGAAAGCAAACATTGACGCGACGAAATTTTCGGTGCGCAATGCCGGAGTGCAGGCTGTGGGCGCAATGGGAAAGCCTTTGCGCGCTCAGGGTTGCGCCCGGAACATATGCGCCACGGACCAACCGGGCGCCAAACACGTGCTCGACACGACAGGGAGACCGAGATGACCGATATGAAACCCTCCGCCATCCATCCGGCGGCTGTGGCCTATGCCGACGAAGTACGCGCAGGCACGATGAGCCGGCGCGAGTTCCTGACCAGGGCCTCGGCGCTTGGCGTGGCGACGCCTTTGGCCTATGGGCTGCTCGGCCTCGCCGCACCAGAGGCCCGCGCGGATGGCCATGCCAAGTCAGGCGGCACGCTGCGCATGCAGATGGAGACGCGCGGCCTGAAGGATCCGCGTACCGCCGACTGGAGCCAGATCGCCAACTTCACCCGCGGCTGGCTGGAATACCTTGTCGAGTACAACAACGACGGCTCGTTCCGCGGCATGCTGCTGGAAAGCTGGTCCACCAATGCCGATGCGACCGAATACACGCTGAAGCTGCGTTCGGGCGTCAAGTGGAACAACGGCGACGACTTCACCGCTGATGACGTGGCCGCGAACATTACCCGGTGGTGCGATGGCAACGTCGAGGGCAACTCGATGGCCTCGCGCATGGGCGGGCTGATGAATGCAGAGGCCAAGACGGTGCGCGACGGCGCGGTGACCGTGGTCGATCCGACGACCGTCGTGCTGAAGCTGTCGGCGCCGGACATCACGCTGATCCCGACCTTTGCCGACTATCCGGCAGCGATCACGCACAAGTCCTATGACAATGGCGACCCGTCAGCCAACCCGATCGGCACCGGCCCCTACCTGCCGGGCGAGGTCAACGTCGGCGTCAAGATGACGCTGGTCAAGAACGCCAACCACACCTGGTGGGGCACCTCCGTCTATGGCGGTCCGTACCTTGACGGCATCGACTACATCGACCTCGGCTCGGACCCCGCCGCGCATGTGGCGGCCGCCGGTTCGGGTGAGATCGACATGACCTACCAGTCCACGGGCGAGTTCATCGACGTGCTCGACAGCCTGGGCTGGACCAAGTCCGAGGCGGTGACGGCGGCGACGCTGGCCGTGCGCTTCAACCAGCTGGCGGAAGAGTACAAGGACGTCAACGTCCGCAAGGCCATCCAGATGGCCGTGGACAACAAGGTCATCCTCGAGCTTGGCTACTCGGGCCTCGGCACGGTCGCGGAAAACCACCACGTCTGCCCGATCCACCCGGAATACGCCGAACTTCCGCCCCTGGTCGTCGATCCGGCCAAGGCCAAGGAGATGATCGCCGCCGCGGGCAAGGCCGACTTCGAGTTCGAGCTGATCTCGATCGACGACGACTGGCAGGCCGCGACCTGCGATGCCATCGCCGCACAGGTGCGCGACGCGGGCATCAACGTCAAGCGGACGGTTCTGCCGGGCTCGACCTTCTGGAACGACTGGACGAAGTATCCGTGGTCCTCGACCGAGTGGAACATGCGTCCCCTCGGCGTGCAGATCCTCGCACTCGCCTATCGCTCGGGCGAGGCGTGGAACGAGGCCGCCTTCTCGAACGCCGAATTCGATGCGGAACTGGCCAAGGCGCTTTCGATCGCCGATGCCGAGACGCGCCGTGGCGTGATGAAGCGGATCGAAGAGATCATGCAAGAGCAGGGCGTGCTGATCCAGCCCTACTGGCGTTCGATCTACCGTCACTACGATCCCAAGGTGATGGGCGGCGAGATGCACGCCACCTTCGAGCATCACCACTACAAGTGGTGGATCAACGCCTGATCCCTTTCTGACGACTGGGCGCGCGGGGCCAACCCCCGCGCGTCCGCGCCCGCCGCGTTCCGGCGGACTGGAAAGGATATGCCATGGGCAAGTTCGTTCTGCGCCGTCTCGGCGTGATGATCCTGACGGCGATCTGCCTGACGTTCATCGTCTTCTTCATGACCAACCTGCCGCCCAATCTGGAGAAGCTCGCCAAGTCCGAGGCTTCGGCCCGGATGACCGACGACGCGGTGGACAGTTGGCTGACGCGGAACGGCTATGACCGGCCGGTTCTTCTGCGCTATGGCGAATGGCTGGGCGTGATCCCCGGCTGGCGCGCCGTGGCCGAGGACGGGACCGAGACGGGCCGCTGCCTGTCGCTGGCCGCAACGCCGGAAGAGGCCCCGCGCTATTGCGGTGTGCTGCAGGGCAACTGGGGCTATTCGACGTTCTTCAAGGCGCCGGTGCTGGAGAAGCTGTCCTACCATCTGGGACTGACCGGCTGGCTGATGCTGAGCGTGATCCTTGTCATGGTCCCCGTCTCGCTGATCCTCGGCGTGCTGTCTGGGATGCGTGAGGGATCGCGGCTGGACCGGGGACTGTCGGCCATCGCCATCGCCTCGACAGCGACGCCGGAATACGTCTCGGGCGTCCTTCTCATCGTCATCTTCGCATCCGCCACCACCGGCATCTCGCCCCTGCTGGCCGAGGCCGGGTGGATCAGTGGCAAGACCCTGTTTCAGGGCACGGCGACGGGGGCCATGGACCAGATCACCTTCTGGAACTTCGCCCTGCCGGTGATGACCATCGCCCTTTACGGCATCGGCTACATCGCCCGCATGACGCGGGCGAGCATGACCGAGGTCATGACCCAGCAATACATCCGCACCGCGAGGCTGAAAGGTGTGGGCTTCCGTCAGGTCGTAATGCGGCACGCGCTGCGCAACGCCCTCATTGCCCCCTTCACCGTCATCATGCTGCAGTTCCCGTGGCTTTTGAACGGCGTGGTGATCGTCGAGACGCTGTTCAACTACAAGGGCTTCGGCTGGACGCTGGTGCAGGCCGCCGGGAACAACGATATCGAATTGCTGCTCGGCTGTTCGGTCGTCGCCGTGTTTGTCGTCCTGGTGACGCAGCTGATCTCGGATATCGGCTATGTCTTCCTGAACCCCCGCATCCGGTTGGCCTGAGGAGGAAACCATGACCGACCCATTGACCTGGACCGGCGTTGCGGGGCCCTTTCTGAACCCTCTCCTCATGGCGCTGGCGGTGCTGCTGGCCGTCGCTTTCGTCGCGCAGATCCTGCTGTCGTTCTTCCCCAGCGGGGATGACATGGTGATGCGCGACGGCACCCTTGTCGCCCGCCGCAGCCCGGCGGACATGGCGGCAATGGCCTCGCGCTATCTGCTGCTCGGCATCGTCCTGGTGCTGGTTGGCTACCTGATCCTAGGCCTTGTCATCCCCGGCGTGCCCGCCAAGGGGATCATCGGGGCGATGTCCGCGCGGTTCTGGCCGGTCTGGCTGGCGCTGGTCGTGACCTTTGCCCTCTCGATCACCTTCAAGCGCAAGCTTGGCCTCTACGGCAAACTCTACGACAGCCCGGTGGGCATGATCGGCTTCGGCATCGTGCTGTTCTGGATCTACACCGCGATCTTCGCCGACCTCATCATCACCTTCGATCCGCTCGGTCAGGTCTCGGGCCTGAAGAACGCCTTCCCCGGATCTCCCGTGCCCGACAAGCCAGGCGAGTGGTTCCTCCTCGGCGGCGACAGCCTTGCCCGCGACGTCTTCAGCCGCATGGTGATGGGCGCGCGCCGCGTCCTCTCGATCGCACCCGCCGCCACGATGTTCGCCTTCATGGTGGGCATCACGCTTGGCCTGCCGGCGGGGTATTTCGGGGGGCGGCTCGACACGATCCTGTCCTTCATCTCGAACCTCGTCCTCGCATTCCCCGTGATCCTGCTCTTCTACCTGCTGGTGACGCCCGAGATTCAGGTGACCGGCATCCCCACTTACCTTGCCGCCGTTCTGTTCCTCTTCCCGGTGATCTTCCTCTGCGTTCTCTGGAACAGCCGGTTCTTCACCGACCCGCCCAAGCGGAACATCTATGTGGGCGTCACGCTGGTCATCGGCCTCTGGGCCTATTCCGGCCTCGCCTTCAACGCCGACCCCTTGGGCGTCTTCACGATGGAGCCGAACCTGCTGAACGTCTTCGTCTCGGTCGTCTTCGTGAACGCCCCCACGGTGTTCCGCATCGTCCGGGGGATCGTCCTCGACCTGAAAGCGAGGGACTATGTCGCCGCAGGTCAGACGCGCGGCGAGGGTCCCTGGTACATCATGCTGTGGGAGATCCTGCCGAACGCGCGGGGGCCGCTGATCGTCGATTTCTGCCTGCGGATCGGCTACACGACGATCCTCCTCGGCACGCTCGGCTTCTTCGGCCTCGGCGTCTCGCCAGAGAGCCCCGACTGGGGCTCGACCATCGACGACGGCCGCCGCCTCCTGTCGATCTACCCCCACCCCGCGCTCGTCCCCGCCATCGCGCTGATGAGCCTCGTCCTCGGCCTCAACCTCCTCGCCGACGGCCTGCGCGAAGAATCCCTGCGTGACTGACTTCTTCTGTTCACAAATATCCCACGGGGGTGCGGGGGTGTGAAACCCCCGCTCCTGCCCCCGAAGCGAGGCGCACCATGACCGAATGGGACAAATCCAAACCCATCCTCGAGATCGAGAACCTCTCGATCAGCTTCTTCACCCGCCTGCGCGAGATCCCGGCGGTGATGGACTTCTCCTGCACCGTGATGCCGGGAGAGGCGATGGGGCTGGTGGGCGAGTCGGGCTGCGGCAAGTCCACTGTGGCGCTGGCGGTCATGCGCGACCTCGGCAAGAACGGGCGTATCGTCGGCGGCTCGATCAAGTTCAAGGGCCGCGACCTGACGAACATGACGGAAGAGGAACTCCGCCACATCCGCGGCTCCGAGATCGCCATGATCTATCAGGAGCCGATGGCCTCGCTGAACCCCGCGATGAAGATCGGCCAGCAACTCGCCGAAGTGCCGATGATCCATGAGGGCATGTCGCGCGACGACGCGTGGAAGCTCGCCCGCCAGATCGTCGCCGACGTCCGCCTGCCCGACCCCGACCGCATCATCAATGCCTATCCACACCAGCTGTCCGGCGGCCAGCAGCAGCGCATCGTCATCGCGATGGCGCTGATGTCCAAGCCCGCGCTCCTGATCCTGGACGAGCCCACAACCGCGCTCGACGTTACGGTCGAGGCGGGGATTGTCGATCTGGTCAAGGATCTGGGCGAGAAGTACGGCACCTCGATGCTGTTCATCAGCCACAACCTCGGCCTCGTGCTCGACGTCTGCGACCGCCTCTGCGTGATGTATTCGGGCGAGGCGGTAGAGACGGGGAACGTTGTCCAGGTCTTCGACAAGATGCGTCATCCCTATACGCAGGCCCTTTTTCGCTCGATCCCGCTCCCCGGCGCCGACAAGAACTCGCGGCCGCTGGTGGCGATTCCGGGGAACTTCCCCCTGCCGCATGAGCGGCCCAAGGGTTGCAACTTCGGCCCCCGCTGCATGTATTTCGAGAAGGGCCGCTGCGATGCCGCCGACGTGCGGATGGACCCGGTGCCGGGCGACGACCGCCACGCCAGCCGTTGCGTGAAGTGGAAGGAGATCGACTGGGACAAGCCCCCGGCGGCGGGCCGCGTGCAAGAGAAGAACCCCGTGGGCGACGTGGTCCTGCGGATGGAGGACCTGCGCAAGTATTACAACGTCGCAGGCGGGGCCTTCGGCGGCGGCGTGAAGAAGGTGGTCAAGGCGAACGAGACACTGTCCTTCGAGGCGCGCGAGGGCGAGACACTCGCCATCGTCGGCGAATCGGGATGCGGGAAATCGACCTTCGCGAAGGTGTTGATGGGGCTGGAAACCGCCACCTCCGGCAAGATCGTCCTCTACAACCAGGACATCCAGGACACGCCGATCGAGAAGCGGGGGACGGATACCGTGTCCTCGGTCCAGATGGTGTTCCAGAACCCCTTCGACACGCTGAATCCGTCGATGAGCGTGGGCCGCCAGATCATCCGGGCCTTGGAAATCTTCCAGGAGGGCAAGTCGGACGAAGAGCGCAAGAACCGGATGCTGGAGCTTCTGGACCTCGTTAAGCTCCCCCGCCAGTTCGCCGAGCGGATGCCGCGCCAGCTTTCCGGCGGGCAGAAGCAGCGCGTGGGGATCGCGCGGGCCTTTGCGGGGGGCGCGAAGGTGGTGGTGGCGGATGAGCCGGTGTCAGCGCTTGATGTTTCGGTGCAGGCGGCGGTCACGGATCTCCTCATGGACATCCAGAGGAAGAACAAGACGACGCTTCTGTTCATCAGCCATGACCTGTCCATCGTCCGCTACCTGAGCGACCGCGTGATGGTCATGTACCTCGGCCATGTGGTGGAACTTGGCACCACGGACCAGGTCTTCAGCCCGCCCTACCACCCCTATACCGAGGCGCTGCTTTCGGCCGTCCCGATCGCCGACACGCATGTTAAAAAGAAGCGCATCGTGCTGGACGGCGACATCCCCTCCGCCATGAACCCTCCCCCCGGCTGCCCCTTCCAGACGCGCTGCCGCTGGAAGTCACAGGTCCCGGGCGGACTCTGCGATACCGAGATGCCGCCGGTTCAGACACTGGCGCCAGGGCACCAGATCAAGTGCCACCTGCCCGTGGATGTCCTGAACGGGATGGAGCCGGTCATCACCATCGCGGCGGAGTAGAACGGGGCGCAAACCGGAGTTTTCGAAAGTTCCGGTCCGGAGCCTTTGAAGGCTCCGGCACGATTTCTTCAAAGAAATCGTTTCCCTGGCGCCTTAGTAGTCCCCCTTCCCCGTATGCTTGCGCAACCGGGACGGTGGCGAGAAATGCCGCCCCTTGAAGGGATTCTTGTCGCCCTGTCCGCGCATCGTGATGCGGATCGGCGTGCCCGGCATGTCGAAGTGGTCGCGCAAGCCGTTCACGAGGTAGCGGCGATAGCTGTCGGGGATCAGTTCCGGGTGGCTGCACATCACGATGAAGCCCGGGGGACGGGTCTTGACCTGCGTCATGTAGCGCAAACGAATGCGGCGGCCTCCGGGGGCGGGCGGCGGATGCGCCTCGGTCATCGCGCCCAGCCAGGTGTTCAGCCGCGCGGTCGGGATGCGGCGGTTCCAGATGTCGTGAGCCTTGAGGATGGCGGCGTGCAGACGGTCGAGGCCCCGGCCGGTCTTGGCCGAAACCGTCACCAGGGGAGCCCCGCGCAGTTGCGGCAGCAGGCGGTCGAACATCTCTTTCAGTTCGGCGAGCTTCTCCTGCTTTTCGCCCTCCAGATCCCACTTGTTCACCGCGATCACCACCGCCCGCCCCTCGGTTTCGGCGAAGTCGGCGATGCGAAGGTCCTGCGTCTCGAACGGGGTTTCCACGTCGAGGAGAACCACCACCACCTCGGCAAAGCGCACGGCGCGCAGGCCGTCTGCCACCGACAGCTTCTCCAGCTTCTCGGTCACGCGGGCCTTCTTGCGCATGCCGGCGGTGTCGAAGATGCGGATGGGGGTGCCTTCCCACGCCGCGCGGACGGAGATGGCGTCGCGGGTGATCCCCGCCTCCGGGCCGGTCAGCAGGCGGTCCTCGCCGAGGATCTTGTTGATGAGGGTGGATTTCCCGGCGTTCGGGCGGCCGATGACGGCGATCTGGAGGGGCTTCTTTTCGGTGGGTCTATGTGCTTCGGGGTCGGGCTCGGCCTCGGCGTCCTCTTCGTCGATGTCCACATCCACCACGGGCGCATTCTCGGCCTCGCGCTCGGCAAACTCGGCCTCGAAGGGTTTCAGCGCGGTGTAGAGGTCGTCCATCCCCTCGCCATGCTCGGCCGACAGGCGCAGGGGTTCGCCAAGGCCGAGGCTCCAGCCTTCCAAAGCACCAGAATCCCCCGCCTTCCCCTCGGCCTTGTTCACGCCAAGGATCACGCGCGCGCCCTTCTTGCGCAGGATGTCGGCGAAGGTCTCGTCCGAGGGCGTCACGCCGACACGTCCGTCGATCAGGAACAGGCTGATGTCGGCCATATCGACCGCCCGCTCGGTCAGCCGACGCATCCGGCCCTGCAAGGAATCGTCCGTCACTTCTTCCAGCCCCGCCGTGTCGATCACGGTGAAGCGGAGGTCGAAGAGTTTGGCGTCCCCCTCACGCAGATCCCGCGTCACGCCGGGCGTGTCGTCCACCAGCGCGAGCTTGCGCCCCACCAGGCGGTTGAACAGCGTCGATTTGCCCACATTGGGGCGGCCCACGATGGCCAGCGTGAAACTCATGTGCGCTCCGGTTCCGGCGAAGGGGTTCCCTTACAGCGGCCCCGCTTCAACGGAAAGCGTGAAGTTGCCCGTTCTGCCCCGGGACGAACAGCATTCCCCCGGCCAGCGCGGGAAGCGCTGCAGCACCGGACGGGATGTCTGCTGTCCCGACAAGGCTGCCGTCCTCGGGATTGAAGAAGCGCAGCGCGCCGTCGCCCGAGGCGACGACCAGTCGTCCACCTGCCAGCAACGGGCCATAATGGGCGGTGATGGCGACGCGCTTGTTTTCCTTGCGCGCCTTCTCGTAGTAGGGCAACTCGGCTTCCCAGACGGTTGCGCCGGTGGCGGCGTCCAGACGTATCAGCCGCGCCTCGTCGTTCACCAGAAAGACGGCGCCGCCAACCGGCAGGACCGGACCATAGGCCGCGTCCTTGGCGGTCCACAGACGCTGTCCAGTCTCGGTCTCGACGGCGACGGTGCGGCCTCCCTGATTGCCGATGTAGGTGACGGCCCCATCCACGACGGCATCGCCGGTGATGTCGCTGACCCCGGCATAGGCGCGACCACGACGCTCTCCGGCGACGGTGGCCGACCAGAGCGGTACGCCGCCCGATTTCAGCGCCGCGGCAACCTCACCGCTGGCAAAGGGGAAGAACACCGCCGTATCGGTGACGGACGGCCCGGCCGAAGCCATCATGCCGCTTGCAGACGGCGTTCCCGGCAGTTGCCAGAGGACACGCCCGTTCTCGGTGCTGACGGCCCAAGCCGAACTGTCGCGCCCGACGGCATAGACGATCCCGCCGTCAACTGCAGGCGCGCCGCCGACCGGTGCGCCAAGGCGCTGACGCCAGCGGACAGCGCCTGTCGCCGGATCGAGCGCGATCAACTCGCCATAGCCTGTCGTCGCAAAAAGCTGGCCGTCCGCATAGGCAAGGCCGCCACCCGACAGGTCGGTACTGTCGCTTTCCGGCCGCAGGTCGGTGGCCCAGACCACGCCGCCCTGCATGCCGATGCCGGAGACGCGGGCCATGGCGTCCATCGCGAAGACGCGGCCGCCGCCGACAATCGGGGCGGCGCTGATCCGATTGCGTCGGTCATTGCCGCTACCAAGGTCCGCACTGAACACTCGGACCGGAGCGGCCGACAAGGCGGCATGCGGCGGCAGATGGCGCACGTTGCCAGAGCGGTGCGTCCAGTCGGCATTGGCCACCACAGGGGGCAGGCTGACCGGAACGCTCTGGTTCTCGACCACGTTGGTTGTGTCCACGGGCGCAGGCTCGCCCTCGACCGGAATGCTGGCGTCGAGGGGCGCGCGCGGGTCGAAGCGTTCGCCCGGAAGGATC
>CAZVIS010000078.1:0-11008 GCA_964627355.1 uncultured Rhodobacterales bacterium
TGGTTTCATTGAACCATTTCACGGTGCCCTTGGCCATCGTGAAGTCTCCTGTCTTATATGCCGCCCGCAGGATGCGGCGGCCCGGCACGTCAGCGTAGATCGAAGGCTGTGGCCGTGTGGTACGGTTAGACAGGTCGATAGAGATAACGTCGCGGGGCAAGATATGGGCGCGCATCGATTGAAAATCAAGGGAAAAGGGGCTGCAGTAGCGCGCTTTGACCACGGAGCGGGGCCGCAGGGCCCAATCTTTCGACCGGGGGAACGATCGAGGCAGGGCGCGCGTTATGTCCTGTGATGCAGGTCTTGCCCGCGTCGCATTTCATGGGACAGGAGTCGGATTATGGCCATCGAGAGTTTGCTGGTGTTTCTGTTGGTCGGGGCGCTTGCGGGGTGGCTCGCCGGGCTGATCGTCAAGGGATACGGGTTCGGCCTTCTGGGCAACATCGCTGTGGGGGTCGTCGGCGCCTTCCTCGCAGGCCTCCTGCTGCCGCAACTGGGGATCAGCGGCGTCGGCGGCGGGATCGGCGGCGCGGTCGTCTATGCGACCATCGGGGCGGTCGTGTTGCTGCTGCTGGTCCGGTTGGTGCGGCGGGTCTGAAGGGGGCTGGCGGACGCCTTGAAGGTGTTCCACGCCACTTTGTCGTTTGCCGAGCCACTTTCGCGATAAACCGGATATGCTAAGCTTTGCCCATGTGGCTTGCGTGGATGGTTTTCGGTCTTGCGGTCGGCGCAAGCGTGGTGGCCGCGCTCTTGCCGGAGTGGGCCTGGATTTATCCGGTCGCGCTGCCCGTTGGGCTGGTTGCCTGTCTTGTCATCCTGCTGCGCAGGCCACGACGGCAGCCGACGCCTGCCGCCGTCACGCAGGTCATCGTTGATGGGTCGAACGTGATGCACTGGGACGGCGGTGCCCCGTCACTTGACCCGGTGCGCGCGGTCGTCCGGAACATCGAGGCGCAGGGGATGACGCCGGGCGTCATTTTCGACGCCAACGCCGGCTACAAGATCGGCGACCGCTACATGGACGACGAAGTCTTCGCGCAGTTGCTCGGCCTTCCCCATAGCAATGTGCTTGTCGTGCCAAAGGGTACATCCGCCGATAGCTTCATCCTCGAGGCTGCGCGCGGGATGCGGGCGCGGATCGTGACGAACGACCGTTTCCGCGACTGGGAGGATCGCTTTCCCGAAGTGCGGGACCCAGACACGCTGATCCGAGGAGGGTTTCGCAACGGTGCGCTTTGGCTGAAAGGCGGGACTGCGAAGGAAGGGTCTGCAACGCAGGAAACACGGCGATGAGCTCTAACGCCGCCCCCGCCGCGCCTTTCCGCCCCGCATCCCCCCTCGTCCCGCCGTACTCCGCCCCGCCATCTTGACCGCGGCCTCGCTCGCCTCCTCGACCGCCGACTGACGGGCCAGCGGGTCGTCGGCGACGGCGAGTTCCACCGCCTCCAGCCGTTTCACCTCGTCCCGCAGCCTTGCGGCCTCTTCGAATTCCAGGTTCTCGGCAGCCTTGCGCATTTGCGTCCTGAGCGCGTCGAGGTGGGCGGCGAGGTTCTGGCCGATCATCGGCTTGTCCACGCGGGCCGTCACGCGGGCCATGTCGGTGTCGCCCTGCCAGAGGCCCGCCAGCACATCCTCGACGTTCTTCTTCACCGTGGTGGGCGTGATCCCGTGGAGCGTGTTGTAGGCGATCTGCTTTTCGCGGCGGCGGTTGGTCTCGCCGATGGCGCGTTCCATCGAGCCGGTGATCCGGTCGGCATACATGATGACGCGGCCGTCGGCGTTCCGCGCCGCCCGCCCGATGGTCTGGATGAGCGAGGTCTCGGACCGCAGGAAGCCCTCCTTGTCGGCGTCCAGAATGGCCACGAGGCCGCATTCGGGAATATCGAGGCCTTCGCGCAGAAGGTTGATGCCGACGAGCACATCGAAGGCGCCAAGGCGCAGGTCGCGCAGGATCTCGATCCGCTCGATGGTGTCGATGTCCGAGTGCATATAGCGGATGCGGATGCCCTGCTCGTGGAAATACTCGGTCAGATCCTCGGCCATGCGCTTGGTCAGAACCGTCACCAGCACCCGCAGGCCCGCCTTGGCCACGCGGCGGATTTCGTCCAGCAGGTCGTCCACCTGCGTCTCGACCGGTCGGATCTCGACCTGCGGGTCGATGAGGCCGGTGGGGCGGATGACCTGTTCGGTGAAGGTGCCGCCGGATTGTTCCAGTTCCCATGCGGCGGGGGTGGCGCTGACGAAGACCGTCTGGGGGCGCATCGCGTCCCATTCCTCGAACTTCAGGGGGCGGTTGTCCATGCAACTGGGCAGACGGAAGCCGTGTTCGGCGAGGGTGAACTTGCGTCGGTAATCGCCCTTGTACATGCCGCCAATCTGGGGGACCGAGACATGGGATTCGTCGGCGAAAACAATTGCGTTGTCGGGGATGAATTCGAAGAGCGTGGGCGGCGGCTCGCCCGGTAGGCGGCCAGTGAGGTAGCGCGAGTAGTTCTCGATCCCGTTGCAAGACCCGGTCGCCTCCAGCATCTCCAGATCGAAGGTGCAGCGCTGTTCCAGACGCTGCGCCTCCAGCAGCTTGCCCTCGGCCACCAGCTGGTCAAGCCGCTGGCGCAGCTCGATCTTGATGCCCTTGGTGGCTTGCTGCAGCGTCGGGCGCGGTGTCACATAGTGGCTGTTCGCATAAATGCGGATCTGCTTGAAGCTGTCGGTCTTGGCGCCGGTGAGGGGGTCGAATTCCACCACCGACTCGAGTTCCTCGCCGAAGAAGCTGAAGCGCCAGGCGCGGTCTTCGAGGTGGGCGGGCCAGACTTCAAGGCTGTCGCCTCGCACCCGGAAGGACCCCCGCGTAAAGGCCTGATCGTTGCGGCGGTATTGCTGGGCCACAAGCTCGGACAGGATCTTGCGCTGGTCATAGGGCTGGCCCACGATCAGGTCCTGCGTCATCGCCGAATAGGTCTCGACTGAACCGATGCCGTAGATGCACGAGACGGAGGCGACGATGATGACGTCGTCACGCTCCAACAGCGCCCGGGTGGCCGAGTGGCGCATCCGGTCGATCTGTTCATTGATCTGGGATTCCTTCTCGATGTAGGTGTCGCTGCGCGGGACATAGGCCTCGGGCTGGTAGTAGTCGTAGTAGCTGACGAAATATTCTACCGCGTTGTCGGGGAAGAAGCCCTTGAATTCGCCGTACAATTGCGCGGCAAGCGTCTTGTTCGGCGCAAGGATGATCGCCGGGCGCTGCGTCTCTTCGATGATCTTGGCCATGGTGAAGGTCTTGCCTGTGCCAGTGGCGCCGAGGAGGACCTGATTCTGCTCGCCCGCCACCACGCCCGCCGCGAGTTCGGCAATTGCGGTCGGCTGGTCTCCCGCCGGCTGGAATGGCGTGGACAGCTTGAACCGGCGCCCGCCTTCCAGTTTGGGCCGTGTCAGCACCTCGGGGCGCGGGGCGGGCAGGTTCGCGTTGTTGTGGGGCATGGCTGATTCCCTGGGGACCACCATAATCTGATCCGTTTTTGTTCCGCCGCAAGCACCTTTGGCACCCCTGCGTCGCAGGACATATCGGGGTGGGGTTCACAGGTTGCCACTTGGTTAAGCAAAACATTTAAACTTTACGGGAAACTTGACGAGACATTGCAGCTTTCGGTTGAAATCCGCGAACGTATAGGGCACAGAAGAGAGGCAAGCAGCACTACCGCTGTCGGCTGGTTGCACCCACACACCCCACCCACACTCCCCGTGGCCAGCCGACAGCACCCTTTCCTGGGGGTGCAGGGCGGCTTGCGCCACTCCCCCGGTTTCGCCCATATAGGGGCAGCGACCGAAGGAGGTTCCATGCGCGCCCGCATCTTCCAGCCCGCCCGCACCGCCATGCAGTCCGGCAGCGCCAAGACGCACGACTGGGTCCTCGAATTCGCCCCCGCCTCGGCGCGTGAGGTGGATCCCCTGATGGGCTGGACCTCGTCAGGCGATACCGAAAGCCAGGTGCGCCTGCGCTTTCCGACGCGCGAGGCGGCCGAGACCTATGCCCAGTCCAAGGGCATCGCCTATGACGTGACCGAGCCGAAGCCGCGCAAGCCGGTGATCCGCCCGCGCGGCTATGGCGAGAACTTTGCGACCGACCGCAAGGGGGCCTGGACGCACTAGGCCCTCGCTTACTTCACAAAGGAATTTCCCCGATGAAGCATTTTGCCGTTCTTCCGCTCCTTTTGATGTCGACCACCGCCTTTGCGCAGGCCACACCGCAGGGTGCTGCTGACCTGACGGCGGTGTTCCAGACCTATCTGGGCAAGACCCCCGGCGTCGTCAGCGTCACCGCCGATGGCGACGCCTATGCGATCACGCTCGACGCTGGTCCCCTGATCGCGATGATCCCGGCCGAGGCGGGCGCCACGATGACCGCGACCCCGATTCAGATGCGCGCCGTCGACAACGGCGATGGCACCTGGGCGGTCACGCAGGATCAGGCGCTTGGCTTCAAGACCTCGGTCGCAGGCGCGCTGGACATGGAGGTCAGCATCGCCTCGGTCGTCTGCAACGGGACCTACAGCGCGGCCCTCAAGGCCTTTGCGCAGAATGACTGCACCATGACCGACATGACGGTCGATCAGACGGTGCGGGATCCCGTGATGGGGGATCAGGTGTCGAAGCAATCGGTCAAGGATCTGACGATCTCCACCACCTCTGTCGCCGGACAAACCGGGGGCGTGGACGGAACGCTGGCCTACACGGGCACCGGGATCGCCCAGTCGATGCAGATCCCGACCGAACCCGGGGCGCCGCCGATCCCGGTCGAGATCTCGGCGGATCGTTACGAGGCCACGGGCGCCACCAAAGGCGTTCGGATGGATGCGATCCTTGCGGCCGTCGCCTGGGCCGTGGCGAACCCGTCGGAAGAGATGATGACGGCCAAGCGGGGCGAATTGAAGTCGATCCTTGAGGGCGGCCTGCCGCTGTTCGAACTGATCGACGCCACTGGCACCGCCACGAATGTGAACATTCTGACCCCAGTAGGCCCTATCGGAGTCGCATCGCTTGGCTTTGACGTGTCGATGAAGGGGGCGGTTCAGGATGGCCTTTTCCGCGAGGCGCTGCGGTTCGAGGGCGTCACCCCGCCGCCCGGTGTCCTGCCGCCCTTCGCCGAGCCGCTGATCCCGGAACGGTTCTCGATCGACTTTGCCGTGCAAAGCTTTGACGCCGGGGCGGCGGCCTCGCTGCTGCTGGGGCTGTTCGACCTTGCCCCCGGAACCGAGCCTGCGCCCGAGTTTCAGGGCCAGCTGATGCAGGCCCTGATGCCCGACGGGTCGGTCGACATCGTGCTGGCGCCGGGCGAGGTCGCGAATGCGACCTACACGCTGACCTATGAGGGCAGCATGACCGCGGGCCCCGCGTCCATTCCCACCGGCACGGCCAGAATCACGGCGACCGGGTACGATGCGGCAATGGCCGCACTGGATGGCGCCCCGGACGAGATGAAGCAGCAAATGCTGCCCGCAATGGGCATGGCGCGCGGGCTAGCCAAGCCGCAGCCAGACGGCAGCCTGTTGTGGGAAATCGACGCCTCACAGCCCGGCACGCTGCTGGTGAACGGCATGGATCTGATGGGGATGCAGTGACCGCACCGGTGATTGCCGAGGAAAGCCCCCTCGGGGCCGACCTCGGTCTCTTGATGGCGCGGCACACGCAGGCCATGCACGCCGACACGCCGCCTGAAAGCATCCACATGATGGATGCCAGCGCGCTGGCAAGCCCCGGCATCCGCTTCTTCGTGATGCGCGAGGGCGGGCAGCCCATCGCCATGGGGGCCTACAAGCGGCTGACCGGCGCGCATGCCGAGATCAAGTCGATGCATGTGCTGCACGAGGTGCGGGGGCGGGGTCTGGCAAAGGTGATGCTGGACCACCTGATCGCCGCCGCCCGCGTGGACGGAGTCGCGCGCCTGTCGCTGGAAACCGGCGCGCAGGCCAGTTTCGCCACGGCCCGCCGCCTCTACGAGGTCGGCGGCTTCACCTACTGCGACCCGTTCGAGGGTTATGCGCCCGACCCTATGTCCGCCTTCATGACGCGCGAAATCTGATTGCGCGAAGGGCGCCCGTGCCGCATGAACGGCCCTGTGCGGCCCCGTAGCTCAACTGGATAGAGCAAGGACCTTCTAAGTCCGAGGTTGAGGGTTCGAGTCCTTCCGGGGTCGCCAATCCGGTGTTTTCACGGCCGTTCACGGCAAGGTGACGCAGGTTTCACCTTGCGTCAGGATCGTCCAAAAACTTCGGCGTATCCTGCAAGCGAGTGCAGCGATTTCCGTGGCTTGATGTCCACGCAGGCTGACAGATCGACCTGCCTAGCAATCAGGACATTGCACCATGACAGCGTATCGGATTCTGGCGCAGGGCACGGCCCTTGCGCTTCTGGCGGTCGTCTGCGCGGCCCCCACCTTCGCCGAGGTCACCGTGCGTGGCGTCGAGGGGAAACCTCTTCACGAAGCCCGCCCCGCCCCCGCCTCGATCTTCCCTGACGAGCACATCATCGTCGCCCAACCCTCGCCTTCCGAGGTCAATCCGTCCTTCCTCGGGCCGGTTCTTCTGATGAAATCGGCGCATATCGATCTTGAGAAGGGCACGATGACCGTGCCGCTGCGCAAGGGCCGCATGGCTTCGGGCGAGTCGGTGTGGTCGGTGATCACCGACACTTCGGACGAGAACCTGGCCAACCTGCACGGCGTCAACTACTCGGCCAAGATGGCCTACGGCGCGATTGGCAAAGGCGTTCGTCAGGCGTCCATCGACAAGGACGGGATCTTCATCTTCGAATCCGGCAAGGTGGACTTCTCGGTCGAGCGCGGCTTGACCCCGGGCGATGCGCCCAACTTCTTCCCTCCGAAGTCGGCGACGCCGGGTGCCGTGGGTGACGAGAACTACTCACCGCTGGTGCAGTTCGCGAACGGCAAGAACGCGATCTTCAACATGCCGATGGTGTCCTACAACACCACCGAGGACGAACTGAACGCGATGTGCGACGGCGCCGTGGACCATACCAAGGTACATGACAAGGTCGTGGCGATCTGCCCGCGCGACGGCACCGTGACCCTGGCGATGACGTTGGGTTACACCTTCGGCAAGCCGATCTTCTATCTGTCGACCGAAGCCAACGATCCGACCGTGGCGACGCTGGAAGCAGCGATCCATGCGCCGGCGATGAACGAGAACCCCTTCGCGCTGGAAGACGCTGCCCCGGGCGAAAGCGCCGAGCGGATCTATGTGGTGGTGAACGGGCCGACCGGCCTCGACAACCCCTACCGTCAGGGCATCAATTCGGCGATTGCCGATGGCGGCCACGGCCCGCTGAACATCCTCGGCGGTATCCCGACCATCAACCTGGACTACTCGCCGATCTGGCGCCTGTTCCCGGTGGTCTGGACGAATGATGCCATCGAGAAGGGCTATCGCACCAAGCTGACGAACGCGATCGACATCGAGAACGCCGGTGCCAAGGGCATCGTGGAATCGATCGCCGGTGGCCCGCCGAAAGCAGTTGGCTTCCGTGGGAACTGTCCGGTGGTGTACCGGATCAACTGATCCGGAGGGTCCGGCTACTCCCTGTCCCCCCTGGGCTCCCCCGGCCGGACCCTTACCCCTGACGGATCTGCCGCGGCGTCTTCCCCAGACGTGCGCGGCAGAGCCGTGTGAGATGGGCCTGATCGCAGAACCCGGCCTCCAACGCCACATGTGCAATCGAAAGTTCGGTCTGGCGCAGCAATGCGATCGCCTGATCCAGACGGCGCGTGATGACATAGGAATAAGGCGACTTGCCCAGCAATCTTCGGAACGCAACAGTCAATTGCGACGGGCTGAGTGCTGCTGCCGCTGCAATATCCTGGATCGACAGATCTTCGGTGAAATGCGCCTCGATAAAGTCGATGGCCCGCCGGATTCGGCTGTCGCCAATTGGAACGGCATTCAGATTGTCAGGCAGCAGCGTCCAGAAGCCGTTGGCGATCTCCAGCGCCAGAAGCCGCGCGACCGTCTCGGCAAACAGCCGTCCGCGCCGGTGTTCGATATCGGTCTCCCGTACCAGCAACGCGATCAGACGGGCGATCGCTGGCCGTTCGGCAAAGCCTTCCGGCATAAGGTGGCCGCGCAGCAGTGCCTCGCTGGCGATCTCGGGCGTATGGATTTCGAAGAGCCTAGGCGAAAATTCGACCAGGTGAAAGGTTTGCAGCTTCCCGTGGTTCTGCCAGGACGAGTAGATGCTGGCCCCGCGCGGGATTGCCGCAATCTCGCCTGGGCGGACAGCCGACGAGAAGCTGCGCGAGGCAAAGCTGGCAAAGTGACGCTTCGATCCTTCAACGGACTGCACCAGCGCGTTCTGTTCCATCTTCGGCAGGACAACTTCACCGTCGGTTTCGCGCATGCTGGTCAGGCTCAGGCCATTCCAATCACTGGTCGACGCCCAGACAACTGGTTGGTCCGTCAAATGTGCCCTTCCCCATTGCAGAAGCTTGGGGGCAGCGCTGTGGTTCGAACTGGCCGGGCTCTGCGTCATGGGCACCGCGCTTGCTTGGTGATTTCTCGAAACGTACCTCGGAGAACGGTAAGAAAATTGAACGATACCTCGGGGCTGAGGCGATAAATCGACAAACGCCGCAGCGCCGGGGCATGTTCAGCCCCGGCGGATCGTGCCTGGCGTCTTGCCAAGCCGCGCGCGGCACAGCCGGGTGAAATGCGCCTGGTCGGTAAAGCCCGCCTCGAGGGCGATGAACGCAATCGGCAGTTCGGTCGAGCGCAGCAGCCCCACGGCATGGTCCAACCTGCGGTCGATCACATAGGAGTAGGGCGTCTTGCCCGTGGCCAGCCGGAACGACCGGGTCAGTTGTGTCTGGCTGAGGCCGGCCGCCGCTGCGATGTCGAGGATCGAGATGTCGGTCGTGAAGAAGGCCTCGATGTAATCAATGGCACGCTTCAGCCGGGCGTCAGGGCGGCTTCGTGCCTCGTTCAGAAAGGCGGGCACGGTCCAGGCCGAAGCCGCAACCTCCAGCGCCAGCAGCCGGATCGCGGTATCCGCAAACAGGCGGCCCTGCGATGTCTCGGGCGTGATCTCACGCGACAGCAGGCGGATCAGGTTTCCCATCACCGGCCGCTGCGCAAAGTTTGCTGGCAGCAGGTGGCCACGCCGGAAAGCCTCGGTCGCGACTTCGGGAACATAGGTCTGGAAGAACGTCTCATCGAATTCCACCATCAGGCTGCGTTGCACCGCGGCATGGTTGGTCCAGGCCAGATGCAGCGGCATCCCCCCCGGGATCAGGCAGATGTCATCGGGCCGCGAAGGCTCTTCGCTGTTGATGCCGTCCATGCGCGTCAGGTGCTTGGCGGTGCCGTCCAGCGTCATCACCAGCGCATGCCGGTCCGTCCGGATGAACCGGACGTCTCCGGACCCTTCGTCAAGCTTGAGCACGCGGACCGCCGGATACTCGGCGCCGTCAACGCGAATGGCCCGGTCCTGATTATGATAGTCGTGGATCGTGGCGAATTTCTTCTGCATGGCTCCAATTCCCGATCTGGGTGAGGCGAGAATTGTTGATGCGACTGGTTTGCAACAAGGCGCGTCCCGAAGCCGTTACTTTCTGAAACAGAGCCATCGCTATTGCAGAAAACGAGCAATCTTTTGACAAAAGGTTACACTGCGGAATTTAGTTTTTCCGGTCGTAACCATTCTGGGAATGGGCTGTGGCGCCCTCCGGCGGGGCGCAATTGCGCGTGCAACTGCTTGTGACGCAACGTCGGGGTACATTATCCGTCCAGGCGCGGCCGGACGGGACCAGATGACGTCTAGCCTTCGTGCTGGACGTCGGGGCGCTGTCGCGCCGCAACAATGTTACAAACGCTGCGCTCGGTGCCCGGTTTCGCGACCCTTGGTAACGTGCGACTGCCGGACCTCTGCCTCGGTCGCCGGTCGTGTTGGCCCCGCATCAGTGCTGCGTCCGCCCTCGGGCCGGCCGCCCGGGCTGCGAGACCCGCGCAGGGCCCTTACGCCTTGGTCGACGGGGCCCCGCCTTCAAAGCGGTTGCCGTGGCGGTAGTCGCAGGGCGCTTCCTGCATCTGCAGGTGCAGGCCAGTGCCTGTAAACGGGTGTGCCCGGGCCAGGTCCTCGTCAAAGGCGATGCCAAGGCCCGGGGTCTCGGGCGGCAGGATATAGCCGTCCTCCCACTGGATCGTGTGCCCGATGAGGGCAAGATGGAAGGCCCCCCCCGTCTCGATCGTCTCGGCGATCAGAAGGTTCGGGATCGAGGTGGCGAAGTGGATGTTCGCGGCCCACTCCACCGGCCCCGCATAAAGGTGCGGCGCCATCTCGGCATTGAAGACCTCGGCCATTGCGGCGATCTTCTTGGCCTCCCAGATGCCGCCGACACGGCCGAGCGCGGGTTGCAGGATCTTCACGCCGCCCATCCTCAGCAGCGCGCCGAATTCGGTCTTGGTGGTCAGGCGTTCGCCGGTGGCGAGCGGGATGCGGACGTGTCGGGCAACCTCGGCAAATTCCAGCAGGTTGTCCGGCGGGATCGGCTCTTCGTACCAGAGGGGGTTGTAGGGTTCCAGCTCTCGCCCCAACCGGATCGCGCCGGGGGTGGTGAACTGGCCATGCGTGCCGAACAGAAGGTCGGCGCGGTCGCCCACGGCCTCCCGGATCTTCGCGCAGAAGGCGACGGAACGGGTGATGTCGCTCATCGCAGGTTCATGGCCGCCGCGGATGGTGTAGGGTCCCGCGGGGTCGAACTTCACGGCGGTGAAGCCTTGCGCGACATAGGCCGCCGCCGCCTCGGCCTGCCAGTCGGGGTTGACCCAGAACTCGGTGTGGTCCTGACCGGGTTGCGGGTAGAGGTAGGTATAGCTGCGGATGCGTTCATTCATCCGGCCCCCGAGCAGCGCCCAGACCGGACGGTTGCGCGCCTTGCCTAGGATATCCCAGCAGGCAATCTCCAGCCCCGCGAAGGCGCCCATGACGGTCGGGTCGGGCC